>NZ_JBEYVO010000029.1:0-187400 GCF_040644055.1 Streptomyces sp. NPDC047043
CCGGTCCGGGAGCAACGGCTCGATCCGCGCCCACTGCGCATCACTCAACGACACACCAGACCAACGATCCGATGATCTAAACGAAACGCCCTAGGCGACACAGAGCGGGAACGGCGGGCCACATCGCGACGGCTCCCCCGAAAGCACCGCACCCGCCCGTCATTCGCCCGGCACAGCCCACCCCGGCGGTCGCAGAATCGCCAGCAGTTGCCGGACCAGTTCGTCCACCACCTCGTCCAGCGTCGCGTTCACCCAGCCCGCGCTCCAGTCGTGGAGCAGGCCGTTCACGCTGCCGATGAAAGCGGTCGCGGCGATGCGGTAGTCGCGGGAGGCCGCCTCTCCGTTGGCGGCGGCCGACTCGGCCTCGGCGCAGATGAGGTCCACCCAGCGGGAGCGGCGGGCCAGGCGCTGCTCCTCCAGCCTGGCGCTGACGCCGATGATCTCGACGAAGGTGATCCTGATCCGGCGCGGATCGCCGGTGACGTTCGCGGCGTAGGCCCGGAAGATCGCCGTGACACGCTCGGCGAGCGGCAGCCCCTGCGCCTCCGCGAACGCGGTCAACACGGCTTCCTCGGCCCAGTCGTTGACCTGCAGATGCAGGGCGGCCAGCACGTCCTCGAGGGTGCGGAACTCCTCGTAGAACTGACGGGTGGACAGACCCGCGGCCTCGCTCAGGGCCGCGACCGTGGTGGCCCGGTAGCCGGGGTCGGCGCCGAACAGCTCGAGCGCGGCGTCGAGGAATCTGCTGCGCCGCTCCGCCTGCCGCTGAGCAGCGGTCTTGCCGCCGTACCGGCCGGTCGGCGCCCTGAGCCTGCCCGCCACTGACCCTCCTCCGTCGCCTGATCCGTCAATTTTGTCGTGTACGCAGTCTTGTGGAGAAGGGCGCCTCTTCCTTACTTTCCAGTAAGTAACAGTCTGAACGTGCTCCTGTTCAGATTCAGTGATTCGGATTCAGCCTTCCGCCTTGGCATGCCCACGCCACCACCCGCAGAGGAGAGAGCACTCATGCCTGCCTTCAGACCCAGGCACCTTTGCTCCGCAGCCGCCGCCCTCATCCTGACCGTCACCGCCGCGACCGCAGCCGGCGCCGCCACGGACTCCTCCTCCGCCGCCGCCCTGCGCGAGGTGATGTTCGTCGGCAACAACTGGGACGGCACCGCGGACGTCATCAAGTCCACCGGAGACTTCGCGAAGGTCGGCCGGATCAACGTCATCCCGGACAAGGACGCACGGATGGCGGAGATCAACGCGGACCCGATCAAGTGGATCTACTTCATGGCGATCCGCAACGGCGTCGGCGAGGGTCACGACCAGTTCGTGGACGACATGTACTCCACCCCGGACGGCAAGTCGGTGGTGGTCTCCCGGCCGAGCTTCGCCGACGTGGTCTCGATCGACCTCGCCACCGGCAGCATCAACTGGCGCTTCCCGGTGTCGGGTTACCGCTCCGACCACATGGCGGTCTCCCCCGACGGCACCCGGGTCGCGGTGTCCGCCTCGACCGCGAACACCGTGCATGTGCTGGACATCAACACCGGCAAGCAGCTGGGCTCGTTCGCGACCGGCGACAAGCCGCACGAGAACATCTTCACCAAGGACGGCAAGTACATCTGGAACATGGCCATCGGGGACGTCAACACCTCCCTCGACGACCCGGCCTGGGACTGGACGAAGGGCGACCGGCACATCACGGTCGTGGACGCGACGACGTACAAACAAGTGAAGATCATCGACATGCGGGACCGGCTGGACGCCATCGGGCTGACCAACTTCTCCGACGCCGTCCGCCCGGCCGTCTTCTCACCGGACGAGTCCAAGCTCTACTTCCAGGTGTCCTTCTTCAACGGCTTCCTGGAGTACGACGTCGCCTCGGACAAGATCACCCGGGTGAAGACGCTGCCGAAGAACCCGGCGACCAGCGAGGACCGCACCACCTGGGTCAACGACTCGCGCCACCACGGGATTTCGATGAACCCGGCGGGCACCAAGCTGTGCGTCGCGGGCACGATGGACGACTACGCGACGGTCGTCGACCGCACCACCCTCCAGGAGGGACCGCTGGTCACCGCGTCCAAGCCGTACTGGGCCACGGTCAGCGGCGACGGCAAGGACTGCATCATCTCCGAGAGCGGCGCCGACCAGGTCACGGCGATCGACTTCGCGACCGGGCAGAAGGTCACGTCCGTCTCCGTCGGTGACCATCCGCAGCGGGTGCGGCTCGGACATGTCCAGGCCGACTGGTCGGGTACGCCCACGAGCTGACCTCCCTATGGACGTCGACGGCGCCGGACGACGAAGTCCGGCGCCGTCGTTGCCGTCCGGTGCCGGCCGGGCGGGTTCCGAGATGCGGATGCCACGGCTGCGGCCGATCATGAGAGTCGTTGCCGGAGGTGCGACGTGTCCGAGTCACCGCCGGCCCCGGGGTCCGCACGTCGAAGCCGGGAGCGCGCCCATGACCGGTCCCTCCAGCCATCAGCCGTCCGTCAGGGACAGACCCTCCGCCGCGGCCTGGCGCAACCTGGTGGTGGCGACGCTCGGCTTCATCCTCACCTTCCGAGCCTGGAACCTCCTCGCCCCCTTGGCCGGCAGCTTGGACGACCGGCTGCACATGAGCTCCTCCGACCAGTCCCTGCTGGTCGCCGTGCCGGTCCTGGTCGGCTCACTGGGCCGGGTCCCGGCCGGCGCCCTCACCGACCGCTACGGCGCCCGGCTGATGTTCCCGCTGGTCAGCGCCCTGACGATTGTGCCGGTACTGCTCCTCATCCCGGTGAAGACCTGACGCTCGCCGGTTGCGTCTACGCGTACGGCCGCATGCGGGACGCGGGTCGCACGGCCGCCGTCGAACCTCGGGCGGACGTGTCGGAGAAGATCCCCGGCCAGCCGCCCGCCCGAGTCACCCGGTCAGAAGTGCGCCGCCGCCCATGCCGCGAGCTCCGACCTGGCCGCGCTGAGCAGGCTCGCCGACGGTGACGTCGCTCCGTTGGTCACCAGCGCGTAGTGCAGGACGCCGGAGTCCGCGTCGGTGAGCAGCAGTCGGCGGCTGCCCGTGCCGCCCGGCTCGAGGGCCGCGCCGACCGGTGTCGAGGACGTGTACGCGGGCGGGCCGTAGACCGTACCGAGGTCGGAGACGACCGTGGTCGTGGCCGTGGGGAAGGACGCGGGCAGGTGCAGTTCGGTGGGTGCCGAGCCGCTGCCCGACTTCCACACCAGCAGCCCGTACTGGCCGGAGCCGACCAACTGGGACACGCTCGGCAGCGAACTCGGCACCGGGTTCCAGGTCAGGGTCGTGGAACCGTCGCGGGAGCGGTCCTCGTAGGTGAAGGCGAGGGTGGCGCCCGCGGTGGCGCTCGGGTAGACGCGGTCGAGGAGCCGGGCGTCCTGACGGAGCGTCACCACACCCGAGTCGTCGAGCTTCACGGCGGAGAGGTCCTCGTCGTTCCAGGCGTCACCGGAGGTCTGCACCTTGTCGGCGTTGTCGTTCATCAGTTCGTGGTGGCGGCCGTTGTAGACGTCCCACTGCCACTGGTTGCCGGACAGCACCGGGCCCGAGGAGGCCGGGTTGGACCACCAACCGGAACCCGGCAGACGGGAGTCGAGGGCCTGGTACATCGCCTTGTCGACCGTCGGCGCCTTGCCGGACACCGTCCCGGACAGCGGATGGCCGAACTCGCTGACCACGGCGGCCGTCCCCGCGGCCGACGCCCGGTCGCGGATCGTCCCGAAGTCCGTCGAGTACTGCCCGTCGGAGGCGTTGCCCCACATCAGGATCCCGGAGATGGCCTTCTGGTCGTAGAAGTGCGTGTTGAACACGTAGCGCGGGCCCAGCGTGCCCGCGTCGAGCAGTCCGCCCACCTGCTTCTGGGAGTCGATGTTGGCGTTCCAGAAGAGGTTCGGTTCGACGAAGGCGGGCTTGTCCTGCCAGCCGGCCGCGTCCATCCGGGCCCGGAACTTCTGGTAGAAGGGCCACAGCACGTTCTGTTCCCAAGTGCGGCTGGTCTGGCCCGAGTCGTAGCTGCCCGCGTACGGCTCGTTGTAGGGGTCGAAGCCGACCACTCCCGCGAACTCCGCGTCGCTCAGGTGCTGTTCGACATACGCCATGGTCTTCTGGGCGGTGTCCAGGAAGCTGTCCTGGAGGCCGTAGTTGTTGTGCCAGAAGTCGTACTGGGCCTTCGTCACCGCCTGGTTCTGGGTGATGTTCTGGCCCCAGAAGAGGCAGATGCCGCACGACTCCTGCGGGTAACCCCCCAGCGCCACCGCCCACTTGGGGGCTCCGTCGCCCGTGTACCAGCTGCCGGAGTTGAACAGGTAGCGGGAGTAGAGGTCCTGGTGGAAGTCGGGGTAGACGCGGATGCCGGCGTCGAGGAAGGCGCGCATCTGGTCGGTCACGGCGGACAAGTAGGTGGTGTCGACGGTGCCGCGGGTGGGTTCGGCGTGGGCCCAGGAGAGCAGGAAGCGGACCGAGTTGCCGCCGCCGAGGGCGCGCAGCGCGGTCGCGGACTTCTTCGCGTCGGAGACCGAGGCGAAGGGCAGGCCGCTGTTCTCCTCCAGTTTGGTCTCGCCGGAGACGTTGTAGCCGCGCAGCACGACCTCGCGGCCGTTGGCGTCGACGAATCTGCCGTTCTGCACGGTCAGCGGTGACTCGTCGAACCAGAGGGAGCCGGGGAGGGTGGCGGCGGAGGCGGACGGCGCACCCGCCACCGTCAGAGATCCGAAGAGGACAACCAGCACAAGGAGCAGACGTGTCCGGATATTCGGCATGTTCACTACAGTCCGGTGATTTCCGGACACCGTCAATACTTCTGACTCTTGAGTAAGTATCAGGATTTCCGATGACGTTCTTTCCCGGCCACCTCAACTCCCCACCCGACGCGTCACGTTCAACAGGTACCCCTTGCGGTTGAGGGGGTTGTGATCAGTGCGCGGACGTTCGGGAACCGTTCCGTACGTGATCGGTGCGTAGTGGTCGAAGGCGCTCTCCAACTCGCCCTCGCCGCGCGTGAGTCCGGGCAGCCGCTGCCCCAGCTCGTGCACCCGGCCGGCCGGGACCGCGCCCTCCAGGGCGCAGACGGCATCCCGCGTCTCGGTCGTGTGCGGTACGGCCCGCAGCGCGGCCAGCACCGGCAGCAGGGCGCCGAGGGTGTCGGCCGGGGCCTCGACGCGGAAGCGGTGCATGGGCTCGTACACCTGGGTGCCGGCGCGCCGCAGCGCCTCGATCAGGACCAGCGGCGTCACCCCGCGGAAGTCGGCGCCGGTGCTCGACATGCTCTTGTCGAAGCCCTGGTGGGCGTGGCTCTGGCGGGGCGAGTAGCCGCAGTGGGTCATGGTGACCGTGCAGTCGGCGACCTGCCAGCCGTGCAGACCCTGGCCGAGGGTTTCGCGGACGGTGTCCTCGACGGCCTTGAAGAAGGCGTACGGCATGGACCCGAGCTCCACCTCCAGCCGGAAGTCCACTCCCGAGCCGGTGGGCGAGGGGTCGACGCGCAGGCCGACGGTGGCCAGGAAGGGGTTCGGGGACTTCTTGTTGAACTCGACCGCCGCCCCGGAGCCGACGGGCCATTCGATGCAGATGGTCGTGGTCTCGCGGAAGGTCACGTCGAGCCCGAACTCCTCGGCGAGGGTGGCCTGGACGACCTCCTTCTGCACCTCGCCGTA
Source organism: Streptomyces sp. NPDC047043 (assembly GCF_040644055.1). Lineage (NCBI taxonomy): Bacteria > Bacillati > Actinomycetota > Actinomycetes > Kitasatosporales > Streptomycetaceae > Streptomyces > Streptomyces sp. NPDC047043. Next base: position 5,653 of record NZ_JBEYVO010000029.1, read on the forward strand.
GAGGGACACGGAGGTCTCCCGGCGCACCTCGTCGTGGCGCAGGTCGATCAGCGGGTCCTGTTCGGCGAGCCGGGCCAGGGCGAGATGCAGCTCCCTGCCGTCCACGCCGGGGCCCGGGACAACGACCGTCTCCAGGGTCGGCGGCGCGAAGAAGCGCTCGTACGCCGTGTGCGGTTCGCCGATCGGGTCGCCGATCCTGACGTCGGCCAGACCCCACAGCCTGGCGATGCGTCCGGCGGGCACGGCGTCCTCGCGCAGTTCGGTGCCGTGGCCGAAGACGCTGATCGCGGTGACCCTGCCCGCCTGGCGGGCCTCGCCGAAGGGGATGCGGTCGCGGGTGCGCAGGGTGCCGGAGAACATCCGGGCGTACGCCACCTTCTCCCCCGCCGGGCCGCGCTCGACCTTGAAGACGGTGCCGGAGACCGGCCCGTCCGGGTCGCCGCCGGCCGGGGGCAGGAGCTGCTTGACGCCGGTGAGCAGGGCGTCCACGCCCGCGCCGGTGATGGCGGAGCCGAAGTAGACGGGGTGGGCGACGGCCTGGCGGGTCTGGGCGGTGAGGGCGGCACGCAGTGTGTCATGTGACATACCACTGCCCGACACATAGGCGGCGAGCAGGTCGTCGTCATGATCGGCCAGAACGTCGAGTGCCGTCGGCGCGAGTCCGGGAGCGAAACGGGCGTCCGGTGTACCCAGCCCGTCGGCGGTCCCCATCGGCACGATCGCCGGCGTGAGCCGCCGGGAGATCGCGCGCAGGACGCCCTCGTGGCGTGCCCCGCGGCGGTCGATCTTGTTGACGAAGATCAGCGTCGGGATGCGCAGCCGCTGGAGTGTCCGCATCAGGACGCGGGTCTGCGCCTGGACGCCCTCGACGGCCGAGACGACGAGTACGGCGCCGTCGAGCACGCCGAGCACCCGTTCCACCTCGGCGATGAAGTCGGGGTGGCCGGGGGTGTCGATGAGGTTGACCGTGACGTCGTCGACCGGGAACGAGACGACCGCGGACTTGATGGTGATACCGCGCCGGCGCTCCAGCGCGAGGGTGTCGGTCCGGGTGCTGCCGTCGTCGACGCTGCCGATCTCGTCGATGACTCCGGCCGTGTGCAGCAGCCTCTCGGTGAGGCTGGTCTTACCTGCGTCTACGTGGGCGAGAATGCCGAGGTTGAGCAAGTGCACGAAGCGTCATGTCCTTAGCAGAGGGGGTCGTTCCTTCCTGGGTGGACATGCACGCAGTGCGCATTGCTGCTCCTTGAGTCTTCTACGTCGCTTCCCGAGCAGTGCAGCAGAACGGGCTCGACGGCGGCAATGCATTAACGCTCAACGAACCCGGCCACAGCACTCGCCGCCTCCCGTGCGCGGTCATAGAGTGACGTACATCACGCCCGGGCGTTGCTTTCCCCTGTTCCCCTCACTTCCGCCCGCTCGGTCTCTGGAGGGCACATGACCCACATCTCGGTGAAGGTGGACGGCACGACGTACGAGGACGACGTGGAACCCCGTCTCCTCCTCGTCCACTACCTGCGCGACCGTCTCGGTCTGACCGGCACCCCCATCGGCTGCGACACCTCGAACTGCGGGGCCTGCACGGTCGAACTGGACGGCGTCAGCGTCAAGAGCTGCTCCGTGCTCGCCGTCCAGGCGGACGGAGGTGAGCTGACGACGGTCGAGGGGCTGGCCCAGGACGGGGAGCTGAGCGCCCTGCAGCGCGCCTTCCACGAGAAGCACGCCCTGCAGTGCGGCTACTGCACGCCGGGCATGCTGATGGCCGCGCGGGACCTGCTGCGCGAGCACCCGCACCCCACCACGGAGGAGATCCGGCACGCCCTCGAGGGGAACCTGTGCCGCTGCACCGGCTACCAGAACATCGTGCGGGCCGTACAGGCCGCCTCCGAACAGGAGGTCCCGGCATGACCGACCAGGCCGTGGAAGGCGAGGTCGGGCGTGCCCGGCCGCGCAAGGAGGACGCCCGGCTGATCACCGGGCAGACCAACTGGACCGACAACATCAGCGTCAACGGACTGCTGCACATGGCGATCCTGCGCAGCCCCATGGCGCACGCCCGCATCACCCGCGTCGACGTCTCGCCGGCCCGTGAACGCCCCGGTGTCATCGCCGCGTTCAGCGGCGCCGACCTCGCCGAGGGACTGGGCTCCCTCCCGTGCGCCTGGCCGGTCACCGAGGACATCGTGCTGCCCGACCACCCGCCGATCGCCGTCGACGAGGTGCGCCACGCCGGTGACCCGGTGGCGCTCGTGGTGGCCCGCGACCGCTACGCGGCCGCCGACGCCCTGGAGGCGATCGAGGTCGACTACGAGCCGCTGCCACCGGTCCTGGACCTGGAGGCCGCGCTCACCGACGACTCCCCGCTGGTCCACTCCGACAAGGGCACCAACCGCTGCTACGTCTGGCCGCTGAAGACCGGCGAGGACTTCGACTCCGTACGGCAGCGCGCCGAGGTGACGGTCAAGCGCCGCTACCACCACCAGCGGCTCATCCCCAACGCGATGGAACCGCGCGCGGTCGTCGTCACCCCGCTCGCCGCCTCCGGCGAGTACACGCTGTACTCGTCCACGCAGATCCCGCACATCGTGCGCGTCATGATGGCGGTGGTCACCGGCATCCCCGAGCACAAGATCCGGGTGGTCGCCCCCGACGTGGGCGGCGGTTTCGGCTCCAAGCTCCAGGTGTACGGCGAGGAAGCGCTCGCGCTCGCGGTGGCCCGGAAGACCGGCCGGCCCGTGAAGTGGACGGAGTCCCGCTCCGAGGGCTACCTGGCCACCCACCACGGCCGCGGCATGATCCAGGACATCGAGATCGCCGCGAACCGGGACGGCAAGCTGCTCGGCCTCAAGGTCGAACTGCTGGTCGACATGGGCGCGTATCTGATGCTGGTCACACCCGGCATCCCGATCCTGGGCGCCTTCATGTACCCGGCGATCTACAAGATGGACTCCTACGACTTCACGTGCACCGGAGTCTTCACGACCAGGACACCGACCGACGCGTACCGGGGTGCCGGGCGCCCGGAGGCGACGTTCGCCATCGAACGGATCATGGACGAGCTGGCCGTCGAACTCGGCCTGGATCCGGTCGAGTTGCGGCGGCGGAACTGGATCAGGCACGAGGAGTTCCCGTACACGTCGATCGCGGGTCTGACGTACGACAGCGGCAACTACGAGGCCGCGACCGAGAAGGCGCTCGCGCTGTTCGACTACGACAAGCTGCGTGCCGAGCAGGCGGACCGCAATCACCGGGGCGACACCGTACGGCTCGGCATCGGTGTGTCGACGTACACCGAGATGTGCGGGCTCGCGCCGAGCCGGGTGCTGCGGGACCTGCGGTACGCGGCCGGCGGCTGGGAGGCGGCGACCATCCGGATGCTGCCGACCGGCAAGGTCGAGGTGGTCACCGGCACCAGCCCGCACGGGCAGGGCCATGTGACCTGCTGGAGCCAGATCGCCGCCGATGTGCTGGGCGTGCCGTTCGAGGACGTCGAAGTGGTGCACGGCGACACCAGGGCGGCCCCGCAGGGCATGGACACCTACGGGTCGCGCTCGCTCGTCGTGGGCGGGACGGCCGTGCACCATGCGGCGCTGAAGGTGGTCGAGAAAGCCCGGAAGATCGCCGCGCACCTGCTCGAGGCCAGCGAGAACGACCTGGAGTTCACGAACGGCGTGTTCTCCGTCAAGGGCTCCCCGGACGCCCGCAAGACCATCCAGGAGGTCGCCTTCGAGACGTTCACCTCGCACGACCTGCCGGACGGCCTCGAGCCCAGCATCAACGCCGAGCACCTGATCGACCCGGACAACTTCTCCTACCCGCACGGCACCCACCTGTGCGCGGTCGAGGTCGACACCGAGACCGGGCAGACACGGATCAGGTCGTACGTCTGTGTCGACGACGTCGGCAAGGTCATCAACCCGACGATCGTCGAGGGCCAGGTGCACGGCGGGCTCGCGCAGGGCATCGCGCAGGCGCTGTACGAGGAGGCCGTGTACGACGACGAGGGCAACCTGGTCACCGGCACGATGGCCGACTACCTGGTGCCGTCCGCGGCGGACCTGCCGGACTTCGTGACCGAGCGGACGGAGACACCGGCCACCTCGAATCCCCTGGGAGTCAAGGGAGTCGGCGAGGCGGGCACGATCGCGTCCACGCCGGCCGTGGTCAACGCGATCGTGGACGCACTGCGGCCGCTGGGGGTGCAGGACGTTCGGATGCCCTGTACGCCGGAGCGGATCTGGCGAGCGGTTCAGTCCGGCAAGGAGGTCCGGTCATGATTCCTCCGGCATTCGACTACGCCCGTCCGGTCAGCGTCGACGAGGCGGTGCGCACCCTCGCCGACGCCGGCGAGGAGGCGAAGGTACTGGCCGGCGGGCAGAGCCTGCTGCCGCTGCTGAAGCTGCGGCTGGCCTTCCCGGAGCTGGTCGTGGACGTCGGCCGCATCCCCGAGCTGCGCGGGGTGCGCGAGGACGGCGGCACGCTCGTCATCGGCGCCATGACCACCCACCACGACGTCGTCCACGATCCACTGGTGCGCCGGCACGCGGGCCTGCTGGCGTCCGCCACGGCGACGGTCGCGGATCCCGCCGTACGGCACCGGGGCACACTCGGCGGCTCGCTCGCGCACGCCGATCCGGCCTCGGACCTGCCCGCGGTGGTGCTGGCGCTCGACGCAGAACTGGTGGCCCAGGGCCCGCGCGGGCGGCGCACGATCCCGGCGCGCGAGTTCTTCGTGGACTACCTCCAGTCCGCGCTGGAACCCGACGAGCTCCTCGTGGAGGTACGGGTGCCCAAGGCGGACGGCTGGGGCTTCCACTACGAGAAGTTCCACCAGGTGGCGCAGTCCTGGGCGATGGTCGGCGTGGCCGCGCTGGTACGGCGCGACGACGGGCACATCGCCGAGGCGCGCGTCGGCCTGACCAACATGGGCTCGACGCCGCTGCGGGCCTCGGCGATGGAGGCGGCCCTGCCGGGCGCCGGCGACACCGAGGCCGTGGCGCGGGCCGCGGAGTCGGCGGCGGAGGGCACCAGGCCGTCGCAGGACACCTCCGCCTCGCCGGAGTACCGCGAGCATCTGGCGCGGGTGCTCACCCGGCGGGCGGTGCTGGTGGCCGCCGGAATGGGGTGAGGACCGATCACGCACACGCACGGCATGGGCGGCCCGGAACAGGTGCGGGCCAGACTCGAGGAGACGGGATACCTCGTCGACGACGGACTGGCCATCGCCTGCTTCCTGGCCCTCAGGCTGCATCGGCCGATCTTCTGCGAGGGCGACGCGGGCGTCGGCAAGACCGCGCTCGCCTCCGCCCTCGCCGAGGCGCTCGGCGCACCGCTGATCCGGTTGCAGTGCCACGAGGGCATCGACGCCTCACAGGCCCTGTACGACTGGGACTTCCCCCGCCAACTGCTGCATCTGCGCGCCGCGGAGGCAGCCGGGGTGAAAGACGCCGACCGGCTGGAGGGCGAGCTGTACGACCGCCGCTTCCTGGTCTCCCGGCCGCTGCTGCAAGCCCTGGAGACACAGCCGTCGGTGCTGCTGGTCGACGAGATCGACCGGGCGGACGACGAGTTCGAGGCGTTCCTGCTGGAACTGCTGTCGGAGTTCTCGGTGACGATCCCGGAGCTGGGCACGCTGCGCGCCGAGGTGCCGCCCGTGGTGGTCCTGACCTCCAACCGCACGCGCGAGGTACACGACGCGCTGAAGCGGCGGTGCCTGTACCACTGGTTCGACCACCCGGGCTTCGCCCGCGAACTGGCCATCGTACGGCGGCGGTTGCCAGGTGTCTCCGAGCGGCTGGCGGAGCAGGTCACCGCGCTGGCGCAGGCACTGCGCTCCCAGGACCTGCTCAAGCCGCCGGGCGTGGCGGAGACCATCGACTGGGCCGAGGCCCTGGACGCGCTGGGTGCCAGCGAGGTGGACGCGGAGCTGGCGGTGGCGACGCTGGGTTCGGTGCTGAAGTATCGCGAGGACGCGGAACGGGCACGGGGGCTGGATCTGGCGGCGGTGCTCGCGGCGCGGGGGGCGTGAGCGGCGTGGACCTCCCCCTGTCCGGTAACGGCGATCCGCCCGCAGCGCCCCGCGCCGACGCCGTCCTCCTCGGCTTCGCCCGTGCCCTGCGGGCCGCCGGCGTCGATGCGAGCGCCGAGCGCGTGCACGCCTTTCTGCGGGCGGTGGACGAGCTGCGGGCCGGGATGCGGGCGGACGTGTACTGGGCGGGGCGGCTGACGTTGTGCGGCGGGCGGGACGACCTGGAGCGCTACGAGCGGGTGTTCGCCGCCTACTTCGGGGGCGGGCCGTCCGCCGGTCGGGCCGTTGCCGCCGCTCCCCCGCCCCGGCTCCGGCTGGTCCTGCGGGACGGTCCCGTGCCCCGCGCGAACGCCCGCGACGAGCACCATCAGGCCCCGCCCACCGCCGCCCTCGCGAGCTCCACCGAGGTGCTGCGCCATCGCGACGTCGCCGAACTGGACGCCGTCGAGCGCGAGCAACTGCGGCGTCTGCTGGCCGCGTTCGCGCTGCGGGGCGAGGCCCGGCGCAGCGCACGGCGGCGGCCGGCCCGGCGCGGGGAGGTCGATCCGCACCGGACGGTGCGGGAGTTGCTGCGGCGCGGCGGCGAGCCCGCACGGCTGCGGCGGCACGCGCGCGCCGAGCGGCCGCGGCGGGTCGTGCTGCTGGTGGACGTCAGCGGCTCGATGGCGCCGTATGCGGACGCGCTGCTGCGCTTCGCGCACGCGGCCGCCCGCGGGGCCCGTACCGAGGTGTTCACCATCGGCACCCGGCTCACCCGGGTGACCCGCGAACTGTCCCACCGCGACCCCGACTTGGCGATGACCGCGCTCGCGGCGGCCGTGCCCGACTGGCGCGGCGGCACCCGGCTCGGCGAGCTGCTGCGCGAGTTCCTGAACCGCTGGGGGCAACGGGGCATGGCGCGCGGCGCGGTGGTCGTACTGCTGTCGGACGGCTGGGAGCGCGGCGATCCGGAGCTGCTCGGCGCCCAGATGCGCCGACTGCACCGGCTGGCGCACCGGGTGATCTGGGCCAACCCCCGCAAGGCACGCCCCGGTTACGCTCCACTGGCCGCCGGGATGGCAGCCGCGCTGCCGAGCGTGGACGCGTTCGTCGAGGGACACAGCCTGGCGGCGCTGGAACAGTTGGCGGCGGTGGTGCGAGGGGCCGAGGCTGTGGCCCCCGTGGAAGGAGCGGATCGTGCGTGAGATTCTTCCGACGCTGAGCGAGTGGTACACGGCCCGGGTCCCGTTCGGCCTGGCGACCGTCGTCGCCGTGAGCCGCAGCGCCCCGCGCGATCCCGGTGCGGCCATGGCGGTCGGCCCGGGCGACGAGGCCGTGGGCAGTGTGTCCGGCGGCTGCGTGGAAGGGGCGGTGTTCGAGCTCGCCCAGGAGGTCGTCGAGACCGGCGAGGCACGCCTGGAGACCTTCGGGTACAGCGACGAGGACGCCTTCGCCGTCGGGCTCACCTGCGGCGGCGAGATCACCCTGCTGGTCCGGCCCGTCACCCAGGAGACCGATCCGGGCTTCGCCGCCGTAGCGGAGTCCGTCGCCGCCGGCCGCCCGGTGACCGTGGCGACGGTGACGGACGGGCCGGCGAGGATCGGGGCCACCCTCGCCGTCTGGCCGGACGAGGTGTCCGGCACGCTGGGCTCCACCGGCCTGGACGTGGCCGTCACCGCCGACGCGCGCGGCGAACTCGCCCAGGGCGCCACGGGGTTGCGCCATTACGGCCCGCACGGCGAGCGCCGCGAGGACGCGGTCACCGTCTTCCTGCACTCCTTCGCCCCGCCGCCGCGCATGCTCGTCTTCGGCGCCATCGACTACGCGGCCGCGGTCGCCCGCATCGGCAGCTTCCTCGGCTACCGGGTCACCGTGTGCGACGCCCGCCCGGTCTTCGCCACCCCGAAGCGCTTCCCGGACGCCGTGGAGGTGATCGTCGACTGGCCGCACCGCTACCTGCAGAGCACCGACACCGACGAGCGCACCGTCATCTGCGTCCTCACCCACGACCCCAAGTTCGACGTACCGCTGCTGGAGGAGGCGCTGCGCCGGCCGGCCGCCTACATCGGGGCGATGGGCAGCCGCCGCACCCACGACGACCGCATGAAACGCCTGCTCGATGCCGGGCTCACCGAAACCGAACTGTCCCGGCTGCGCTCCCCGGTCGGCCTCGACCTCGGGGCCCGTACGCCCGAGGAGGTCGCCGTGTCCGTCGCCGCCGAGATCGTCGCCCTGCGCTGGGGCGGCACCGGCACCCCGCTGACGGCCACCGGAGGCGCGATCCACCCGTCGACGTAACCGCGCATAGGAGGAAGCCATGGAACTGAACCACGAATTCACCGTGCCCGTGCCGGTCGACGACGCCTGGCAGACGCTCCTGGACATCGAACGGATCGCGCCCTGCATGCCCGGGGCGGCCGTCGAGGAGTACGACGGCAAGACCGTCACCGGCTCGGTGAAGGTCAAGGTGGGCCCGATCACCGTGACGTACAAGGGCACCGCCGTCTTCGAGGAACAGGACGAGTCGGCGCACCGCATGGTGCTGATCGCGAGCGGCCGGGAGACCCGCGGCCAGGGCACCGCGCGGGCCACGGTGACCGGCACGCTCACCGAGCAGGACGGGAGCACGGCGGTGTCGGTGCGCACCGATCTGACGATCACCGGGCGGCCGGCGCAGTTCGGGCGCGGGGTGATGGCGGAGGTGGGCGACCGGCTCGTCGGCCAGTTCGCGCAGTGCCTGTCGGAGCGGATCGTCGAACCCGCGGCTGCGGTCGTGGAGCCACCGGAGGAGACCGAGCCGCTGGATCTGTTCCGCACGGCCGGGGTTCCGGTGGCCAAACGGGCCGCGGTCGGAGTTGCCGCAGTGGTCGTGGTGGCGGTGGTGGTGTTGCGACTGCGGCGATCGCGGCGCCATTGATCTCTCTCAGCGCATCTTCCTTCCGCGCCCTTTAGGAGCCGACCGAAATTCGGTGTGTGAGGTGGTTCCCGGAGGGGTAAGCGCCGCACAACGGAGGCATCTATGCCCCCTGACACAGCACCTCTGCGGGAAGGAGGTCCGTGACAGCGCACACTCGCAGCGCCCGGGCCGCTCGCAGATGCATGCAGCGGCCCGGATCTTGTTGAGCGGCCCCTAATCCTGTTGCACGGCGCCGCCCGAGCCACCTTTCACCGCCCGCAGGTCACCGCTCGCCGCCAGGTATCAGGGCGCCCGGCAGCAGCATCAGCACGAGCATCGCGGCGGCCGCGTAGAGGCCCGCGGCTCCGAGCGCGACGGCATGGAAGCCCCGTACGAAGCGCGTCTCGTCGGCAGGCTGTCCGGCGACCGCGCCGGCCACCGCGATACCTATCGCACCGCCCGTCTGACGTGCGGTGTTGTTCATCGCGGAGGCCAGCCCTGAGCGCTCGGCGGGGACGGCGGCGATGGCCGCGGCGACGACCGCCGGGGTAAGGAAGCCCATCCCGATACCCCACAGCAGGAACGCGGGGAGCAGGACCAGGTACGAGGAGTGCGGCTCGGCCAGGGCCAGCAGCGCGAGCCCTGCCGTGGCGACCAGCAGGCCCGCGGCGGCCGGAAGGCGCGACCCTGTGCGGCTGGTGATGCGTCCGCCGAGGGGCGCGAGGATCGCGAGCGGGGCGAAGAGGGGGATGACCGCGGCGCCCGCGAGCAGCGCCGAGCGGTGCTGGACGGACTGCAGGAACAGCATCAGCGCGAACAGCGTGCCGAGCGTGCCCAGGTTCATGATCCCGGCCGCCACGTTCGCCGCGTCGAATGCGGGGCGGCGCAGCAGCGATACGGGCAGCATCGCGTCGTCGCCGCGGCGTATTTCGGCCATGGTGAGCGCCGGTACGGCGAGGAGGGCGAGCACGACGGCCGCGAGCACCTGCGGGGATCCGGCGCCCGCCCGTCCGCCCTCGATGAAGGTGTAGGTCGTCGTCAGCAACAGCAGGCTGCCGAGCAGCAGTCCGGGCACGTCCAGGCGCCGGGCCTGCTCCTCCCTGCTTTCCCGCACGATGGCGGCGGACCACACCAGGGCGACCAGCACGATCGGCACGTTCAGCAGGAAGATGGCCCGCCAGCCGAGAGAGTCGGTGAGCGCGCCGCCGAGCAGCGGGCCCGCGGGCAGTGCCAGGCTGCCGATGCCGGCCCAGACGCCTATCGCCCGCGCCCGAGCCCCCTGGTCGCGGAACGCGCGGCTGATGATGGCCAGCGTGCCCGGCAGCAGCAGCGCCGCGCCGACTCCCTGCGCGACCCGGGCGGCCACCAGGGTGGGCACGTCCGGGGCGAGCCCGCAGGCGAGTGAGCCGAGGCCGAAGACGACGAGCCCGGCGAGCACCACGCGCCGGTGCCCGTACAGGTCTCCGGCCGTGCCGCTGGTCAGCATGAGGGACGCGAGGGCCAGGGCGTAGCCGTCGACGACCCACTGGAGGCCGCCGACGTCGGTGCCCAGGCCTGAGCCGATGCTCGGCAGGGCGACGTTGACGATGGTGACGTCGAGGAGCACCAGGAAGTAGCCGGTGCACATCACGAACAGGACGGTGCGCGGCGAGCCCGCGTGCCGTGCGGGGCTCACCGCACGCCGCAGAAGCGTTGCCGGTGATCCAGTCATGATTCATTGGTAACAGCCGGGTCTGACACTGCCGTCGCACCGTGGTCGCGGCCGTCCCGGGTGCCCCGCCCCACTGCTCCGAAACCGGCGGCTACCTCGGAGGCAGGCGGTGCAGCTGTACGTCCGTGAGCAGCCCGTGGTCGGCGGTGGCGGTCATGTAGGTGCAGTGTGGCTGGCGGCGGCGGTCGGTCGGGGATCCGGGGTTGAGCAGGCGCAGTCCGCCGGGGGCGGTGGTGTCCCACGGGATGTGGCTGTGCCCGAACACCAGCACGTCGAGGTCCGGGAAGCGGGCGGCACAGCGTGCCTCGCGTCCCTGTGCGGGACCCGTCTCGTGCACGACACCGAAGCGCAGGCCGCCGATCTCGGCGTACGCGACTTCGGGCAGTCTGGCCCGCAGCGCCGGTCCGTCGTTGTTGCCGTACACGCCGACGAGCCTGCGGCAGCGGCTCTCCAGCAGGTCGAGGGTGGCGGTGTCGACCCAGTCCCCGGCGTGGAACACGACGTCGGCGTGCGGCAGTTCGGCGAGGAGCCGGGCGGGTAGCTCCTTGGCGCGCTTGGGGAGGTGGGTGTCGGTCGTCAGGAGGAGGCGCACACGGGCAGCCTAGAGAGAACCCCCGCGTCGCCGGGTGAGCGGGCCGCCCGGTGCGTCGTTCAGGGCTTGCGGCCGGCCCCGCACCACATCGGCAGCCGGCCGGGCGTCGGGGTGTCCGGGGCGTGCGCATGCCACTCGGGGAGTTCCACGACGCCCGGCGCGAGGAGTTCCGTACCGGTGAAGAAGCGGCTGATCTCGACGTGGGTTCGGGGTGTCGCGCCGGCGTGGTCGGCGGCTCGTTCGTTGTACACGCGCATCGACTCGGCGACCTCCTCCGCCCCGATGTCCGCTGCGGGGTGGGACAGGACGAGGTGGCTGCCCGGTGCGAGGGCGTCGAGGAGCCGGCGGGTGAGGGCGTAGGGGTCCTCGGCGTCGGGGACGTACTGCAGGATCGCGACCAGCATCAGGCCCACGGGCTGTGCGAGGTCCAGCGTCTCCTGGGCCGCCGTCAGGATGCGGTCGACCTCGCGCAGGTCGGCCTCCAGGGCGGTGTCGCCGCCGCGCCCACGCAGTCGTACACCGGCACAGAGGTCGTCACCCGTTCCGCTGAACTCGCCGACGCCTTCCGCAACCGCGGGCTGCCGGTGGTCCTGGTCCGGCCGCCGACGGCGCGGACCTCGTGCCCGGCCGCACCGAGACGCCCCGCCCCGGGGGCGCCCGCGCCGAGGGGTGGGACACGGTCGTCGGTGAACTGGCCGGTCACCCCGGCGACATCACCGTCACCAAGCGCAACCGGGGTGCCTTCCACGGGACCGATCTCGACGTCCGGCTGCGCCGTCGCGCAGTCACGCAGATCGTGCTGACCGGCATCGCCACCAGCATCGGCGTGGAGTCGACCGCCCGCGCCGCCCATGAGCACGGCTACCACGTCACGCTCGCCACCGACGCCATGAGCGACCTGGCGCCCGAGGCCCACCGGAACGGTGTCGAGCGGATCTTCCCGCGTCTGGGCGAGACCGGCACCACGGCCGGGATTCTGGATGTGCCGGCCAAGACACACGGGTGAGCCGAACCCCGAAAGTGATCAAAAAAGGGGGCTGCGAGTGGGACAAAGACCCCCGCCGGGTTAGCATCTGGCCACCGCACCCAACACAACACGGCGAGCGACCCGAGGGGGCTCGGAGCCCGATGCCGGTCAAGGTCAGCGTCATCGTCCCCGTCTACAACCCGGGGCCCTACATCGAGGACTGCATCGCCTCGCTGCTCAAGCAGTCCCTACCGCCCGACGAGTACGAGGTGATCTTCGTCGACGACGGCTCCACCGACCAGACCCCGGCCCGGCTCGACGCGCTCGCCGCCGAGGAGCCCCGGGTCCGGGTGTTCCACCAGGAGAACTCCGGCTGGTCGGGCAAGCCCCGCAACGTGGGCATCGCCGCCGCGCAGGGCGAGTACGTCATGTTCGTCGACAACGACGACCATCTGGGCGACGAGGCCCTGGAGCGGATGTACGGCTACGGCGTCGAGAACGGCGCGGACGTCGTCGTCGGCAAGATGGCCGGTCAGGGCCGGTCGGTGCCGGTGGAGTTGTTCCGCCGCAACCGCCCGCGCGCCTCCGTCGAGAACGCCCCGCTCATCGACAGCCTCACCCCGCACAAGATGTTCCGCAAGGCGTTCCTCGACGAGATCGGCCTGCGCTTCCCGGAGGGCAGACGCCGGCTGGAGGACCACGTCTTCGTGACGGAGGCGTATCTGCGCGCGGCCAACGTCTCCGTGATCGGCGACTACGTCTGCTACTACCACATCCGCCGGGACGACGCCTCCAACGCGGGCTTCCAACGCTTCGACCCGGTCGGGTACTTCAAGAACCTGCGCGAGGCCCTGGACGTCGTCGACCAGTACACCGAGCCGGGCAAGGTGCGCGACTCGCTGCACCGGCGCTGGCTGCGCGTGGAGATGGTGGAGCGGCTGCGCGGCAAGCGGCTCCTCACCAAGCCGGACGACTACCGGCGCAAGCAGTTCGAGGAGATCCACCAGGTCGCCGCCGAGCGTTTCGGCCCGGGTGTCGCGGCCGGTCTTCCGCCGACGCAGCAGGTCGTGGCCGCGCTGATCGCCGCCGACCGGTACGACGACATCGTGGCGTTCGCCGAGTGGGAGGCAGGGCTCGCCCTGTCGGCCCGGCCGGGGACCGTCGAGTGGCGGGAGGGCAGGCTGCGGATCGAGTTCGCCGCGGAGTTCACGGCGGGCGGTACGCCGCTCAGCTTCCCCGGCGGCGGGGTGCGTGCCCCGCTGGACGGGCCGCCGCCGAACGTCGCCGAGGCGGTGGCGTGGGTGGGCGCCGACACCGTCGCCCGGTTCGGCACCGCCGGCCTGGACCTGCTGGTGCGCGAACGCGCAAGCGCCGCCCAGTACTTCCAGCCGGTCGAGCTCACCCGGGAGATCGTGCCGGTCGAGGACAGCGGCGCGGTCCGGCTGGTGCTGAAGGCGACGGCCACCGTCGACCCGTCCGGCGCCATGGACGGCACCGCGCTGCGGGACGGGCTGTGGGACACGTACGCCCGGGTCAGGCTGGGTGGCTGGAGCAAGCAGTCCCGCATCGGGCCGGGCCCGCGCAAGGCCCGGCCCGCCGCGCCCGCGGCTGTCGTCGGCGGGCGCGTGGTGCTGCCGTACTGGACCGACCAGCACGGCAATCTGTCCCTGGACGTCGACCGTGCTACCAAGCGGCTGGGCCTCGGCCGTCTCCAGGATGTCGATGTCTCCGGGGAGCGACTGCGCACGGCGCTGCCGCTGCACGTCCCCGCCGAGACGGGCGTGCTGCTGCGGCTCACCTCGTCGGACCGGACGGTGGAAGCGCCCGGCACGCTGTCCCCGGCCGGGGACGGGGCGGTGCTGGAGGCCGCTCTGCCCGTCGCCGACCTCGCTCGGGCGACCTGGCGGACAGCGCTGTGTCCGGCGCCCGACGCGGACGAGCGGCGCTTCCTCCCGCTGCCGCTCACGCTGCGCGGGGACTCGAACTCGGTCAAGGTGGTACGGACTCCCAGGCCCGGCAACGTACGGCGGCTGGCCCGCAGGGCGCGCCGCGCGCTCGCCGCGGTGCTCGGCCGGCGGACGGCGGCCCGGACCAAGCGAAAGGCGTGACAGCGTGCGATCACTGGGGATAGAGGGCGCCTGGACGCTCGAACCGAAGGTCTTCCCGGACGAGCGGGGCACCTTCCACGAGTGGTACCGCGGCGAGGAGTTCCGCGAGGCGACCGGCTACGACCTGTCGCTCGCGCAGGCCAACTGCTCGGTCTCCCGCTGGGGCGTGCTGCGCGGGGTGCACTTCGCGGACGTGCCGCCCGGGCAGGCCAAGTACGTGACCTGTGTGCGCGGGGCCGTCCTGGACGTGGTGGTCGACCTGCGCGTCGGCTCGCCCACCTTCGCGCAGTGGGAGGCGGTACGGCTCGACGACGACAGCCGGCACGCCCTGTTCCTCGCGGAGGGCCTCGGGCACGCCTTCATGTCGCTCACCGACGACGCCACGATGGTGTACATGACCTCGACCGGCTACGCGCCCGAGCGGGAGCACGGCGTGCACCCGCTCGACCCGGACCTGGGCATCACCTGGCCCGAGGACATCCCGCCGGTCCTGTCGCCGAAGGACGCCGAGTCGCCGTCGCTGGCCGAGGCCGTGGAGTCCGGACTGCTGCCGACGTACGAGGCCTGCGCAGCCCGCTACGAGGAGCTGCGCAGGCCGCCGTTCAGCGGCTGACGGCGAAGGCGTCCAGGGAGGTGCGCAGCGCCTCCCAGCCGCGGGAGCGCTTCAGACCGCGGTTGCGGGCGCGCACCAAGGGGCGCCAGAAGTCCGCTCCCAGCAGCGTCTCGGGCTTGACCGCCTTGACCCGCTCCAGGACGGCCTCGGGCACCTTCTGCGGGTCGGGCACCTCGAACTCGGCGATGATCTCGTCGTACTTGTCCTTGAGCACGGTGCTCTTGGGGTCGGCGCCGAAGACGACCAGCTGGCCGGTGGGCTGGGTGTCGACCAGGACGGTCACCAGGTCGGGCCGGTAGCGGTTCAGGATCTCGATGACCTTGTAGACGTCGCCGGTCCAGGCGGTGGTGTGCCGGTCGCGGGCCGCCTCGTCGATGCTGCGCGGCAGCATGTCGTCGAAGACGATCACGCTCGACCAGTCGGAGTGCTTCTCGATGTTGATGAAGTCCCGCAGCGCGTACTCGAACAGGTGCATACCGTCGATGAACGCCAGGTCGAGCGTGGTGCGCCGCCAGTAGCCGAACGGTGCGCGGCCACGGCGCAGGTTGCGCACGGGGTGGCGGCCGCCCTTGAGGTGGGCGAGGGGGTTGTCGCGGGCGAAGAAGTCGTCGCTGGTGGCCTTGACCAGGTGGACGTCGCACCGGATCTCCGTGACCACCTTGAACGCGGGGTCGACCGCGATACTCGGGACGCGCGACAGCTTCAGGCTGCGGCCGTCGTTGACCCCGATCTCCAGGTAGTTGCGGTTGGCGGTGACCTTGTGCAGGTCCCGCAGGAACTCATGGCGTTTCACGAAGGGGACTCCTTGCGGATTCGGGGAAGTGCTTCGTGCAGGGCGGTGCGCCAGTCGCGCAGCGGCGGCAGGCCGAGCTCCTGCCAGCGGTCGTGGGCGAGGGCGCTGTACGCGGGGCGGGGCGCGGGCCTCGGGAAGGCCGCGCTGCCGACGGGGCGCACCCGGTCCGGGTCGGCGCCGAGGTCGCGGAAGACCTCGCGGGCCAGCTCGTACCAGGTGGTCTCGCCGGAGCTGGTGGCATGGAAGACACCGCAGGCGCCCCGGCCGAGGCGGGGGCCGAGGTCGGCGAGGCGTGCGGCGACGTCGGCGCTCCAGGTCGGCTGTCCACGCTGGTCGTCGACGACGTCCAGGGTGTCCCGGCGGGACTCCAGGTCGATCATCGTGCGGACGAAGCTACGCCCGTGGACGCCGTAGAGCCAAGCCGTTCGCACGATCGCGCTCGCCTCGGGCAGTTCCTCGAGCACCGCTCGCTCGCCGGCGAGCTTGGTGCGGCCGTAGGCGGTGCGCGGGGCGGGAGGGTGGTCCTCCGGGTACGGGGTACTGGCGTCGCCTGCGAAGACGTAGTCGGTGGAGACGTGGACGAGGCGGGCGCCGGTGGCCGCGCAGGCGCGAGCGAGGAGGCGGGGTCCGTCGCCGTTGATGCGCAGGGCGCGGTCCTCGTCGGTCTCGGCGTCGTCGACGGCGGTGTACGCCGCGCAGTTGACGACCAGTTCGGGGCGGCACTCCGTGAACGCCCGCTCGATCGCCTCGTGCCGGGTGATGTCCAGGGCCGTGTGGTCCAGGCCCGTCACGTCCTCGCCGCGCCGGGCCAGTTCGTCGACCGTGTCACGGCCGAGCATGCCGCCGGCGCCGGTGACCAGCCACCTCATGGCGTCCGCCGCTTCAGGGGTTCCCACCAGGCGCGGTTGTCGCGGTACCAGGCGACGGTCTCGGCGAGGCCGGTGGTGAAGTCGTGGCGCGGGCGGTAGCCGAGCTCGTCGCGGGCCTTGCTCCAGTCCACCGAGTAGCGCAGGTCGTGTCCCTTGCGGTCCTCGACGTACTCGACCCGGTCCCAGTCGGCGCCGCAGGCCTCCAGCAGCAGGCCGGTGAGTTCCCGGTTGCTCAGTTCGGTGCCGCCGCCGATGTTGTACACCTCCCCCGGCCGGCCCTGGGTGCGTACCAACTCCACGCCCTGGCAGTGGTCTTCGACGTGCAGCCAGTCGCGGACGTTGAGCCCCTCGCCGTACAGAGGGACGTTCTTCCCGTCGAGGAGGTTGGTGACGAAGAGCGGGATGACCTTCTCGGGGTACTGGTGCGGGCCGTAGTTGTTGGAGCAGCGGGTGACGCGGACGTCCAGGCCGTGGGTGCGGTGGTAGGCGAGGGCGAGGAGGTCGGAGGAGGCCTTGGAGGCGGAGTAGGGGGAGTTGGGCTGCAGCGGGTGGTCCTCGGGCCAGGAGCCCGACTCGATGGAGCCGTAGACCTCGTCGGTGGAGATGTGCACGAAGGGCCCGACGCGGTAGCGCAGGGCCGCGTCCAGCAGAACCTGGGTGCCCACCACGTTGGTCAGGACGAAGTCGGTCGCGCCGGCGATCGAGCGGTCCACATGGGACTCGGCGGCGAAGTGCACCACCTGGTCCGCCTCCGCCATCAGCTTGTCGACCAGCTCGGCGTCGCGGATGTCGCCCTGGACGAACTCCAGCCCGGGGTGGTCGAGATCGAGGTTGTCGAGGTTGCCGGCGTAGGTGAGCTTGTCCAGCACGGTGACCCGGGGCGCGTCGGGCGCCTCGGAGGCCAGCAGAGTGCGGACGTAACTGGAGCCGATGAATCCGGCGGCGCCGGTGACGAGGAGATTCATGTATGGATCTGCACCTTGCTGTGGTCTCCGAGGACTAGGCGGTGGGCGCTGGGCACGCTGGGAGCCGGGGTCACCTCGACATGGCGGCCGATGAGGGAGTTCTCGATCCGGCCCACCCCGAGGATCGAGGAGTCGCGCAGCACGATGGAGAACTCCACCTCGCTGTCGGTGATCCGGCAGTTCTCCGCGACGGAGGTGAACGGGCCGACGTAGGAGTCCTGGACGACGGTGCCGGCACCGATCACGACCGGGCCGACGATGCGCGAGTTCACGACCCGCGCGCCCTCCTCCACGACGACCCGCCCGATGGTCTCGGAGGCCTCGTCCACCTCGCCGTCGATCCGGCGGTCGAGGCCTTCCAGGACGCTCCGGTTGACCTCGAGCATGTCGACGACGTTCCCGGTGTCCTTCCAGTAGCCCTTGATGACGGTGCAGCGCACGTCGGCGTGGCTGTCGATCAGGTGTTGGATGGCGTGGGTGATCTCCAGTTCGCCGCGCCAGGACGGGCGGATGGCGCGCACCGCGTCGTGGATGAGGGGCGTGAACAGGTAGACGCCCACCAGGGCGAAGTCGCTCTTGGGGTGCTCGGGTTTCTCCTCCAGGCCGATGACCTGGCCGGCGGCGTCGAGTTCGGCGACGCCGAACGAACGGGGGTCGGCCACCCTGGTGAGCAGGATCTGGGCGTCGGGGCGATGTCTCTGGAACTCGTCGACGAGGGCGGTGATGCCGCCGACGATGAAGTTGTCGCCCAGGTACATGACGAAGTCGTCGTCGCCGAGCCAGTCCCGCGCTATCAGCACCGCGTGGGCCAGCCCGAGGGGCCGCTCCTGGGGAATGTAGGTGATCTCCAGACCGAACTTGGAACCGTCGCCGACTGCTTCCTGGATCTCGGCGGCGGTGTCTCCGACGATGACGCCGACCTCGGTGATACCGGCGGCGGCGATGGATTCCAGTCCGTAGAAGAGCACGGCCTTGTTGGCAACGGGCACGAGCTGCTTGGCCGATGTGTGCGTGATCGGCCTCAGTCGTGTACCGGCGCCACCGGACAGCACGAGAGCCTTCATTTGGTTCACCCTAGCGTCGATCGTCGTATGACGACCGTTGTCGGGATGACTTGCGCGTTACGGCCGTGCTGCGCAGGCGGCCGGGCTGCGGCGCCGGTCAGTCCTCGCCCCGCACGATGTTGCCCTCGGGGCCCGCCTGCTCCGTTCGGGTGGCGCCCTCGTCGAGGACGGCCGGAATGCAGGTCCGCACGACGCCCTTGCCTCGCAGGCGACGGGCCTTCGACCAGCCGCTCTCGGGGCGACGGATCACGAGCTTGTCATCAATGTGCGTCGTCACGGCGGTTCATCTTCCTTCTGCATCAGTACTCGCGGACCGGGTCCCCGGCGGCGGCCCGGTCAAACGCCGCGACGCGCCGCCGGCCCGCCCGCCCCCGATGCCGCGCCTGCCGCCGTCGGACCCAACTGTCCTGCCCCGGGGCGCAGTTTCGCGTGCTCAGGTGTTGGGCCGCGCGGCGCTGATGCCGCCGAGCGTCAACTCCGGGGGCGCGCTCCATGGCCAGGTCGTCGAGGGAGACCCTGCCGACCGGGTGGCCGCGGTCGACGACCAGGATCCGGCGTACGGCGCACGCATCAGCCGTATCGCGCGGTCCGGGTCATCGTCGGGGCCTACGGTCACAGATCGTCGCTGCACGCGCCGGCCACGGTGGTCTGCTCGGGGTCGCCGCCCTCGGCGAGGGACCGCACGAACCCGGCCGCGGTCGGTGACCAGGCCGTGCAGCCGGTCACCGTCGAGGACAAGGACGGCGGCGCGGGTCGTCGCCGTCCGGACGTCGGGCAGCCCGCCGGGCCGGCGGTCAGACGGTGCCGAGGGCCGTGCGCAGGGTGGTGATCGCCTGGCTGATGGCGGCCTCGGCGGCGTGGGTTTCGCGCAGGGCGTTGAGCATCACGAAGTCGTGGATGATGCCCTGGTAGCGGACCGCGGTGACCGGGACGCCGGCCTCGCGCAGCTTGTTGGCGTACGCCTCGCCCTCGTCGCGCAGGACGTCGGCCTCGGCGGTGATGACCAGGGCCGGCGGGAGTCCGGTGAGCTGGTCGGCGGAGGCCCGCAGCGGGGACGCGGTGATCTGGGTGCGCTCGGCCTCGTCGGTCGTGTACTGGTCCCAGAACCACTGCATGGCGTCCCGGCGCAGGAAGTAGCCCTCGGCGAACCGGTGGTAGGAGCCGGTGTCGAAGCTCGCGTCGGTGACCGGGTAGAAGAGCACCTGCTGCACCAGCGGGACGTCGCCGCGCTGCTTGGCCATCAGGGTCAGGGCGGCGGTCATGTTGCCGCCGACGGAGTCGCCGGCCACGGCCACCCGGGAGCCGTCCAGGTTCTTGGCTGCGCCCTGCTCGACGACCCACTTCGCGACCGCGTAGTTCTGCTCGATCGCGACCGGGTAGCGGGCCTCGGGCGACAGGTCGTACTCGGGGAAGACGACCGCGGCGCCGGTGCCGACGGCCAGTTCGCGCACCAGACGGTCGTGGGTGTGGGCGTTGCCGAACACCCAGCCCGCGCCGTGGATGTAGACGATCGCCGGGAGGGTGCCGGTTAGGCCGGCCGGGCGGACGATGCGGGCGCGGACCTGGCCGGTGGGGCCACCCGGCACGGTGATCCACTCCTCGTCGACGGCGGGCTTGGCGATGTCGCCGGACTGCACCTCGTCGACGGTCTTGCGGCCGTCGGCCGGGCCGAGGTCGAACAGGTAGGGCGGGTTGGCGGTGGCCTCGACGAAGGCCTGGGCGGCGGGCTCGAGGACGGGGCGGGGTGCGGTGGTGCCGGTCATGAACGGCCTCCTCGGATCGGGGTGCCGCGAACGGGCTCCGGCGGGATGCCGGGCCGCCGCTGCGGCACACCAGAGACAGTAGCGTGCGATTAAGTCGTGCACAACTTATTTGCTTGAGATTTATTTGTGCCCGATAGAATAGGACGGACCCGAACGTTAGAGTGGTGATCGCCGTGAACAGGACAGCAACCGGGAGCCGTGCCGTGAGCCCAGCCGCAGCCGAGCCGAGCGAGGGGTCGCTCCTCCTGGACGACCAGCTCTGCTTCGCCCTCTATGCCGCCTCCCGCGCCGTCACCGCGCGCTACCGCCCGCTGCTGGACGAGCTCGGCCTGACGTACCCGCAGTACCTGGTCATGCTCGTGCTGTGGGAGCAGGACTCGATCTCCGTACGGGACCTGGGCGCCTCGCTCCAGCTGGAGTCCAGCACGCTGTCGCCGCTGCTCAAGCGGCTGGAGGCGGGCGGGCTGCTGCGCCGGGAACGGCGGGCGGAGGACGAGCGGTCGGTGGCCATCCGGCTGACCGAGGCCGGGGCCAGGCTCCGGGACCGGGCGGGCGAAGTCCCGCTCGCCATCGGCGACGCCATGGGTCTGACCCCCGAGCAGGACGCCGCCGCCAAGCAGCTCCTGCGTCTGATCACCGCCAACGTCACGGACGGCTGAGCACGATCTCCGCCCACACCTGCTTGCCGCCGCTGACCGGCACGGTTCCCCATGTCTCCGACATGGCCTCGACGAGGAGGATGCCGCGGCCGCCGGTGGCCTCCCAGCCGATGCTGGTGGGCTTGACGGGGGTGCGCGGCGAGGAGTCGGCGACCGAGACCCGCAGCCGGTTGTCGAGCAGGGTGAGGTCGAGGCGGACCTGGCCGTCGGTGTGCACCAGGGCGTTGGTGACGAGCTCGGAGACGACGAGCAGGACCGTGTCCGCGTCGTCCCGGGACACGCTCCAGGCGCGCAGGGTGCGCCGCGTGAAGCGGCGGGTGTGCCCGACGGCCTCGGGGACGCGCCACACCGTCCAGCTCTCGCGCAGCGGGCGCAGCGCCATGCCGTCGTAGCGCAGCAGGAGCAGGGCGACGTCGTCCGCGCGCTGGGCGCTGCCGAGCAGGGCGTCGGCCACGAGGCCGAGGTGGGCGGGGTCGGCGTCGGACAGTTCATGGGCGAGCCGGTCCATGCCGTCGTCGATGTCGGCCTCGGCGGACTCGACGAGCCCGTCCGTGGTGAGCGCGACCACCGTGCCGGGCTGCAGCCGGAGCACGCTCATCGGGAACTCGGCCTGCGTGACCACGCCGAGCGGCGGCCCGCCGTCCGACTCGGGGATCTCGGTGCTGCCGTCCGGGAGGCGCAGCACCGGCGGCAGATGTCCGGCGCGCACGTACCAGGCGGAGCCCTCCTCCATGTCGACGTCGACGTAGCAGCAGGTGGCGAAGAGGTCGGTCTCGATGTCCAGCAGCAGGCGGTTGGCGTGGGAGACGACCACGTCCGGCGGGTGTCCCTCGACGGCGTAGGCGCGCAGGGCGGTGCGCATCTGGCCCATGAGGGTGGCGGCGGCCGTGCTGTGGCCCTGGACGTCGCCGATGACGAGGGCGACGTGGTTGTCGGGCAGCGGGATCACGTCGTACCAGTCGCCGCCGACCTCGAGACCGGCGGTCGCAGGCAGGTAGCGGGCGACGGCGACCGCGCCGGGCAGCTTGGGCAGGCGGCGCGGCAGCAGCTGGCGCTGGAGCATGCCGACGAGTTCGTGTTCGGCGTCGAAGGCGTGGGCGCGCATCAGGGCCTGGCCTGCGAGGCCGGCCGAGGCGGTGAGCAGGGCGCGTTCGTCGGGGCCGAAGTCGTGCGGGGTGTCCCAGCCGATCAGGCAGGCGCCGGCCATGCGGGTTCCGGCGGGCAGTGGCAGCACGGCGAGGCCGCCGGGGCCGACCTCGGCGAGGGCGGGTTCCAGCGGGGTGCCGGCGGGCCAGATGTGGGCGCGGCCCTCGCGCAGGGCGGCGGCCAGCGTGGGCATCGCGCGCACAGGTGCGTCGGGCCACTCGGTGCGCCACTCCAGGCGCCACAGCTCGGGCCAGGACTCCGGTTCCGGCGGTTCCAGGACCGTCACGACGAGCCGGTCGCCCTCGAGTTCGGCGAGCGCGATCCGGTCGGCCTGCAGCGGCTTGCGCAGTGCGGAGACCACGGCCTGGCTGACGTCGCGGACGGTGCCCGCGGTGGCCAGGGCGGCGGCGAGCCGCTGGACGCGCGCCACGTCGGTGACGTCGGAGCGCAGCTTGGAGGCGTCGGCGACCGTGCCGACCAGCTGCGCCGGCCGGCCCTCGCCGCCGGGCACCAGGCGCCCGCGCAGCCTGAGCCACTTCGGCGGGCCCGAGGGCTGCAGCACCCGGAACTCCAACTCGCGCTCGCCGATGGACATGTGGTCGGCCTCGGTCACCGACATCAGCGAGGGCAGGTCCTCCGGGACGGTCAGGCCCAGGAGGGTCTCGACCTTGCCGTCGAACTCGGCGCGGGTGAGGGCGAACAGCTCCAGGATGTCCTCGCCGACCTCGACCCGGCCGCTGTCCATGGCGAGGCTGAAGGCGTTGGACCGCAGCTCGCCGCCCTCGGCGGCCCGGGCCGGGGCGGGGCCGCCGACGGCGTCGGCGATCAGCTCCAGGCACTTGCGGTCCTCGGTGTCGAAGCCGTCGGGCCGCTCGCTGACGGCCAGCAGACAACCGCCGCCGCCGTCCCCGCGCGCGGGCAGCACCGCGACGAAGAACTCCCGCGAGGGCGTGCGCCGCGACTCGGCCGCCTCGGCGAGTTCCTTGGGACCGAGCCACAGCGGGCTGCCGGAGCGGTGGCCGTCGGCGACCGGGGAGCGTCCGGCGCCGGGATAGCTGTCGCGCAGCCCGAACTGGGTCCTCGGCACACCGGCCGACTCGGCCAGGCACAGCAGGTCGCCGTCCTCCCCCGGCGTGTAGAGACCGGCGAACGAGGCGCCGGCGAAGACCAGGGCCTGTTCCAGGACGCGGCGCAGCCGTTCGGGCGAGGGCGGACCGGAGGTGAGCGCTCTCAGGGCACCTTCGGCACGCAAAGTTCTCGTTCTGCGTCCCTCCGCGCCCTCACTGACCACGTCCGCAATTACAGCGCGTATGAGCCGTCTGCGCAGCCCCTGTGAGCGTTCCATGGAGGTCAGCAGGCGTGTCCGATCGAAAGGCGCCGAACATGTCTTAACGCATGCGTACCGCACGGTGATCTCGTGACAGGCGTGACTGTCCGGTGCCGCGGACCGGCTGGAAGTCTCGATGCCGGGCCACGGAGGGGGATCCATGGACAAGCGGTACGAGGTGTACGCGCTCGCGGACAGACACTTCTACGAGACGCCGGACCGGCTCGCCGCGGCCGGACAGCAGGCCGCGCCCGAGTTCGAGACCGCCCGTCGCGAGGTGCCCGAGGGCTGGCAGGCGGCGCGGATCGGCGACTGGCTGACGCTCACTCCGCTGGAGGCGGACGGGAACCCGGTGCGGGGCCCGTCCCAGGGCTGGAAGATCCACGCATCGGCCACCCGGGCGAACGCCGAGCGGATCGCCGCGATCGTGTGGGACTACTGCGTGCCGCGCCGCATCCCGTTCAAGTTCGTGCCGGGCCCGCATCTGCTGCACCTGCGCAACACCAAGTACGCGGGCCGCGACACCAGCGGCAAGTTCGTCACCGTCTACCCGGCCGACGAGGAGCAGCTCCACCAGGTGCTGCGCGAGCTGGGCCGGCTCCTCGAGGGCTTCGAGGGGCCGTACATCCTCACCGACCTGCGCTGGTACGACGGGCCGCTCTATGTCCGCTACGGCGCCTTCGCGCGGACTTTCGTCGTCGACGAGCGGGGCTCGCTCGTGCCGGCGGTGCGGGACGGCGCGGGGACGCCGGTGCCGGACCGGCGGGCGCCGTCGTTCCAGGTGCCCGAGTGGGTGACACTGCCGGCGTTCCTCGAACCGCATCTGGCGGCCCGCAACACCACGACGGTGGGCGACCTGCCGTACCGCATCGAGAAGGCGCTGCACTTCTCCAACGGCGGCGGGGTCTACGTGGGCACCGACACCCGCGACGGACGCAAGGTGGTGTTGAAGGAGGGGCGGCCGCATGCGGGGCTGGCCTCCGACGGCGCGGACGCGATCGCCCGGCTGGAGCGCGAGAAGTGGGCGCTGGAGCAGGTGGCCGGGACGGGCGTGGTGCCCGAGGTGCGGGACTGGTTCACGCTGGGCGACCACCGGTTCCTGGTCATGGACTTCCTCGAGGGACGCCCGCTCAACTCCTTCTTCGCGCAACGCCATCCGCTGCTGACGCCGGACCCCGACCCGGATGCCGTACGGGCCTACGCGGAGTGGGCGGTACGCATCCATGGCGCCGTCGAGCGTGCGGTGGAGGCGGTGCACGCGCGCGGGATCGTCTTCAACGACCTGCACGTCTTCAACATCATGGTCGCGCCCGACGAGGAGTCGGTGTCCCTGCTCGACTTCGAGGCGGCGGCGCCGGTGACGGAGAACGGCCGCCAAGTCGTCGCGCATCCCGGCTTCTTCGCCCCGCCCGACCGGACCGGCATCGACGTCGACCGCTATGCGCTGGCCTGCTTACGGCTCGCGCTGTTCCTGCCCGTCACCACGCTGTTCGTGGTCGACCGGGGCAAGGCGGCGCATCTGGCCGAGGTGATCGCGGAGCAATTCCCCGACGTACCGCGGGAGTTCCTGGACGAGGCGGTCACGGAGATCACGCGGGGCGCGGGGGTCGGTGTCCCGGCGTTCGTGCGGCCCGGCGACTGGCCGCACAGCCGTGACTCGATGGTCAAGGCGATCCTCGCCTCGGCCACCCCGGAACGCGACGACCGGCTCTTCCCCGGCGACATCGACCAGTTCTCCGACGGCGGCGGGCTCGGGCTCGCCCATGGCGCGGCCGGGGTGCTGTACGCGCTGGCGGAGACCGGCGCCGAGCGGTACGAGGAGGGCGAGCGCTGGCTGCTCGCCCGCACGGACCCGGCGCCGGCCGGCACACCGCTCGGCCTGTACGACGGGCTCGCGGGCGTCGCCCATGTCCTGGACCGGCTCGGCCACCGGCAGCGGGCGCTGGACCTGGTCGAGGGCATCCTCGCCGAGAAGTGGCAGAACCTCTCCTCAGACCTGCTCGGCGGCCTCGCCGGCCTGGGCCTCGTGCTCGGCCAAATGGCTTGCACGACAGGCGAGTCGGAGCTGCGCGAGCGGGCCGCCGAGGCGGCGGACATTCTCGTACGACGTCTGGCGGAGCCGCTCCCCGAGACGAGGACGCGGCGGCGGGCCGGACTGCTGCGGGGCGCCGCCGGGCCCGCGCTGTTCCTGCTGCGGCAGTACGAATGGACCGGCGACGCAAGGCTGTTGGAGGCGGCCGCCGTGGCACTGCGCCGGGACCTGGAGTGCTGTGTGGTGCGCGAGGGCGGGTCGCTGGAGGTCGACGAGGGGTGGCGGACGCTGCCGTACCTCGGCGACGGCAGTGCGGGAGTGGGGATGGTCCTCGACGACTACCTCGCCCGAGCCGCCCCCGGAACCGGGGAGTTCGAGCTGGTCCGCCAGGGCATACTGACCGCCGCGACCTGCCGCTTCTACGCGCAGCCCGGGCTCTTCCAGGGCCGCGCCGGCATGATCCTGCACCTCGCCCGCACCGGCGCCACCGACCGCCTGCCCGAACAGCTCGACGGGCTGGGCTGGTTCGCGATGGCCTACCAGGGCCAACTGGCCTTCCCCGGGCACCAGATGATGCGGCTGTCCATGGACCTCGGCACCGGAACGGCAGGGTGCCTGCTCGCGCTCGGCGCGGCCCTGGACGCCGGCTCCACCGCTCAACTGCCGTTCCTGCCGCCGCTGAGGCGGCCCTCATGACGCGGCTCCGCGATCTGACGGAGTCGTGACACAACCCCGTCCCCACGGGTGGACATCGATGAAAGGAAACGAGATGGCACTGCTCGACCTGCAGACGATGGAGTCCGAAGAGCACACCGACGGCGGCGGCGCGAGCACCGTCAGCCTGCTCTCCTGCATCAGCGCGGCCAGCGTTCTGCTCTGTCTCTGACGAGCAGCGTGCGCCCACGGCTCCGGGCGGTCCACTCCCGCGAGGGAGGGGCCGCCCGGGGTCCTGCACATCGTCGCTCCCACCCCGGATGTGAGGCCGCAGCCGTATGACGAGCCGTGCCGACGCCGCACAGCCCTCCGCGTTGCTGAACTCCGCCACGCGGCACAGCGGTTCGCGCTGTGTGGTGCTGTGTCTGGTGAGCACGGCGGCCACGGGGCTCGGTCTGCTGCTGCCGGCCGCGCTCGGCCGCACCCTCGACCTCCTCCTGGCCCACGCCCCGGCGACCCGCTGGGTGCTGTGCTGCGCCGGGATCGTGCTGCTGCTGGCCCTGCTCGACGCCTGCGAGACCGTGCTCGGCGGGACCGTCGACGCCCGGACGACGGCGTGGCTGCGGCGCAGGCTGACCGGGCATGTGCTCGCGGTGGGCCCGCGGGCCGCCGCCCGCTTCGGGCCGGGCGATCTCGTCGCCCGCCTGGTGGGCAACGCGGCCCAGGCCGGGACGGCGCCGACCGCACGCGCCGCGCTGCTCGCCGCGCTGGCCGGTCCCGTCGGGGGCATGGTGGCGCTCGGCCTCATCGACCCGTGGCTCGCGGCCGTGTTCCTCGTCGGAGCACCGGTACTCACCCTGCTGCTGCGCGCCTTCAGCCGTGACACGACCCGCTGCGTGGCGGACTACCAGCAGGTGCAGGGCCGGATCGCGGGCGCACTCGCGGAGGCCGTCGAGGGCCACCGCACGATCGAAGCGGCGGGTACGGCCGACAGGGAGACGGCGCGGATCCTGCGGCCGCTGCCCGAACTGTCCCGCGCGGGCTACCGCATGTGGCGGGTGCAGGGGCGGGCGGCCGGGCGGGCGACCGCCGTGGCGCCGCTGCTGCAGCTCGGTGTCGTGGCCGTGGCCGGGGTGCTGCTCACCCGCCACCGGCTGTCGGTCGGCGAGGTCCTCGCGGCCTCCCGGTACGCGGTGCTCGCCACCGGAGTGGGCGTGCTGGTGGGCCAGTTCGCGGGTCTGGCCCGGGCGCGTGCGGCCGCCGGGCGGCTGAGCGAGGTACTGGCGGAACAGGCGCCCGCCTACGGTTCACGGCGACTGCCCGTGGATGGTCCCGGCCGCGTGGAGCTGCGCGGCGTGACGGCCCGGCGCGGCGACCGCACCGTGCTCGACGGCGTCGACCTGGTCGTCCCCGGCGGCACGACCCTTGCGGTGGTCGGCCGTTCCGGCACGGGCAAGTCGCTCCTCGCTGCGCTGGCCGGCCGCCTGGCGGACCCGGACGCGGGCGAGATCCTGCTGGACGGCGTCCCGCTGCGCGACCTGCCCCACGACGAACTGCGGCGAGCCGTCGGCTACGCCTTCGAACGCCCGGCCCTGCTCGGCACGACCGTGGAGGACGCCATCGCCCTCGGATCCCCGTCCCCCTCCCCCGCGCGCATCCGCGAGGCGGCCCGCACCGCGTGCGCCGACGACTTCGTACGACGCCTCCCGTCCGGCTACGCCACCCGTACCGCCGACGCACCCCGCTCCGGCGGAGAGTCCCAACGCCTCGGCCTGGCAAGGGCGTTCGCCCACGACGGGCGCCTGCTCATCCTGGACGACGCCCTCTCCAGCCTCGACACGGTGACGGAGGTCCAGATCACAAACGCCGTCCTGGCCCACGGATCGCACAACACCCGGCTGCTCATCGCCCACCGCGCGGTCACCGCGGCACGGGCCGACGCGGTGGCATGGCTGGACGGCGGGAGGGTGCGGGCGGTGGGCACGCACGGGGAGTTGTGGCGGATCGGCGAGTACCGGGCGGTGTTCGGGGGCGGGGGCGGGCATGAGTGACGGGGTGCACCGACGGCGGCTCTGCTCGCGGTGGGGCGACGTACGGAGAGTGGGACTTCGGCGCCTTGGAGGTTGTCGGGCGGTGCCCGATGACCGTATGCGGGGCACGTGGACCGGCGGGGTCCATCGGCACGGCCGGGTGCGGGCGGCGCGGCCGCACCCGACTCCGGGGCGGATCACCGGCAGCCGAGCGCCGCGCGAAGACCCGACGCAGACACAGACCGTCCGGACCCGCCGACACGCCCTCCGCAGCCGTCGGAACCCCGTACGGGCAGCCCACCGGCACCCGGAAGTGCTGCGGATCGCCGACGGTCCGGCGGCGCCGAGGGTCGGAGCGTGCCCATGAGCGACGCCAGTCCTCCGAAGCAGGGCGTGGACGTGGCGGAGCGGGTCGGGGTGCGGCACGGCCGTCCGTTCGGCGGTGACGGGCCGGTGCCCGGAGTGGGCGGCGGGGTGTGCGTGCGTGGCCTCCGGTTCCTCCGGGAGCGGTGGCGGGTCGTGGTGCGGCTCGCGGGCTGGTCCGTGCTGGAGACGGGACAGACCTTTCTGACCGGGTACGCCCCGGCGCGAGCCCTCGACGCCGGGTTTCTGCACGGGCGGGCCGGCATCGGGCTCGGCTGGCTCGCGGTGGCCGGGCTCGGGGTCCTCCTGGGCGCCTACGGGACCGCCCGCGTCTACGCTGCCGTGGCAGCACTGGTCGAACCCCTTCGCGACCGGCTCGTCGGGCGGGTCGTCGAGCGCGGGGTGCGGGAGGCCGACGGCGGGGCGCTGTCCGGGCTCACCCAGCAGGTGGAGATCGCCCGGGACACCTTCGCCGGGCTGGTCATGGTCTCCCGGTCGTTCGTGTTCACCGCGGTCGGCGCGCTCGTGGGACTGTTCTCGCTCGCCCCGCTGCTCCTGCTCGTCGTCGGGCCCCCGCTCCTGGCCGGGGTCGCGCTGTTCGCCGCCACGCTACGGCCGCTCGCCCGCCGGCAGGAGGCCTTCCTGGTCGCCGACGAGGCGCTGGCCGACCAGCTCGGTGCCGTCTGCCCGGGGCTGCGGGACATCACCGCGACCGGTGCCGAGGAACGGATCGCCGACGACACCGCGGAACGCGTCGACGCCGAGCTGCGGGCCGCCCGTTCCCTCGCCCGCTGGGGCGTGCTGCGCGTGGCGGCCCTCGCGATCGGCGGCCGGCTCCCGATCGTGCTGCTGCTCGCCGCCGCCCCCTGGCTCCTGACCCACGGCGTCACCACCGGCGCGCTGGTCGGCGCCCTCGCCTACGTCACCCAGTCGCTCCTGCCGGCCCTGCGCAACCTGGTCCACGGCCTGGGTATCAGCGGCGCACGACTCACGGTGGTCCTGCGGAGGCTCGCGCCCGGGCGGCAGACAGGTCATGCGGCAGAACCCGAGCGCCAAGGAATCCATGTGCTCCAGCCACTCTCCGCCCACCACGACCGCTCGATCCCCGCCCCCGCCCTCACCCTCTCCTCCGTCACCTTCGCCTACGGCCCCACCGCCGCCCCCGTCCTCGAGAACCTCGACCTCGAGCTCCCGCCCGGCACCCACCTGGCCGTCGTCGGCCCGAGCGGCATCGGCAAGTCCACGCTCACCGCTCTGGTCGCGGGGCTGCTGGAACCCCGTGGCGGAACGATCCGGGTCTGCGGGGAGCCCGTGCCGTCGGCTGCTGCCGCGGCGCGGCGCGTGCTCATCCCGCAGGAGGCGTACGTCTTCACCGGCACCGTCGCCGAGAACCTGGCCCACCTCCGGGCGGACCCCGTGCCCGAGGCGGAGCTGCTCGCGGCGGTCGAGGCGGTCGGGCTCGGCCCGCTGGTCGAGGCGCTCGGCGGGCCCGGCGCCCGGGTCGATCCCGCGGCGCTCTCCACGGGCGAACGGCAGCTGATCGCGCTGGCCCGCGCCTACCTGTCGTACGCCCCGCTCGCCCTTCTCGACGAGGCGACCTGCCATCTGGACCCGCAGGCCGAGGCACGCGCCGAGCGTGCCTTCGCGCGGCGGCCGGGCGGCACCCTCGTGGTCGTCGCCCACCGCATCAGCTCGGCCCGGCGCGCGGACCGGGTGCTCGTGATGGACGGGCGCGGCACGGCGTACGGAACGCACGACGCGCTCCTGGAGGACTCGCCGCTGTACCGGGATCTGGTCGGCAGCTGGTCGCCCGGGCCGTCAGAGCCAGCCCTCACCCTGCGAGATGCGGATCGCGTCGATGCGGTTGCGGGCCCCGGTCTTGCGGGTGATGGCCGCCATGTAGTTGCGCACCGTCCCGTGGGACAGGTGCAGGCTTCCCGCGATCTCCGCGACGGACGCGCCCTCGGCGGCGAGTGACAACACACTCAACTCCCGCCGGGTCAGCGGCATTTCGGCGGCCTTGAGGAAGCCGAAGCCCAGCGAGTCGTCGACGAAACGTTCCCCCTGGGCGACGCGCCGGATCCCGCGCACCAGATGCTCGGGCGAGCCCTCCTTGTCGACGTAGCCGAGCGCGCCCGCCTCGATCGCCCGTTTCAGCAGGCCGGGCCTGTTCGCACTGGCAAGGACGAGAAGTCTGGGCGGCGCCGGATCAGGGATCCTCGGACACAGCTCGCCGAGCGGCGGGATGCCGTACGCGTCCGCACACTCCATGTCCGCCGCGCAGACGTCGGGCCGTAAGGACCGTGCGCGGCCGAGTGCGTTGCGCCATGGGGTGTCGTCCACGCCCAGGTCGGGTTCTCGTCGCAGCCACTCCGCCAGCACAGATCGCACCAGACACTCGTCGTGCACCAGTAGCACCCGGATCACTGCCGCCTCCCCCTCAGCTCGCGTACGCCGGTTCCGTGTGGTCTTGAGCGCGTGCCCCATTGTTGGCGGCCCTGACCGTTCATGGGCGCGAAGAATCGGCCACGAGGTTGCGCGGGGGCGCACGCGCGGCGCCCGTACGCCACCGCGCGCATCGACTGAGGTGGCATGGGTCGGCGCCGAGGGGGTACGCGAGGGCTCTTCACCGTGCCGCGGGCGTTTCTGTGCCCAGATACGGAGCGGTCGGCACCCTCCCGGTCACCGCTCGCCGTGCGGGAGCGAGCGCCAAGGGGCAGATTTGGTCCTTAGGACACCTCGCCCGGCCGTGCGAGGAGGTGGTCGGCGTGTCCGACGGGCATACGTCCGCACAGGCGCCGGCGGCCGCGAGGACGCGGGTGGGGCGCCCCCTGCTGTCCCTGGCGCTGGCCTCCATGATGGACGAGGTCCAGGCGCACTCCGGCGCGGTGTATCTGCTGGCGCCCGGCGAACGCGTACTGGAGATGGCCGTGATGGCGGGGCTGCCCCGGGCCTTCGCCGCGCCCTGGGAGCGGGTGGGGCTGAGCGCGCCGATCCCGGTCGCCGAGGCGGTGCGGGAGCGGCAGCTGGTGTGGGTGGGCGGCGAGGAGGACATGGCGGCCCGCTATCCGCGGATCGCCGTGGTGCTGCCGTATCCCTTCGCGCTGGCCGCGGTGCCGGTGGCGACCGCCTCGACGGCGTACGGCGCGGTCTTCGTGACCTGGCCCGGATCCCATCCGCCGGAGCTGTCCGACCGGGAGCGGGAGCATCTCACCGCGGCCTGCGACCGGCTTGCGCTGCGGCTGGAGCGCGCCCTCGAGGAGAGCCGTCCGCTGCTCCCGGAGCCCGATCTGCTCGCGGCACCGACGATGGGCGGGGTGGCCGGCACACTCGGCACGGTGGAGGCGGCGCGGATGGTGGCGCGGCTGCCGTACGGGCTGTGCTCGCTGGATCTGCACGGCCGGATCAGCTTCGCCAACGCGGCCGCGGCCGAACTGATCGGCGCCCCGGTCAACAAGCTGCTCGGCACCCAGCTGTGGGCGTCGGTGCCGTGGCTCAACGACCCGGTGTACGAGGACCGTTACCGGGCCGCGCTGCTCAGTCAGCAGACGACGTCGTTCGTGGCGCTGCGCCCGCCCGGCGACTGGCTGTCGTTCCGGCTGTATCCGAGCACGACCGGGCTGAGCGTCCGGGTGACCAGGGCGCGGGCGGTGGCGGAGATGCACCGGGCCGCGCCGCAGTCCCACGACGCCCCGTCCCGTCTGGTCACCATCTCGCAGGTGCTGACGCTGGCCGGTGCGCTGACCGAGGCGGTGGGGGTGCAGGACGTGGTGCAGCTGGTCGCGGACGAGATCGCCCCGGCCGTGGGCAGCCAGGCGCTGGTCGTGCTCGGGTCGCGGGCGGGGCGGCTGCACGTGCTGGGGCACCGCGGTTATCCGGACGCGCAAGTGGTGGAGCGGTTCGACGGGCTGCCGCTGGCCGAACCGACCCCCGGCACACACGCCCTGAACACCGGGGTGCCGGCGTTCTTCGACTCCCGGCAGGAGCTGGAGCGGCTCTATCCGTCGCGGCTCGCCACCCCGGACGGCTTCGCGGCCTGGGCCTATCTGCCGCTGATCGCCTCCGGGCGGCCGGTGGGCACCTGTGTGCTCGCCTACGCCGAACCGCATCCGTTCCCGGCGGACGAGCGGGCGGTGCTGACCAGCCTCGGCGGGCTGATCGCGCAGGCTCTGGAGCGGGCCCTGCTCTACGACGCCAAGCACCGGCTGGCGCACGGTCTGCAGGAGGCCCTGCTGCCGCACTCACTGGCGCCGCTGCCCGGCATCGACGTGGCCTCCCGCTATCTGCCCGCCACACAGGGCATGGACATCGGCGGCGACTTCTACGACCTGGTGCCGTTGCAGGGCGTGGCGGCGGCGGTGATCGGGGACGTACAGGGCCACAACGTGACCGCGGCCGGGCTGATGGGACAGCTCCGCACGGCCGTGCGCGCGTACACGACCGTCGGACAGCCGCCCGAGGAGGTCATGCGCAGCACCAACCGGCTGCTGATCGACCTGGGCGCCGACCTGTTCGCCAGCTGTCTGTATCTGCGGCTGGATCCGGCACGCGGGCGGGCCGTGATGGCCCGGGCGGGGCACCCGCCGCCGCTGCTGCGCCGCCCCGACGGAAAGGTGCGGGTGCTCGACCTGGCCGGCGGTCCGCTGCTGGGCATCGACGGCTCGGCCGTCTACCCGACGACGGAGGTCGACCTCGCGCCGGGTTCGGTACTCGCCCTGTACACCGACGGGTTGATCGAGTCCCCCGGCGTCGACATCGAGGACGCGCTCGCCGACCTCGGACAACGGCTCACGGAAGCCGGGGAGCTGCCCCTGGACGAGCTCGCCGACCATCTCGTACGGCACAGCCCGGCCGCCCGGGAACGCCTGGACGACGTGGCGTTGCTGCTGCTCAGGGCGCATGCAGACGGGTGAGCGTCAGGCGCGTACGGCCCCGGACACGACACGGTCCGGCCCTCCCGCCGGAGGGCCGGACCGTCCACTGTCGACCGGAACCGCTGGTTGGGCCGATCAGTGGGTCTCGGTGAGCGAACCGTCGTCCGCGCCGTTGCCCGCCTGGTCGCCCGTGCCCGCTCCGGACTGGTCGTCGCCGACACCGGCGCCGGACTGGTCACCGGCACCGCTCTGGTCGCCGGCCGTCGCGGACGGGTCGGCGGTGCCGGCCTCGTCGCCGCCGCCCACCGCGTCACCGCCGGCCTGGTCGCCGGCGCCGGCACCGTCGGTCGCCGAGGCCGACGGGTCGACCGCGCCGCCCTCGTCACCCGCGCCCGCACCCGCGTCGCCCGCACCCGCGCCCGCGTCGCCGAGCGTCGCGCCCGTGGCCTGCAGGGCCGTGGTCACCGGCTGGAAGAAGGTCTCGCCGCCGCTGGTGCAGTCGCCGCTGCCGCCGGAGGTGAGGCCGACCGCGCCGCCGTCCTGCGTGAACAGCGAACCGCCACTGTCGCCGGCCTCCGCGCAGACGTTGGTCTGGATGAGCCCGGTGACGGTGTCGACGCCGTTGGGGTCGGTCTCGCTCTGGAAGTTGACCGTGGCGTCCAGGCCGGTGACCTGGCCGTCGTGCAGACCGGTGGTGCTGCCCATCCGGAAGACCTGCTCGCCGACCGTGGCCTCCGCGGCCTGGGTGATCTGCACGGTCTGGCCGTCGCCGGTGTTGACTTCGCTCGGGGCCTGCGTGGCGGGGTCGTCATACTTCACCAGCGAGAAGTCGCCGTCGCCGGGGAAGGTGGCCTGGTCGACGGTGGCGATCGGCTGCCCCGTCTCGGAGTCGGACCACTGCTTGGCGGCCACACCGCAGTGACCGGCGGTCAGGAAGGCCGGGGAGCCGTCGCTGGCGGTGACGTTGAAGCCGAGGGAGCAGCGGACCGTGCCGCCCTCCGCCTGGGCGAAGATGGCGTCGCCGCCCGACACGAAGGTCTTGAAGGTGCCGGAGGACTTCTTCACCGTCGCCATGTTCGAGCCGAGGCTGTCGACCGTCGACGTCAGTTGGTCCCAGTTGGCGCCGGTGACCGTGGAGTCGGCCGTCACCTGGAGCTTGTTCGTCTTGGGGTCGATGGCCCAGGCCGTGCCCGGGATGGTCGCCTTGGCGGCCAGGGTCTTCGCGCCCGCCTTCAGGCTGGCCAGGCTGTTGGCGACCTCGCGGACCTTCGCGCCCGCCTTCTTCGCCTGCACGATGACGTTGTTGTTGTCGCCGGATATGACGTTGACGACCAGCTGCTGGCTGTCGGAGTCGTAGTAGGAACCGGCGAAGGCCTGGCCGAGCAGGTCCTGGAGCTGCGCGGCGAGATCCGAGGCGTCGGTCGCCTTCAGGGTCTTGGGGGCGGCGTCGGTCGACGAGCCGTCCTGCGAAGCGTTGGCGTTCGGCAGCAGGATTGCGGCTGCGCCGAGCGCCACGACGCTGCCCGCCGCGATAGCGGCCTTGCGCTTCGGAATTCGCTTGTGACTCAAACTTCTCGACCTCCTGGGGGGACCGGAGTCTGTGCCGCCGTTCGGCAGCTGTTCTGTTCTGGGCGCCTGGATGGCTGTTGGTACGCACGGGCCGCACGGTGCGTTCAATTCCGTTTGCCAACTCGCTTTGCCAGATGGCGAATCGGCCATGACCCGCGTCTGACGAACCGCGGCGGGGAACAATCACCCATATGACGATGACCACCGCCGAAGCCGACAAGATCCTCTCCGCCAACTTCGCCCCTTGGGTCCTCGAACTGGGCCTGCGCGTCGAGGCGGTGGGCGACGACCGCGCGACGCTGCGTCTTCCCTGGTCGGACCGGCTCTCCCGGGAGGGCGGCGCCCTGTCCGGGCAGGCGCTGATGGCCGCCGCCGACACGGCCACCGTGATCGCGGTATCGGCGGCGCGCGGCGGCTACGGGCCCATGACGACGGTTCAGCAGTCCACGTCGTTCCAGCGCGCGGTGACCGGTTCGGATGTCCTGATCGAAGCGGTGCTCACCAAGCTGGGCCGCCGTATGGCATTTGCGGACATCACGATGACCGACGCCGATTCGGGCGAAATCGCCGCACGCGCCGGCACGGTCTACGCACTTCTGGGCTGACACGGTCCGCAGTCGGTCAGCAACGGTCCGTTCTGAACTCCGGCTTGAATCCCGGCTCCAGAGAATCTGCACATTGAATACGCAACGAAGTCACCGCGCGCGGAGGTTCTGCACAGGCTCGCCGCCGCCATCACGACATTGGTGCGGGAGTGTCGGATTCGCCGAGCGATCAGCAAGCCATCGGACGAGCCGATGCCGTGACGCATGTGAAGAACTCGCCATCGAGCCGTGCGCAAGCCTGCACGGATGGGTACCCCTGGGGCTCAAGTTGCCTGGTGAGACGGTTGGTTGATTGGAAGCGCGTACCTGCCGCGTGCTTTGATCCATCGCACCGCAGGGGCCGTGAAGGGTTCCTGGAAACAGGCGCCCGGCGCCTGCGGCCGCGGCCGTCGCTCTGTCCCCAGAGGGGAAGCCGCTCCCCCTTGTGAAATACCCATACGAAGGGAAGTTCCATCATGAACTCCACCCCCCGTGTTGAGACCGTTGAGATCTCGGACGCTGAGCTCGACAACGTCTCCGGCGGCCTGTCGGTCAACGCTGTCAACACCGTCACCGGTGCGCTGGACGGCGTTGCCCCCGTTTCCGGCCTCGTCGACACCGGCGTCAGCCTGGTCGAGGGTGTCACCGGCCTGAACACCGCCCCGGTCACGAACCTGGTCGCCGGTCTCTGATCGCACCTTTTGTGATCGTTGAGTCCCGGAGCCGCTTCCTGGCTCCGGGGCCTTCGGTTGTCGTAAACCAGCCGGCTCGCGCGAGCCGGTCCTCTCTCGTTTTCAGGTGAGGGAAAGTTCCGTGCAGTTCCGCCAACAGGCCCTCGCCAAGCTCCAGTCGCCGGAGGAGCTCGACCTTCCGGTGCGCTTCGCCCGCCCCCAGGGCTGGCTCGTGCTGTCCGTGACGGTGGTCGCGATGGCAGCCGCCTCCGTGTGGGCGGTGACCGGCTCGGTGACCTCCACGGTCTCCGCGCCCGCCATCCTCACGCACGGTGAGGGCAGTTACATCCTGCAGAGCCCGGTCGCGGGCCAGGTCACCGCGGTGCTGGCCGAGCAGGGCCAGCGGCTGCCGGCCAACTCCCCGGTCCTGAAGGTCCGTACGACCCAGGGCGACACCGTGGTCCGCACCGTCGCCGCGGGCCGGATCACCGGACTCGCCGCCACCATCGGGCAGATCATCCAGACCGGCGCGAACGTCGCGGCCGTGGAGAAGGTCGCCAAGGCCTCCGACCCGCTGTACGCCACCGTCTACGTCCCCGCCGAGAACGCGGCCTCCATCCCCGCCGACGCCACCGTGGACCTGACCGTCTCGTCGGTGCCGACCCAGACGTACGGCGTGCTGCGCGGCCATGTGAAGTCGGTGGACCGCTCGGCGCAGTCGGCCCAGGAGATCGCCGCGTTCCTCGGGGACAGCCAGCTGGGCGAGCAGTTCTCCAAGAAGGGCCGCCCGGTGGCCGTACTGGTGAAGCTGGACAAGTCGTCGGGCACGAAGAGCGGCTACAAGTGGTCGTCCAAGGACGGGCCGCCGTTCGCTCTCACCTCCATGACCCTGGCCTCGGGTTCGATCCGGCTGGCCGATCAGCGTCCCGTCGATTGGCTGCTGCCGTGAGCACCGCACAGGAGACGCGGAGCAGGCGCCGCGCCGCTCCGCCCAAGCGCCCCGTCCCCAAGGGCAGGGCGAAGACCGTCCGCACCCCGACCGTCCTGCAGATGGAGGCCGTCGAGTGCGGCGCCGCCTCGCTCGCGATGGTGCTGGGCCACTACGGCAAGCACGTCCCGCTGGAGGAGCTGCGCATCGCCTGCGGCGTCTCCCGCGACGGCTCGCGCGCCAGCAACCTGCTGAAGGCGGCGCGCAGTTACGGCCTCACGGCCAAGGGCATGCAGATGGACACGGCCGCCCTGGCGGAGGTGAAGACGCCGGCCGTCCTGTTCTGGGAGTTCAACCACTACGTCGTCTACGACGGCATGGGGCGCCGCTTCGGCCGCCGCGGCGTGTACATCAACGACCCCGGCAAGGGCCGCCGCTTCGTGCCGATGGAGGACTTCGACGGCAGCTTCACCGGTGTCGTGCTGGTGATGGAGCCCGGCGACGGTTTCACCAAGGGCGGTCGCCGGCCCGGGATCCTGGGCGCGATGCCGGCCCGGCTGCGCGGCACCGCGGGCACCATGCCCGCCGCGGTGCTGGCGAGCCTGCTGCTGGTCGCGGTCGGCGCGGCGGTGCCCGCGCTCAGCCGGACGTACATCGACGAGTTCCTGATCGGCGGGCAGACCTCGCTGCTCGCCGTGCTGTTCGCGTCGATGGGCGCGTGCGTGCTGCTCACGGTCCTGCTGACCTGGCTGCAGCAGGCGAACCTGCTGCGCGGGCGCATCATCTCCTCCACCCTCTCCAGTGCCCGCTTCCTACGGCATCTGCTGCGGCTGCCGGTGACGTTCTTCGCCCAGCGCAGCCCGGCCGACCTGGTGCAGCGCCTCCAGTCGAACGACGCCGTGGCCGAGACCCTCGCCCGCGATCTCGCGGCGGCTGGCGTGGACACCGTGGTCGTCGTCCTCTACGCCGTCCTGCTCTACACCTACGACCCGCAGCTCACGTTCGTCGGCATCGGCGTCGCGCTGCTGAACATCGTCGCCATGCGTGTGGTCATCCGGCTGCGCGCCACCCGGACGGCGAAGCTGCGCGCCGACAGCGCCCGCCTCACCAACACGGCCTACACCGGCCTGCAGTTGATCGAGACGATGAAGGCGACCGGCGGCGAGGACGGCTACTTCCGCAAGTGGGCCGGACAGCACGCCACCACCCTGGAGGAGCAGCAGCGCCTCGGTGTGCCGAGCGCCTGGCTGGGCGTGGTCGCGCCGACACTCGCCTCGCTGAACAGCGCGGTGATCCTGTGGATCGGCGGCATGCGCGCGGTCGAGGGCGGCATCTCGGTGGGCCTGCTGGTCGCCTTCCAGTCCCTGGTCACCCGCTTCACCGCACCCATCACCCGCCTCAACGGCGTCGCGGGCCGCATCCAGGACTTCGCCGCCGACGTGGCCCGCCTCAAGGACGTCGAGAACTTCCAGGCCGACCCGCTCTACGGCCGCCCCGGCGCTGGCGACTCCACGCGTCGCCTGCACGGCCACGTCGAACTGCAGAACATCACCTTCGGCTACAACCCGCTCGACAAGCCGCTGCTCACCGGGTTCGACCTGACCGTCGGCCCCGGCCAGCAGGTGGCGTTGGTCGGCGGCTCCGGCAGCGGCAAGTCGACGGTCTCCCGTCTGATCTCGGGCCTGTACACGCCCTGGGAGGGCGTGATCCGCATCGACGACCAGCGCCTGGACGACATCCCGCGCGGCGCCCTCGCCGCCTCGGTCTCCTTCGTCGACCAGGAGGTCTTCCTCTTCGAGGGCTCGGTGCGCGACAACGTGGCGCTGTGGGACCCGTCGATCCCGGACGACGCCGTGGTCGACGCGCTGCGGGACGCGGCGCTGTACGACGTCGTGATGCGCCGCCCCGGTGGCATCCAGAGCAAGGTCGAGCAGGACGGCCGTAACTTCTCCGGCGGGCAGCGCCAACGCCTGGAGATCGCACGGGCGTTGGTGCGCAGGCCCAGCATCCTCGTCCTGGACGAGGTGACGAGCGCGCTGGACGCGGAGACCGAGCAGGTCGTGATGGACAACCTCCGCAGGCGCGGCTGTGCCTGCGTGGTGATCGCGCACCGGCTCAGCACCGTGCGCGACAGCGACGAGATCGTCGTACTGCAACACGGCACGATCGTGGAACGCGGGCGGCACGAGGACCTGGTGACGCGCGGCGGCGCGTACGCGGCGCTGGTCAGGGAGCGATGAGATGACGACCGCACACGAAGGCGACCTCGTTCTCGGCGCCCTCGGCTCCATGGGCACCTACGTCGACTGCTCGGGCCTGACCCGGCTCGACCTGGAGGGCCCGCAGGTGCTGTGGCTGGTCGCGGCCGGCAGCCTGGACCTGTTCGCGGTGGACGCCGCACAGCAGGGCCACTGGCACCACCTCGGCCGGCTGGAGGCGGGCACGCTGATCCTCGGACCCGTCCCCGGCCCCCAACACACGCTGGTGGCCCGCCCGTTGCGCGACTGCGTCGTGCACCGCATCGGCCTGCGCGAGCTGTACCAGACCGCCGACACCCAGACCTGGTCCTACGACGAGTACGGCAACGCGCAGTACGTCCCGCCGACGACGAGCCCCCTGGAGTACGCCCTCGCTCTCGGCGTCGGCCGCAGCATGTCCATCCTCTTCCAGGCGCCGATGGCGACCGAGCGGTCCGCCGAGGTCACCGACGACGATGTCTTCTGGATGCAGGTGCCGCCGGGCAGCGTGCAGTACGGCTCGCTCTACGGCGCCGAGGCGGCCGCCGACCTGCTGATGGACCCGGCGGTCTGGCAGAGCATGGTCGACCAGCAGTACCGGCTGCTGACCACGCTGGACCGCTGGATCGAGCAGCTGGAGCGCACCCACGAGACGCGAACCGCCGCGGGTATCAAGGCGGGTGAGGCGGTCCGTGCCCAGGCCGACCGCACGCTGCTGGCCTCCATCGGCAAGTCCTCCTCGAAGAGCACCACGGCCGCCGACGCGGACGCCTCGTACGCCGCGTGCAGGCTGGTCGCCGAGGCGGCCGGGATCACGCTGGCGGAGCCCGCGCAGAGCGGCACCGAGAGCGACCGTCTCGACCCGGTGGAGCTGGTGGCCATCGCCTCCCGCGTCCGCACCCGGGCCGTACGCCTCGACGGCCGCTGGTGGCGGGACAACATCGGCCCCCTGGTCGGCCACCGGGCTCTGTCGGGTGCGCCGGTCGCGCTGCTGTGGCGGCGGGGCGGATATGTGGCCGTGCATCCGGCGACCGGGCGCGAGACGCCGATCGAGAAGGCCAACGCGGAGGAGTTCGAGCCGCGCGCGGTGATGTTCTACCGACCGCTGCCCGAACGGACGTTGAGCCCGCTGCGGCTGCTGCGGTTCAGCATGCAGGGAACCGGCGGCGATCTCAGCAGCCTGCTGATCAGCGGCCTGGTGACGGTCGCGATCGGTGCGCTCGTGCCCATCGCGACCGGCAAGGTGCTGGGTGAGTTCGTCCCGAAGGCGCAGACGGGGCTGATCGCCCAGGTCTGTCTGGCCGTGATGCTCACCAGCATCGTGGCGGCGGCCTTCATGCTGCTGGAGAACCTCACCATCCTCCGGCTGGAGGGCCGGATCGAAGCCACGCTCCAACCGGCCGTCTGGGACCGGCTGTTGAGGCTTCCGACCAAGTTCTTCACCGAGCGCTCCACCGGCGAACTCGCCAGCGCGGCCATGGGCATCAGCTCGATTCGCCGGCTGATGGCCGGAGTCGGGCCCGTCGTCGCCCAGTCGGTGACCGTCGGCGCGATGAACCTGGGCCTGCTCTTCTGGTACAGCCCCTCGATGGCTCTCGCGGCCATCGGCATGCTCGTCGTCATCGCAGGTGCCTTCCTGGCGCTCGGGCTGTGGCAGGTGCGCTGGCAGCGCAAGCTGGTCGTGCTCAACAACAAGCTGAACAACCAGGCCTTCCAGACCCTGCGCGGCCTGCCGAAGCTCAGGGTGGCGGCGGCCGAGAACTACGCGTACGCGGCCTGGGCCTCGGAGTTCGCGCGCAGCCGGGAACTGCAGCAGAAGGTCGGCCGCATCAAGAACCTCACGACCGTCATGGGTGCGGTGTACCTGCCCCTGTGCACGCTCCTGATGTTCATGCTCCTTGCGGGCCCGGCGCGCGGGGTGATGTCGGCGGCCGCGTTCCTCACCTTCAACACCTCGGTGACGATGCTGCTGACCTCGGTCACCTCGCTGACCGGCGCGTTCGTGTCGGCTGTCGCGGCGCTGCCGCTGTTCGAGGAGATCAAGCCGGTGCTGGAGGCCACGCCGGAGGTACGCACGGCGAGCACCCGGCCGGGCCCGCTGTCCGGTGCGATCGAGGCCCGGCGGCTGTCCTTCCGGTACTCGGAGGACGGTCCCCTGGTCCTGGACGACGTGTCGTTCGACATCCGCCCGGGCGAGTTCGTGGCGATCGTCGGCCCCAGCGGCTGCGGCAAGTCCACGCTGCTCAGGCTGCTGATCGGCTTCGACAAGGCGGTCTCGGGCAGCGTCCTGTACGACGGCCAGGACCTGGCCGCCCTCGACCAGTCGGCCGTACGCCGCCAGTGCGGTGTCGTGCTGCAGCACGCGCAGCCGTTCACCGGCTCCATCCTGGACGTCATCTGCGGCACCGAGCCGTACACCCCGGAGGAGGCGATGGCGGCCGCCGAGATGGCAGGGCTCGCCGAGGACATCAAGCGGATGCCCATGGGCCTGCACACGATCGTCCAGGGCAGCGGTGCCGTCTCCGGCGGCCAGCGTCAACGCCTCATGATCGCCCAGGCGTTGATCCGCCGGCCGCGGATCCTCTTCTTCGACGAGGCGACCAGCGCCCTCGACAACGAGACACAGCGCACGGTGATCGAGTCCACCAAGGCCCTCAACGCCACCCGCATCGTC
The DNA here is from genome assembly GCF_040644055.1 of Streptomyces sp. NPDC047043. Lineage (NCBI taxonomy): Bacteria > Bacillati > Actinomycetota > Actinomycetes > Kitasatosporales > Streptomycetaceae > Streptomyces > Streptomyces sp. NPDC047043. Next base: position 47,749 of record NZ_JBEYVO010000029.1, read on the forward strand.
ATCGCCCACCGCCTCTCGACGGTCCTGGACGCCGACCGCGTCATCGTCATGGAGGACGGCAAGGTCGCCCAGCAGGGCCCGCCCGCACAGCTGCTCGCGGACACGAACGGGCGGCTGCACGAGCTGGTGCGTCGGCAGATGGCGTGACTCAGTCCATGCCGGGGACGGGCGCCCCGGAGGGGATCCCGGCGTCGATGTACGCCTGGTAGATCTCCTTCCAGGGCGCCTCGGCACCGGCGTGCGGCCCCTCGAAGCCCTCCCCTCGGGCCTTCGCGTCGAGGGCGGCCAGGCAGACCTCCCAGCCGGCGCCGTTGCGGGCCGCGGTGTTCTGCTCCTCGAGGACATTGGTGAGGGTGAAGCGGGTCCGCTTCTCGTCGAGCGCCTCGAGATCGAAGTGGAGCTCGTCGCCGCCCCAGCTGAAGGACAGGTGCCGCGGCTCGTCGACGGCGATCACCCGTCCCGTCGACTCCGGCATGTTCGGATCGCCGCTGAAGACGATCGCACCGCCGGGCCGCAGGTCGATCTCGGCGCGGGAGGGGAACCACTGGGCGAGTTCGTCGGCGTCGGTCACGAACTGCCACACGCGCTCGACGGGATGGTCGTAGGTACGGCTGAAGCGGACGGCCGGGCGACCGTCGTCCAGGGTCAGATAGGTGCCGGTGAGATCAGCGGCCATGGTGGATCAGTCCTTCGGGGCGGGTTCCTCGGGATCGTCCGGCGCCGTCTCGTCGAGGCGGCGGCCCAGCGCGTCCAGGCTGCGGTTCCACAGCCTGCGGTACGGGGCGAGCCAAGCGTCGAGCTCGGCGATCGGGGCCGGGTCGAGGGCGTAGACGCGGCGCTGCGCGTCCTGCCGGACCCGGACCAGACCCGCCTCCCGCAGCACCTTCAGATGCTTGGAGGTGCTCGGCTGACTCAGACCGCACGCCTGCACGATCTCCCCCACGGGCCGCGGCCGCTCCAGGAGCAGCGCGACGATGGCCCGCCGGTGCGGCTCGGCGAGAGCGGTCCAGAGCGCGGCGTCGGACATGGGTTCAATATGCCTCAGTGGTTATATTCCAGTCAAGGAATAAGAGACGGACACCACATCAAGCGAAACGTTGCCGTTTCGCTCACGGAGGGTCTAGTCTGCAGGTGTACGAAACCGTTTCGTTCCTGGTTTCGTCGTTCCACAGCCCCGAACGACTTCCCTGGAGTGGTTCTCGCATGTCACAGAAGACCCTCACCGACAGCACCTCCAAGGGTGCCGTCGAGGCAGCGCCCGCCGCCTCGTCGAAGCGATGGTGGATCCTCGCGGTCGTCGCCGTCGCGCAGCTGATGGTGGTCCTGGACGCCACCATCGTGAACATCGCCCTGCCCTCGGCCCAGGCCGACCTCGGCTTCTCCGACGGCAACCGGCAGTGGATCGTCACGGCCTACGCGCTGGCCTTCGCGTCCCTGCTGCTGCTCGGCGGCCGGATAGCCGACCTCTTCGGCCGCAAGACGGCCTTCCTCGTCGGTGTCGTCGGCTTCGCCGGCGTCTCCGCACTCGGCGGTGCCGCGAACGGATTCGGCATGCTGGTCACCGCGCGCGCCCTGCAGGGTGCCTTCGGCGCGCTGCTCGCACCGGCCGCGCTGTCGCTGCTGAACACGACGTTCACCGACGCCAAGGAACGCGCCAAGGCGTTCAGCGTCTACGGCGCCATCGCCGGTGCCGGCGGTGCGGTGGGCCTGCTGCTCGGCGGCGTGCTGACCGACGCGTTCGACTGGCGCTGGACGCTGTACGTCAACGTCGCCATCGCCTTCGTCGCCTTCGCGGGCGGCTGGCTCCTGCTGACGAACCACCGCGACGCCGAGAACTCCAAGCTGGACGTGCCGGGCACGCTGCTCGTCGCCGCCGGTCTGTTCTCCCTCGTCTACGGCTTCTCCAACGCCGAGACGCACGACTGGAATTCGGCCCTGACCTGGGGCTTCCTGATCGCGGGCGGCGTGCTCCTGGCGGCCTTCGCCTGGTGGCAGACCAAGGCCGCGCACCCGCTGCTGCCGCTGCGCATCCTGCTGGACCGCAACCGGGCGGCCTCCTTCCTGGCCGTGCTGATCTCCGGCGGCGGCATGTTCGGCGTGTTCCTCTTCCTCACCTACTACCTGCAGCTCAACCTCGGCTTCAGCCCCACCAAGACCGGTGTGGCCTTCCTGCCGATGGTCGGTGCGCTGATGGTGGCGGCACAGGTCGGCACCACGGTCCTGGTGCCGAGGATCGGGCCGAAGGTCGTCGTCCCGCTGGGCTTCGCGATCTCCGCGGCCGGCATGGCCTGGCTGACCGGGATCGGCGTCGGCTCCAGCTACGCGAGCGCGGTGCTGCCGCAGCTGATCGTGACCGGTGTCGGCCTCGGCCTCGTGATGCCGGCGGCCATGCAGCTGGCCACCGGCGGGGTGGCGGCCGAGGACGCGGGCGTCGCCTCCGCCACGGTCAACGCCATGCAGCAGGTGGGCGGTTCGATCGGTACGGCGCTGTTGAACACCCTCGCCGCGAGCGCCGCGACCGACTACCTGGCCGGCAAGGACGCCAGGAACAAGCTGGTCCAGGCGCAGGCGACGATCGAGAGCTACACCACCGCCTTCTGGTGGTCGGCGGGCCTGTTCGCCGCGGGCGCGGTGATCGCCTTCCTGCTCTTCCGCCGCGGGGTGCCGGAGCAGGACCCGGAGGCCGCACCGGTCGTCCACATGTGATCGCCGCGAGTCCTACGCGTGTGATCATTCCGGCCTGAGCCGCACCTGGTCCGAGGGGCCGCCGTCCGCAGGGAGACGGCGGCCCCTCTGCGCTGCCATGGTGGCCGTATGCGCAAGGAGGCGGCGGCACTCGGCACCACGGTCTTCCTGCTCGTCGCGCCCGGCAGCGTGGTCGTCCTGCTGCCGTGGTGGCTGACCGGATGGCGGGCCGGGGACTGGTGGCCACCGTTGCGCGCGCTCGGTCTGGTCCCGCTGGCCGCCGGGGCCGTCGTCCTGCTGTCGGCCTATGTGCGGTTCGTGGTCGAGGGGCTGGGCACCCCGGCGCCGGTCGCGCCGCCCGAACACCTGGTGGTGGGCGGGCTCTACCGGTATGTGCGCAACCCGATGTACGTCGCCGTGGTCGCGGCGATCGCGGGTCAGGGCCTGCTGCTCGCCCGGCCGGTCCTGTTCGGGTACGCCGCCTGCGCCGGGTCGGCGATGTGGGCCTTCGCGAAGTGGTACGAGGAGCCCGCGCTGACCCGCCGGTTCGGTGCCGACTACACCCGTTACCGGCAGGCGGTGCCGGGCTGGTGGCCGCGGCTGAGGCCCTGGCGCGGCGGCTGAGGGGTCGATGTGCCCGGAAGTGGGTACCCACGGGCCCATGCGAATCAGCGTGGTGGATGTGGGGTCGAACACGGTCCGGCTCGTGGTGGCGGACGCGGAGGACGGGGTGCCGCTGCCGGTCCACACGGCCAAGTGGCGGCTGCGGCTGTCCGAGCACGTGAAGCCGGGCTGCAACATTCCCGAGGAGGACGTCGACCGGCTCGTCGATGCGGTCGCCGAGGCGAGCCGGACCGCGACGCGGTGGGGGGCGGCCGGTCCGCTGGCCTTCGCCACCGCCGTGGTGCGCGGGGCCCCGAACCGTCTCGAGGTGCTGCGCGCGGTCCGGACCCGGACCGGGGTGGCCCTGTGCACGCTGCCCGGTGAGGTCGAGGCCGAGCTCACCTTCCTCGGGGCGCGGCGCTGGATGGGCTGGCGCTCGGGACCGCTCGCCCTGATGGACATCGGCGGCGGCTCGCTCGAAGTGGCCTTCGGGCGCGGCCGGTTGCCGGACTTCGTCGCCTCGCTGCCGCTCGGTGCGGCACGGCTGACCCATGAGTTCCTCCAGGGCGTGGACCCGCCCGCGACGGACCAGATGCGGGCGCTGCGGCGGAAGGTCCGACACCAACTGCGGGACGTCGCCGCCCGGATCCGCTGGGAGGGACCGCGTACGGCGGTGGTCACCTCGCGCACGTTCCAGCAGCTGGGGCGGTTGTGCGGGGCGGCAGCCGGTCGCCACGGCCCGTTCGTGCAGCGGCAGTTGGAACGCTGCGATCTGCGCGCGGCGATCGACCGCCTGGCCGCCCTGCCGGCCGCCGAACGCGCCCGGCTGCCCGGTATCTCCGCGCCGCGCGCCGAGCAGAGCCTGGCCGGCGCGGTCGTCGCCCACACCGCGATGAAGCTGACCGGCCTGAAGGCGGTCACGATCTGCCCGTGGGCGATCCGCGAAGGCGTCCTGCTGCGCCACATCGAGGACGGCGCGTCCTGGTGGGCGGAGGTCAACCGCCTCAACGAAGCCCCCTCGGCCCCGGATCCGGTGCCGCTGCACATCGCGACCGCGACGAACTGAACGGAGGAAGGAGCCCCCGTGTCCGACGACAGGAAGCACGCCGAGGAAGAGCCGCGAACCGCCCTGGACGAAGTCCTGCGCGAGATCGAGGACGCCGAGCGCCGCCCCGGGGACCCGGCCGGCGAACGGCGGCGCAAGGGCGAGGCCGCCGACGCGATCACCCCGAACACGCGCGCCCAGGAGGAGTCCGAGGGCGAGTGACCCCCGCGGGGCCCCGGCCGGGCGGCGAGCAGGCGGCGGACCTGGGAAAACCGCCCGGGGGGGTGACCCAGCGCCGCCCGGGTACCCGGCACCCATGACGCACGACCACGAGGGCCCGCGGCTCCCCTCCCCGCGGGGCCCGATCTCGGCCGCCGTGAAGGGCCGCCTCCTCGGTGCCGGCCCGCTTCCGCGTCCCGAGGTCGTCGCGGGCGCGGACGCGTACGGAGACGATCTCCAGCTCGCCCTGTACCTCTGCTACGAGCTGCACTACCGCGGTTTCGCGGGCGTGGCCGCGGACCACGAGTGGGACCCGGACCTGCTGCGCACCCGGGCGGCGCTGGAGCACCGCTTCCTGATCGCGCTGCGGGCGGACACCCCGGTCCACGACACCGTCGACGACGCGCTCGCCGAACTGCTCGTGGAGCCCGTCGGCGGCACCGGCGTCACCCATTTCCTGTGCGCCGAGGGCGAGTTGTGGCAGCTGCGCGAGTACGCCGCCCAGCGCTCGCTCTACCACCTCAAGGAGGCCGACCCGCACGCCTGGGTGCTGCCGCGGCTCGCCGGCCGGGCCAAGGCGGCCATGGCGGCGGTGGAGTTCGACGAGTACGGCGGCGGCCGCCCCGATCGGCTGCACGCGCGCCTGTTCGCGGACCTGATGACGGACCTCGGCCTGGACACGACGTACGGCCGCTACCTGGACGCGGCGACCGCCGAGGTGCTCGCCACCGTCAACCTGATGTCCCTCTTCGGCCTGCACCGCGCTCTGCGGGGCGCCCTGGTCGGCCACTTCGCCGCGGTCGAGATCACCTCCTCGCCCGGCTCCCGGCGGCTCGCCGAGGCGATGCGCCGCACCGGGGCGGGGCCGGCCGCCGAGCACTTCTACGACGAGCACGTCGAGGCCGACGCCGTACACGAACAGGTCGTACGCCACGATGTCATCGGCGGTCTGCTGGCCGAGCAGCCGCACCTGGCCCCCGACGTCGTGTTCGGCATCGACGCCACCGGCCACCTCGAGGACCGCCTCGCCGCCCGTCTGCTGAGCGCCTGGCAAGCGGGCCGATCGTCACTCAGGACGCCCGTTCTTTCTGAAATCTCCCATATTTCCTGAACGCCCGGGTACTTGAGGCGGGTGAACCCTCTGGCCCCACCTGGTGTGTACGCCCCGCAGGAGGACACCGACCTGCTGACCGGAGCCCTGTCCGAGGAGCCGCTCACCCCGGGTGCGCGCGTCCTCGACGTGGGCACCGGATCCGGCGTGCTGGCACTCGAGGCCGCCCGGCGCGGTACGCATGTGACGGCGGTGGACGTGTCGTGGCGCGCGGTGTGCGCGGCACGCGCGAACGCCCGGCTGGCCGGACTGCCGCTGCGGATCCGGCAGGGGAACCTGTTCGCGCCGGTGCGCGGCCAGCGCTTCGACCTGATCCTCTCCAACCCGCCCTACGTGCCGACGCCGGACGGCGGCGCCCGGCCGTCCGGGGCGGCCCGGGCCTGGGACGCGGGCGGGGACGGCCGGTTGGTCCTCGACCGCATCTGCCGCGAGGCCCCTGCCCTGCTGCGCCCCGGCGGTGTCCTGCTGATGGTCCACTCCGCGCTCAGCGGGCCCGACCGGACACTCGGCCATCTGCACTCGGCCGGACTGATGGCGGCCGTGACACGGCGGCGCCGGATCGCGTTCGGTCCGGTGCTGCGGGAGCGCGCGGGCTGGCTGCGGGAGCGGGGCCTGCTGGCCTCCACCGACGACAAGGAAGAGCTGGTGATCGTCCGTGCCGAAGTCCCCGTCTGACGAACCCCGGCGGATCAAGGTGCAGCGCCGGGGCCCGCTGCTCGTGGAGGGCCCCGTGGAGGTGGAGCTGGAGGACGGCACCACGGTCGCCTCCGACCGCTTCCGCGTCGCTCTGTGCACCTGTCGCCGCAGTCGCCGATTCCCCTGGTGCGACACGAGTCACCGCGACCGCGCTTGCGGTCCAGCATGAACGAAAGTCAAGGCTTGGACCCGTAATTCACCAGGTCGGGTGAATCAGATCTTGTGCGCGGCGCGTCGGGGATGTTCCCCGGCGCGCCGGGGTAACTACCGAGATCGAATGCGCCCCTTGCCGAGGTGGAGCGGACATGACGCCGGATGCGGAGGACCTCGCAACGCAGCCACCCGCGGCGAACCCTCACGCCCGCACCCGGGCCGACGGCGGGTTCACCGTGGTCGAGGTCGCGGGCGAGATCGACCTGGCCACCGTGGGGTTCCTCCTGGAGCACCTGGACGCGGCGACCGCGCCGGCGCGGCCGGACGTGCTGGTCGATCTGCGGTCGGTCGAGTTCTTCGACTGCTCCGGCCTGCGTGCCCTGTGCCGGGCCGAGGCGCGGGCCAGGGAGCGCGGCGGGCGGCTTCGGATCGTCTCCGTCGGGCCGCCCATCCGCCGGTTGTTGACCGGCGCGGGGCTGCTGAACCGCTTTCCGCCCCTCCCCGGGCTTCCCGGGGAGGGGCGGCAGTGATGCCAGGGGTCGGCGGGCGGCCCCACTCCGCCCTGCCGACCCCTGGTGCGAGATCGCCGGGTACCCCGCGACAGGGGCTCGCACTCCCCATCTGCGGGCCTCACCAGATGCGCACGGGGACCGCGCGATCCCGGTCCCTCAGAACGTGAAGACGCTCATCCCGTAGGAGTTCTTCACGCACTCGTTGCCGAAGGTCCGCTCGTAGGAGACGCGCTTGCCCTGCCAGACGCCGTCGACCGTGACGACGACGGGGTCGTACTCCTTGGTGCACGAGACGTCGTCTCTCGCCGTCAGCGCCTCCAAGTCGCCGCCGGCGCCCCGCAGTTCCGCACAGGCCAGGGCGGCCGCCGGGTGCGTGCCGGAGGCCGTCGGAGCGCAGCTGAGGGTGACCGCGCGTTGCGGGGTCGCGACGGCGGCGCTGTCGCCGCGGCCGAGGGTGAGCACCAGGGCCGAGGGGGCGTAGAGGGAGGCGGGGGCGCCCGCCGGTCCGGCCAGGGCGGCCCCGGTCAGGGGTCCGCAGACGGCGGTGGCCGTGAGGGCGAGGGTGGTTGCCCAGCGCGCGGTGTTCCGCATTGTGTGCATCCTTCCGCAAGGAATCGAGGGTGTACCGGACCGTGACGGGTTGGTGCCGGACCGGCGAGCGCGAGTCTGCCGAGTCCGCTGCGGAAACACACCTCGACCCCATGCGTTTCAGTAACCTTGCGTATTGAATCAGTGGCGTGAAGTTACGGAGTTCGAACGTCCGAACCCCGGAACTGAGCGGTTCTTGATCGCTCGAAGCAGCCAAGTGGCCGGTTCTCCCCGCCTCGTTAATAGGCCTGAAACATTCCGGTTGAGCTGTCGGCTGACTCCTCCGCACCCCCTTGTGTTCATGATGCAGGCGAGTAATCGTCATTACATGATTACGACAGAGCAACAAGAGAAGCTGCGCGGCTGGTTCTCGGGCCGGCTGCCCGACGACCTCTTCGAGGAACTGGTCGAACTCACGGTGGACCGCGAGGAGATCACCGTGATCGGCCGCATCCCCGAACCGCGGCTCGCCGAGGGCGCCTCGGACGCCGAGCGGGAGGCCGCGATACAGGGCCGGGTCCAGGAGTTCCGGGAGCGCACCCGGGAGGCACGGATCGAGGTGGCCCGCGAGGCCGAACACCGGTTCCGCCGGAAGGTCTCCTGGGGCGTGGTGTGCGGCGGCGAGCGCGCCCTGTACACGCATGTCGCCGCGCCCGTGATGACCCGGCTGCGCCAGCCCGAGCGCCAGGTCCTCGACACCCTCATCGCCGCCGGTGTGGCCCGCAGCCGCAGCGACGCCCTCGCCTGGTGCGTGCGCCTGGTCCAGCGCCACACCGACGACTGGCTCACCGAACTGCGGGAGTCCCTCGAACACGTCCAGCGGGTGCGGGCGCAGGGCCCGGACGCGGAGCCGGAGGATGCGCCGACGGACGAGGAGTGATGGAGGATTCGTACACCCAGGGCGCGAGATATGGATGAACCGTCCTCTGGTGCGGGTCTTGCATCGCGCCGTACCGTCGGCAGACCCGCAAGAGGACGGCATCCGGTCCGCCCGCACACCCCCGCGACGACGACCGGCCGTCGACACCGCCACCGCGCCACCCCGCGCTCCACCGCCCTGTCCCCGCTGGAGCCCCCTTGTCCTCGCAACCCCCGCAGTCCTCCCCCGCCACGCCGCCGCCGGCCCTGACCGAGGTCGAGGCGCACGGCGTCGAGCGGATTCCCGACGCCGACCGCACCGCCACCCCGCTCGACCTGTTCCGGCTCGCCTTCGGCGGCGCGAACACCTTCTCCACCTGCGTTCTGGGCGCCTTCCCGATCCTGTTCGGGCTCTCCTTCTGGCAGGGCCTCGCGGCCACGCTGCTCGGGGTGGTCGCAGGTGCGCTGATCCTGTGCCCGATGGCGGTGTTCGGCCCGGTCAACGGCACCAACAACGCGGTGTCCTCGTCCGCCCACCTCGGGGTGCACGGCCGTGTGGTCGGCTCGTTCCTGTCGCTGCTGACCGCGATCGCCTTCTTCTCCATCTCGGTGTGGAGCTCCGGCGACGCCCTGGTCGGCGGCGCGCACCGGCTCTTCGGCCTGGAACGCTCGAACCTCTCCTACGTCGTCGCGTACGCGCTGTTCGCCGGGCTGGTCCTCGCGGTGTGCGTGTACGGCTTCCGGTTCATGCTGTTCGTCAACAAGGTCGCGGTGACGTCGGCGACCGTGCTTTTCCTGCTCGGCGCGATCGCCTTCGGCGGCGACTTCGACCCGTCGTACGCCGGTGTCTTCACGGACTCCGCGGACGCGGCGACGCAGTCGCTGTTCTGGCCCTCCTTCATCGGCGCGGCGCTGATCGTGCTGTCGAACCCGGTGTCGTTCGGGGCGTTCCTGGGCGACTGGTCGCGCTACATCCCGGCGAGCACCCCGCGCCGCCGGGTGGTCGGCGCGGCGTTCCTGTCGCAGCTCGCGACGCTGCTGCCGTTCGTCTTCGGCCTGGCGACCGCGAGCATCATCGCCGCGAAGGCGCCCAAGTACGTCGATCCGGCGGCCCCCGACTTCGTGGGCGGGCTGCTTGCGATCTCGCCGACCTGGTACTTCCTGCCGGTGTGTCTGCTCGCGGTGATCGGCGGCATGTCGACGGGGACGACCTCGCTGTACGGCACCGGGCTCGACTTCTCATCCGTGTTCCCGCGGCTGTCGCGGGTGCAGGCCACGGTGCTGGTCGGGGTGCTGTCGATCGCGTTCATCTTCATCGGCCGGTTCGGGCTGGATCTGGTGCAGTCGATCTCGACGTTCGCCACCATGATCATCACGTGCACCACGCCGTGGATGGTCGTGATGATGCTGGGCTTCTTCACCCGGCGCGGCTGGTACGACCCGGACGCGCTGCAGGTCTTCAACCGCCGTCAGCGCGGCGGCCGTTACTGGTTCGCGCACGGCTGGAACTGGCGGGGCATGACCGCGTGGTGGGTGTCCGCGGTCGTCGGCGTGCTGTTCACCAACATCCCCGGCCAGTTCGTCGGCCCGCTGGGCGATCTGGCGAACGGCGTCGACATCAGCCTGCCGCTGTCGCTGGTCGTGGCCGCGGTGCTGTTCCTGACGCTGCTGCGGCTGTTCCCGGAGCCGCGCGCGGTCTACGGGCCCGAGGGTGCGCGCCTTGCCCGTACCGTCGAGGTGCCGGTGCCGCCGATCACGGGACCGGGCGCGGGAGTTGACGACGGGGCCTTGTCAGACCCGTCGGCTACGTTGCGGGCATGACTCATTTCGTGTTGGTCGCCGGTGCATGGCTGGGTGGTTGGGCGTGGGACGAGGTGGCCGCGGAGCTGCGTGCCGCCGGGGACGACGCCCATCCCCTGACCCTGTCCGGACTGGCCGAGAAGAGATCACTGCCCGCGGGACAGCAGACGCACGTCCAGGACATCGTCGACGAGGTGGAGCGCCTCGGCCTGCAGGACGTGGTGCTGGTCGGCCACAGCTACTCCGGCGTCCCGGTCGGCCAGGCGGCGGAGCGGCTCGGCGACCGGCTGAGAAGGGTCGTGTACGTCGACGCGAACGTGCCCTCCGACGGGGAGTCCTTCCTGTCCGGCTGGCCCAGCGACCACGTACGGCGCTCGATCGACGACCACGACGGGTTCTGGCCGCCCCTGGGCGCCGACGACTACGCGGGACAGGGCCTGACCGACGAGCAGATCGCCCGCATCGTGTCCGAAGGCACCCCGCACCCCGGGGCCACGCTCACCGAACCGGCCGTACTGAAGGGCTCACCGGGCGACGTGCCCGCCACCTACGTCAAGTGCCTGCTGGACGGGGATGCGCCGCCGCCCGCCGTGGCCGAGCTGCTCAAGGGCGAGTTGTGGCAGCTGGTGGAGCTGAACACCGGCCACTGGCCGATGTTCTCGCAGCCGCGCGAACTGGCCGGTGTCCTGCGCGAGTCGGTGGCCTCCCGCTGACTCCTCCTTGACCTACCCGCCGGTATGGTCGGCCTGCAGGGGCGTTCTCAGCGACGAGAGGCGGGGCGTGTCGATGGCCAAGCACTGGGCGGACTTCCAGTACGAGATCTATCTCAACGGGATGTCGGGGGCCGTACCGCGGCTGCCCACCGATCTGACCCGGCTGGAGGAGCTGACCGAGCAGCGTCTCGGCGCCGGACCGGTCGGCTATGTGGCGGGCAGCGCGGGCGACGGCAGCACGGCGCGCGCGAACCGTGCGGCGCTCGAGCGGCATCGGATCGTGCCGCGGATGCTGCGGGACGTGCACGAGCGGGACCTGTCGGTCGAGGTACTGGGCCGCGCGCTGCCCGCCCCGCTGGGGCTGGCGCCGGTCGGCGTGCTGTCGATCATGCACCCGGACGCCGAGTCCGCGGTCGCCCGGGCCGCCGCCGCGCAGGGCATGCCGTACGTCCTGTCCTCGGCCTCCAGCACGCCGATGGAGCAGGTCGCGGAGGCGATGGGGGACGCCGAGCGCTGGTTCCAGCTGTACTGGCCCAAGGACGTCGAGGTGGCCCGGAGTTTCCTGAACCGGGCGAAGGCGGCCGGGTTCACTGCGCTGGTCGTCACTTTGGACACACCGCTGCTGGCGTGGCGGCCGCGCGACCTCGACCAGGCCTATCTGCCGTTCCTGCACGGCGTGGGCACCGCCAACTACCTCTCCGACCCGGCCTTCCAGGCGGGCCTCGCCAAGCCGGCGGCCGAGGACCCGAACGCCGCAGTGATGCACTTTCTCGGCATGTTCGCGGACCCCGCCAAGACCTGGCCGGACCTGGCGTTCCTGCGGGAGAACTGGGACGGCCCGATCGTCCTGAAGGGCATCCAGCACCCGGACGACGCCCGCCTCGCCGCCGACGCCGGCATGGACGGCGTGGTCGTCTCCAACCACGGCGGCCGTCAGGTGGCCGGTTCCGTGGGCGCCGCCGACGCGCTTCCCCGGATCGCCGAGGCGGTCGGCGACCGGCTGACCGTGCTGTTCGACAGCGGCGTGCGCACCGGCGCCGACGTCTTCAAGGCGCTGGCACTCGGCGCGCAGGCGGTGCTCGTGGGGCGGCCGTACGTCTATGGGCTGGGCCTCGACGGACAGGCGGGCGTCGAGCACGTGATCCGATGCCTGCTGGCCGAGTTCGACCTGACCCTCGCCCTGTCCGGACACGCCACGCCCGCCACGATCGGCCCCGCCGACCTCATCGAGGACTGAGCATGACCACTGCCCCGAAGAACGTTCTCGCCGTCATCGCCCCGCACGTCGGCGGCCGCGCCGCAGGGGCCGGACTCGCCACGCTCTTCCCCGGCGAGGCGAACGTCACCGTCGTGGAGGCGGCCGACGAGAACCCGGACGCGCTGCGCGAGGCGCATGTGATCATCACCGCGCTCGCCCCGGTGACCGCCCAACACCTCGCCGCCGCCCCGGAGTTGAGGCTGGTGCAGTGCGCGAGCCATGGCTTCGAGTACGTCGACGTGGACGCGGCACGTGCCGGAGGGGTGCAGGTGGCGAACATCGGCTCCAGCGGCGCCGAGTCGCAGAACGTGGCCGAGCAGACCTTCGCGCTCATGCTCGCGCTCGCCAAGCAGCTGATCCCCGCGCACACCGCGCTCGTCGAGGCCGACTGGGCACTCCCCCGCCTCCAACGTTCCCTGACCGAGCTGTCCGGCAAGACGCTCGGCATCGTCGGACTCGGTCAGATCGGGCAGGAAGTCGCCCGCCGCGCGGCCGCGTTCGACATGAGCATCGTCTACGCCGGCCGCCGGCGGCTGCCCGAGGAGACGGAGGCCCGCTTCGGCGGCGCCCGGCACGTCCCGCTCGACGAACTGCTGCGCACCGCCGACTACGTCTCCCTGCACGCCCCGCTCACCGACGAGACCCGGCATCTGCTGAACGCCGAGCGGCTCGCGCTGCTCAAGCCGACGGCGTTCGTGATCAACACGGCGCGGGGCGCGATGATCGACCAGGACGCCCTCGCGGACGCGCTGGAGAAGGGCGCCCTGGCCGGGGCGGGCGTCGATGTCTTCGACCCCGAGCCGCCCACCCCGGCCCTGCGCCTGCTCAAGGCCCCGAACGTGGTGCTCTCGCCGCACGTCGGCGGGGTCACCCGCGAGACGCTGATCCGCATCGCGCTGGCCGCCGTGCAGAACGTGGCGGACTTCCTGGCGGGCGGGCAGCCTCGGGACGTCGTGAGCTGAACCAGGGCCGGTCCGGTGGACCGGCCCTGCCTCAGGTGGCCTGCTCCGACAACCGCACGGAACGGGCGGCCGGGGTCTGCGTCCCCGTGATCGACAGCGAGCCCGGGGTGGCCGATGCGGCCGGGTCGGCCAGCCAGCGCTGGGCCGCGGAGCGGTCGCGGACCTTGACGACGATGTCGGCGCCCGGCTCGTCGCCGGTGGTGGCGAGGGCGAGCTGCTCGTCCCAGCGGGGCAGCAACTCCCCCTGCACGGTGAGGTCGTAGCGCACGTCGTCGCCCCGCTTGGCCTTCTCCCCGGCGCACTTGCCGAGGACGACCACACCGGCGTCCACATGCGAGTCCAGGCACAGCTCGGAGTCCGCCTCGCTGCGCACCAGCCCGTCGCTCTCGTACGACCACTGCTGGGTCCGGGAGTTGGAGCACGCCGCGAGCTCGGTGCCGGCGCCGGCCTTCACCTCGCCCTTGATGTCGAGGCACAGGTCGGCGGCGGCGTTGCGCAGCCTCGACTGCCCGGGTGCGGTGGGGAGTTGGGCGGTGCCCGGCGAGGACTGGGAGCCGACGCCCGGTGTCGCGCCGTCACTCGCACTGTTCGAGGCGGCCGGGTCGACGCCGTCGTCCTGGGACCACAGGCCGGCGACGACGAACGTGGCGATCAGCCCGGCGGAGGCGACGCCCACCCCGGTCAGCAGCGCCCGCGAGTTCCGCGGCGCCCCCGGCGGCCGGCGGCCGGGCAGGGCGAGGCGGGGCAGGATGCGCGGGCGGCCGCCGCCGTGCCGGGAGGAGCTCCGGGTACGCGTCGGCCCACTCGTACGGCCCGGGCGGGATTCGAGGTAGCGGCGGGCGCCCCAGCCGAGCACCGCCTCGGCGAGGAGCATCCCCAACCCGCCCTCGAAATGGCTCAGTTGCTCGGCGGCGAAACGGCAGTAGCGGCACTGGGACAGATGCTGCTGGACATCCGGCAGCAGCGCCCCGCCCCGGCGAATCGGAACATCGAGGAGGCGGTTGTAGAACCGGCAATCCTTGGTCGGCGCGAGTTCCCGATGAGCATGTACACAACCCTCGCGGAATTTTTCACGCGCCTGTTCGAGTGCGGCCGACGCGGTGTCGGTATCCATGCCGAGCAGACCGGCGGGAACGGATATCGACTCCGCCTCGACCTCGGTGTGCCACAGCAAACACCGCGCAAGTCCGGGAAGGCCCTGGAATGAACGCTCGGCCAGCTTGCGATTTTCGGGCGTCATGGACTTCGTCGTACGCATACCGCGGCCGCCGGAGGGTTTCTCCAACTCCGGCAGAACACTCGATATTCGGTCCTCCGCGGACCACACCCGAACCGTCTCCCGGACGGCCACCAGGAGCCGGGGCCGCAGCGCGAGGGCCTGCTCGCCCAGCGCCAGCCGGTCGAGGACCTGGTGGAACGCGGCCGCCGTCACCATCGAGGCGACGTCGGCCGGGGAGGCGAGGCAAATGCCCGCGTAGTCGCGGGCCGGCTGCCAGTGCCGCGCCATGAGCAGCGCGACGGCATGAGCGATCTCGCCGTCGGGTCGGCCCCGGAGCCGGGCGGCGACGTTCTCGTCGGATTCTCCGGGAACCCCGCCGGGCGGCGGGTAAGGAGGACGAGGGGGGTGGGGGGTGGGCACTGAGCGGATTCCTTCCCACGCGCATGGCACAAATCAGGAGGGCGTGAATTCAGGTACGTCCATCGGACCCGGATCCCCATAGGGCGAACGACACCCGGCCATTACACCCCCCGCACGGGTAGTTCACCCTTGCACAACACACTCATGACCAACAAGGCACTTGGGCAACATCCGCCTCTTTGAAAGTTGGTCAGAAACGGCGGCAACTCGCCTCACCCGCAGGACCTTTCGCCATTCCATGCGCCCCGTGTGAAACAGGCGCACGCGCCGGAGCACCGCGCACGCTCCCGGCGTGCACCACCCCGTAGTGCACTGGGTACCGGCCCTTCTCGGAGGCCATGCGCAGGACGGCGGCTCTCCTGCGCCTCACGGGCCGCCGACCTTGTTCCTCCCGCCCTCGGTCGGCGGCCCCGAGGGCGGGTCGGCATGCACGGGAGACGAGGGCCCTCAGATCTGCCAGGAGCGCAGTCGGTCGGCGGCGCCGTAGACGTCGGTCTTGCCGGAGATCAGGTCGCGGGCGAGGTCCACGAGGGCTCCGTAGGGCGGGTCGATGCCGACGCCGCTCACGAACATGTACGCCATGGCGGTCGCGCAGGCGAACCGGGCGTTGGCCGCCGGCAGGGGCTTGAGCAGGGCGAGGGTGTGCAGCAGGGCGGCGGCCCGCCAGGCCGGGTCGGAGTCCACGCCCAGCCGGGGCGGGTCGACGCGATGGCGGGCGACGGCGGCGACCAGCGCCGAGAAGTCGTTGATGGTGGGCTGCTCCGGCAGGACCTCTTCGTGGCGCTGCAGCAGCCAGGGCACGTCGATATGGATGACGGGTGCCATCGGTCAGGCGACCCGCCCCTCGCCGCTGTGCGCCGGTTCGTCCTCGGGGAAGGCAGCCGCGAACTCGTCGGCGTGGGACGCGAAGAAGCGGCGGAACGCCTCCGCGCCTTCCTGCAGCGCACGGTGCCGGGCTATGTCGGCCGCTGCGGCCTCACGCACGAGCGCCTTCATAGACGTACCGCGTTCCTTGGCGATCTGCCGCAGGTCCTCGAGCTCGCGGTCGCTGAACTCCACATTCAGAGCTGGCATGCCTTCACGGTACCGCCGAGGTACTTACTCGTAAATACCTGCTGGTCATAGCTGCTTTTCTACGGTACCGACCGATGCTCGCCCCGGCCGAGGACCATGTCCGATTCCCGCCGGTTCCGGCCGCCCCGGCGCAGCAGACTGGAGCCATGACGACGTACACGAAGATCAACAGCCCGGTGGGTGAACTGCTTCTCGTGGGCGAGGGGACCACCCTCACCTCACTCTCCATGCCGGCGCAGCGCAACGCGCCTGTCGTCCGCCCCGGATGGCGACGCGACGACGCGGCGTTCGCCGAGGCGGCCCGTCAGCTGTCCGCGTACTTCGCGGGCCGGCTCACCCGCTTCGAGCTCGAACTGGCCCCGGACGGGACGGAGTTCCAGCAGCGCGTGTGGCGGGCGCTCGACGAGGTCGCGTACGGCAGCACGACGACGTACGGGGAGCTCGCCCGGCGGCTGGACGTGCCGCCGGCCGAGATCCGGGCCGTGGGTGCGGCGATCGGCTCCAACCCGCTGCTGATCGTCCGCCCGTGCCACCGTGTGATCGGGGCCGACGGTTCGATGCGCGGGTACGCGGGTGGCGTCGAGCGCAAGGTGCGGCTGCTCACGCACGAGGGTGCGCTGCAGCCGATGCTGGTGTGAGGGCGGGAGCCGTCATGACTCCCACCTCCGCCCAGGCCCGCGAGCGGGTCGCCGAGACCGACTGGCCCGCCCTGGCCGCCGAGCTGGACCTGCTCGGCAGCGCGCCGACGGGACGGCTGCTGACGCCGACCGAGTGCCGCGACCTGGCCGCGCTGTACGAGAAGCCGGAGCTGTTCCGGACCACGGTGGACATGGCGAGGCACCGCTTCGGATCCGGCGAGTACCGGTACTTCACCCACGACCTGCCGGCTCCGGTGGCCGCCCTGCGCGCCGCCCTGTATCCGCGGCTGCTGCCGGTCGCCCGCGACTGGGCGGCCCGGCTCGGCCGCCCGGCACCCTGGCCGGACTCCCTCGAGGAGTGGCTGGAGCGGTGTCATGCGGCCGGGCAGGACCGCTCGGCGCAGATCCTGCTGCACTACACCGAGGGCGACTGGAACGCGCTGCACCGCGACGTGTTCGGCGACATGGTCTTCCCGCTCCAGGTGGTCGTGGGCCTCGACGAGTACGGCGCCGACTACACCGGCGGCGAGTTCCTGATGGTCGAGCAGCGGCCCAGGGCCCAGTCCCGGGGCACCGCGACCGCGCTGCGGCAGGGTCACGGCCTGGTGTTCACCACGCGTGACCGGCCGGTGCGCACCAAGCGGGGCTGGTCGGCCGGAGCGATGCGGCACGGGGTGAGCACCGTGCGCTCCGGCCGCCGGCACGCACTGGGCATCGTCTTCCACGACGCGTCCTAGGCACCTGCCCACGTTCCCCGGCGGCGGTAACTCCCCTGCCAGAAAAGGCGGTTGAGTACGCGGACGGGCGGCGGCATGGTGCCAAGGAAAGCCGCACGGTCCGCCGCCGGAGCGCCGTCGACGATCCACGGCACGAACACCGAGGCTCCGCGCAGACCTTGGACCTCGCGCATGCGGCCGGTGAAGGCGCCCCAGTCGGCGGCCGTGAGGACCTCCTGCATCAGCGGCAGGGCGCTGTCCTCCTCGTGCTTGAGGTGGTCGTCGAGTGTCGCCGCCAACGCCCGTACGAGGTCGGGCAGTTCGGGCGCACCGTCGGCCAGTGCGGTGTCGACGGCGTCGAGCAGCGGGTCGATGCGGGAGTGCTCGGCCTCCATGTCGTCGAGCAGGGCCAGATCGCGGGGGCGCCCGGCGACGCGCTCGCGCACCCGCGGCCACAGGTCGCTGTCCTCGGCGGTGTGGTGGATGTGCAGCTGGCGCTTGAAGTTCTCCCAGCCGGCCCGGACGCCGGGCGCGTCCGCCCGGCCGTCGGCGACGGCCTGCGCGAGCCGTTCCAGGTCGCGCCGGAAGGCGTCGTGCGATGCGTACATGGCGGTGAAGTCGATGCTCATCGGATTGCTCGTCTCCTTGCGTCGGTCTCGCGTTCAAGAGGCCGGCGCGGACGACGGGTGTGACGCGACCACGCTTCCCTGAGAGCTACGTCACATTTCGCCCACCCGGTGTCACATTCGCACCCCCTGGAGGCCTCGAAGCTTTGAGCGCGGCACCGGGGAGGCCCACACATGACGGAAAGCTCGGCACGTCCTGTCGCCGACGAGGCGACCGATGTCTTCATGGAGCATCGGGAGCTGCTGTTCGGCCTCGTCTACAACATGCTCGGCAGCGTCTCCGACACCGAGGACGTGCTGCAGGAGACATGGCTGTCGTGGACCGGCCGCGGCACCGGCGGAATCACCAACCCCCGCGCGTATCTCGTCCGGATCGCCGTCAACCACGCGCTGCAGCGCCGGGCCGCGATCGGCCGCCGTCGCGAGACGTACGTCGGTCCATGGCTGCCCGAGCCGCTGGTCGCGGACGACGCCGGCGCCGAGGATCCGGCGCTGCGCCACGAGTCCGTGTCGCTGGCGATGCTGGTGGTCCTGGAGTCGCTGACCCCGCTGGAACGCGCGGTGTTCGTCCTGAACGAGGTCTTCGGGTACGCCCACACCGAGATCGCGGAGATCATCGACCGTACCCCGGCGGCCGTACGGCAGCTGGCGCATCGCGCGCGGGCCCATGTGCACGCGCGGCGGCCGCTGTACCGGGCGCATCCGCGGGTGCGGCGGGAGGCGACGGAGCGGTTCGTGCGGGCGGCACTCGGCGGGGACATCGCCGCGCTGATGGAGATCCTCGCGCCGGACGTCACGGTGTGGACGGACGGCGGCGGCAAGCGCAGGCCGGCCGGGCTGCGCCCCGTGCACGGCCGGGACAAGGCGGCCCGCCTCATCACCTCGTACGCGGCCCGACGCGGCGCCCCGGTCATGGACCTGCACTACCGCCGCGTCAACGGCGACGACGCGGCCGTGCTCTTCCAGGGCGACTCCCCGTACGCCGTGATGGTCATGGACCTCACGCCCGAGGGCGACCGGGTGTCCGACGTCTACATCGTCACCAACCCCGACAAGCTCACGCATGTGCACAAGGACGAGGAGGAGGCGAAGTGACCGCCACGGAGACCCCCGGCAGGGGCGAGCGTGTCGCCGACTGGCTCGACGGCCGCCTGGGCATCCACACGCTCGGCAGGAAGTACCTGCGCAAGGTCTTCCCGGACCACTGGTCGTTCCTGCTCGGCGAGATCTGCCTGTACAGCTTCGTCGTGCTGATCCTGAC
The DNA here is from genome assembly GCF_040644055.1 of Streptomyces sp. NPDC047043. NCBI lineage: Bacteria > Bacillati > Actinomycetota > Actinomycetes > Kitasatosporales > Streptomycetaceae > Streptomyces > Streptomyces sp. NPDC047043. The sequence goes on from NZ_JBEYVO010000029.1 coordinate 66,906, forward strand.
CGGTGTCTATCTCACCCTGTTCTTCCATCCGTCGATGAACGAGGTGACGTACCACGGCAGTTACGTGCCGCTCAACGGCGTGCGGATGTCCGAGGCGTACGCCTCCACGCTCGACATCAGCTTCGACGTGCGCGGCGGGCTGCTGATCCGGCAGCTGCACCACTGGGCGGCGCTGGTGTTCGTCGCCGGGATGGTGACGCACATGATGCGGCACTTCTTCACCGGGTCGTTCCGCAAGCCCCGTGAGATCAACTGGCTGTTCGGCTGGACGCTGCTGTTCCTCGGCCTGTTCGAAGGTCTGTTCGGCTACTCGCTGCCGGACGACCTGCTGTCGGGCACAGGGCTGCGCTTCGTCAACGGCGCCCTGCTGTCGGTGCCGATCGTCGGGACGTACCTGTCGATGTTCCTGTTCGGCGGGGAGTTTCCCGGCCACGACATCGTGGCCCGCTTCTACTCGCTGCACATCCTGGTGATCCCCGGCATCATGGCCGCGCTCGTCGTGGCGCACCTCATCCTGGTCGTGTACCACAAGCACACGCAGTTCGCGGGGCCCGGGCGGACCGAACGCAATGTCATAGGAACCCCGTTCATTCCGGTGTACCTGGCGAAGGCGGGCGGCTTCTTCTTCCTGGTCTTCGGCGCCCTGAGCCTGATCGCAGCGGTGGCGACGATCAACCCGGTCTGGGTGTACGGCCCCTTCCGCCCCGACCAGGTCTCCACGGGCGCCCAGCCCGACTGGTACCTGGGCTTCGCGGAGGGCCTGGTCCGTGTGATGCCGGGCTGGGAGATCACGCTGTGGGGCCACACGCTGGTCCTGGGCGTGCTGATACCGGTCGTGGTCTTCCCGCTGCTGCTGGTCTTCATCGGCGTCTACCCGTTCCTGGAGTCCCGGGTGACGGGCGACAAGCGCGAACACCACCTCCTGGACCGCCCCCGCAACCGCCCGAACCGCACGGCGATCGGCGCGGCCTGGATCAGCCTCTACCTGATCCTGCTGGCGGGCGGCGGCAACGACATCGTCGCCACCCGCCTCCACCTGTCGATCAACACGGTCACCTGGACAGTCCGTGTGGCGGTCTTCGTCCTGCCCGCGATCGTCTTCGTCGTCACCCGCCGTATCTGCCTCGGCCTCCAGCTCCGGGACCGGGAGCTGGTGTTGCACGGCCGGGAGACCGGCCTGATCAAGCGACTGCCGCACGGCGAGTACGTCGAGGTGCACCAGCCGCTCAGCCAGGCCGAGTTGCACACCCTGACCGCGCACGAGCGTCCCCGGGAACTCGTGGAGCACGAGCAGCAGTGACGCCTCAAGGGGGCGCAACCGCTAGGGGGTGCGGGCCGTCTCACACACCGACACCCGGGCGGCGTACCGGCGTTCGCCCGTCGGCACCGTTGGGGGAGGCACCGATGACCATGGTCGGGCTGTTCTGGTTCACCGATGACTGTGTGTACGTGGGGGCCGAGGCCGTCGGTGCCGCGTCCGGGGTCAGGCTGACGGGGGACGGCGTCGAGACCCTCGGGCTCGACCACGGCTCGTCCTGGGGCTGGGAGAAGGTACGGCGGATCGAGGCCGCCGACGTGGCCGTGCGCTCGACCGGACGGCGGCTGGCCTCCATGGCCCTGGACTCGGTGCTCGTGCTGGTGACCGGTGACGGGGTGCTCCCGCCGGCCTTCACCGTGCGGGTGGACACCGTCGACGGCACCGAGGAGGTGAGCGTCTACTCCCCCGCCGTCGGCGGCATCTACACACCGGTCGAGTACGACCTCTCCCGCGCGGTTCTGGAACGGCTCACCGACCGTGTCTCGACGGTCGGTGAGCTGCTCGCCTGGGGCCGCGATCACGCCGCGGACGGCACCCCGCGCCGCGAGGAGCGCGAGGCGCTGCTGCGCAAGTGGGCCGGAGCGTAGCGGCCGTCAGCCCTGATCGGCCACGAAGGACGACATCCGGGCCAGGGCCGCGTTCCAGTTGATCGCGGTCTCGTTGGTCGACCAGGACTGGATGTCGTCGATGTAGCAGAACTGGCCGACGCAGCCCTGGAGTTTGCTCTGTGCGTAGGGGTCCTGGATGGACGAGTTCGGACCGCCGGCCAGCGTGCCGTTCGGCGGACCGGGCAGGTTCGGATCGAGCTCGTGGGCGTACCAACGGCTGTGCTGGTTGTGGGAGTTGACCTCGCCGTAGCCGGTCACGTAGGAGATGTTCAGCGCGTTGCGGCCGAGGATGTAGTCCATGCTCTGCACCGCGCCGTCCCGGTATTTCGAGCCGCCCGTGATGTCGTAGGCCGTCGCTAGGACGACCGCGTTGTTGAGGATCTGGTGACTGGAGCCCCAGTCGTAGATGTTGCCGTCGGGCGCGTACGGCATGCCGTAGGGCTGTGCCTGCAGTGTGGCCAGGTAGCGGTCGGCGCCCTTGACGACCGAGTGGCGCAGGCTGTCCCGGCCGGGCAGCCGGCTCGGCACGGTGGCCAGGTCGAGGCGGCCCGCCGCGGCGGTCCTTCCCCAGTCGAAGCCGAGGCTGCCGAATATGTCGGCCGTGTTCACCGGGGAGTTGAGGACGTGGTCCGCGAACTGCTTCTCCCCGGTGGTGAGATACAGCTCCGCCGCCGCCCAGTAGAACTCGTCGGTCGCGTTGGCGTCGTCGTAGGTGCCGCCTCCGGTGCCGTCACTGGCAGAGGCGTACATCTCGGGGTGGGCGAGCGCTGCCGTCCAGGCCTTGCGGGCGGCCGTCAGCGCCCTGGCCGCGAATGCGCCGTCGTAGGGCCGGTACAGGCGGGCCGCCTGGGCGGCGGTCGCCGCCAAGTTGAGGGTCGCCTGGGTGGACGGTGGGTGCAGTTCACGCTTCTGCGGGTCGTCGCTGGGCAGCAGGGGCAGGCCGGTCCACTGCTCGTCGTGGATCTTGTGGTGGGCCATGCCGGCCAGCGGCCGCCCGTCCGGGACCTGCATCTTCAGCAGGAACTCCAGCTCCCAGCGGGCCTCGTCGAGGATGTCGGGCACCTTGTTGCCGCTCTCCGGGATGGCGAGGGTGCCGTCGCGCAGCTTCTCCGACTCCCCGGTGCGGGCGAGCAGTTCGCGCTCATAGGTGCTCAGCAGCTCCCAGGTGGCGATGCCGCCGTTGACGACGTACTTGCCGTGGTCGCCCGCGTCGTACCAGCCGCCGGTGACGTCCAGGGTGTAGTCGCACACGCCGGGCTGGCAGGGGACGCTGCCATCGCCTCGGTTCGGCGCCACGTCGAGATGCCCGGCTGCCCTCCCGTACCCGGGCCGCAAGGCATCGCGGATCGCGATGCCGCTGCGCTGCGTGTAGTAGTACTTCACCGAGTCCAGCCGCAGTTGCTCGTAGGCGCTGGTGCCGATGTCGAACGGCCGGCTGCTCTCCCCGTCCGCGACCAGCGTGAAGCCCTTGCCCGGCTTGCGGAAGGCACCGAAGTCGATCGAGTGGACGTTCTGTCCCGAGGAGACGTCGACCCCGCGCGGCACGGTCCAGCCGTGGGCGACCGTCGCGCCGTCCGAATTCCTCAGCTGCCAGGGCAACTTGGCGGTGGCGTCGGTGACGAGCGTGGCGTTCTTCGGGCCGGACGGCAGATAGGCGACCTGGTTGACCCGCACCCGCGGCCCGGTGTCCGGCTCGTACACCTCGGGCGGGACTCCGCCCAGCAGCGAGGCGTCGTCCATGCAGAACCGCCAGGCGTCCGCGCTGCCGCCGGCCTGGAAGGCGACCTGGCCCTGGGTGGTGTCGACGGGCGAGGTGAACGTGTAGGAGTACGTGTTCCCGGAGACGCTCAGCTGCGGGCTCACCTCGAAGTAGGTGTCGTACGGCGCCACTTGGAGCCCCACGATCGCCCGGACCACATGCCCCTCGGGCGAACCGGACGCCTTGAAGCTGAACTTGTAGGACTCCCCCTTCACCAGGGTGACGTCGTTCTGGCCGACGGCGGCGTCCCAGCGGTTGGTGGTACCACCCGGCACATCGGCGCACAGCTGCCCGTCGGACAGGCCCGCGGTGACATTGGCGGTCGTCCACCAGGGGGCGGTGGTGGTGTCGAAGGTGCCGTTCTTGAGCTGCTCGACCTCGTCGCCGGCGGCCGGGCCGGCCGGAAGCGCGGTGAGGGCGGCCCCTAAGAGGGCCGTCAGGGTCAGCAGGACGATTCTGCGTCGTTTCACGTCTGGGCTCCTCGGGCGGAGGTACGGGTGACGCTGCCCAACAAGGTGGGAGCGCTCCCAGATGCGGACGCAGCTCATGCTTGTTCGCGCCATGACATCCCGTCAACGGTTCGGACAGGAACAGCGGGTCGATGGCGCGGCCTGGGTCGGGGGGACAGAAGGGGTCCCTGGCCGGCAGTGGCACCGGCCAGGGACCCCTTGCCGGGATCAGGTCAGGTCAGCCGTCGGAGTCCGGCGACGGGATGTAGGCGCCCGGCACGTCATTGGGCGCGTACACCTTCTTGTCCCCCGGGTACGGCTTGCTGAAGTTGTGCGTCTGGTACCAGGTGTAGCGGTTCATCTGCTCGGGGTTGGCGTAGTCGGGCACGGCGTGCGGGCCGGTCAGCCGCTGGTGCGAGGCCCAGGTCTTCCACTGCGCCGCGAGCTGCTGCTGGGCCTGCGGGACCGCGGTGGACGTCGGCGCTGCCGCCGCCTTGGTGTCCTGCGGTGCCGGGGTGTCCGAACCGCAGGAGGGCTGGGGGCTCACGCCGAGGGTCAGCGAGGTGCGGTTGGGCACCGCCGTGAACGGCGTGTTGTCTGCCTTCGGGGTGAACGCCCCGTACATCGGGGTGGCGGCGCTGTCGAGCTGGTTCATCGGGTGGACCCCGAGGATCTGCTCGATGGTGCGGACCATCGTGATCTGGGAGTAGTAGTGGTTGTCGACGGTGTCGTGCTTGGCGTACGGGCTGATGATCTGGACCGGGGAGCGGTGGCCGTCGATGTGGTCGAGGCCGTTCTGGGAGTCGTCCTCGACGACGAAGATCGCCGAGTCCTTCCAGTACTTGCTGTGCGAGATCTCGTCGACCATCCGGCCGACCGCGAGGTCGTTGTCGGCGACCTCGGCGGCCGCGTTCGCGGGGCCGCCGGTGTGGTCGTTGGAGAACCAGAACATGTTCAGGTTCGCCGGACCGTTCTTCTCGAAGTCCTGCTGCCAGATCTGTTCCTTGTAGATGTCCGGTACGTCGAGGTCGAACATCGGGAAGCCCTGCACCGACACCTTGTTGAGCGAGGGGATCGCCGAGCCGGTCTGGATGGGGTACTGGGTCTGCGCCCCGGTCGCGGCCATGTTCTTGCTGTCGCAGTACAGGTTCTGCCAGGTCGCGCCGGCCGGCTTGCTCTCGAAGGACTGGAACTCGCCGAAGTCCTTGACCGACTTGCCGACCGCCTGCGCGCCGGTCCAGATGAAGCCGGTCTTCTGGTGGCCCAGCACGTCGTTCTCGGTGTCGTAGCTGCGCTGGTACTCACCGGCCGAGGACTCGGTGTACTCCGGGTTGTCCGACTGCATCAGCCAGTTGTGGCCCTCGGCGGAGTTGGTGCCGACGTCGTAGAAGTTGTCGTAGAGCCCGAACTGCTCGGCCAGCGCGTGCTGGTTGGGCGTCACGTTCTCGCCGAAGGTCGTGACCGACGGGTCGCCGTCGCCCTGCGGCAGGTCGCCGAAGACCTGGTCATAGGTCCGGTTCTCCTTGACGAGCAGGAAGACGTGCTTGATCGTCGAGGGGTCGCCGAGCCGCACCGGGACCGGCAGCGCCTTCGCGTGGCTCTTGCCCTTGGCCGTCGTGACCGAGCCGGGCGTCCAGCCGTTCTGCTTGAAGACCTTGGCCGTCTGGGACCTGACGACACTGTCGTCGGGCAGCGTGAACTGGGTCAGGCTCGACGTGGTGTCGTGGGTGTTGTGGCCGCCGGCGGCGGTGGGGCGGCGGGCGTCGATGCCGCGGGTGTTGGAGACGACGACGTTCTTGCCGACGGTGGCGATGCCCGAGGGGAAGTAGTCCGTGGGGAGCAGGCCGATGTAGCGGGCCGGCTGCTGCGGGGAGGTGTAGCGGTAGACGGCGACGGCGTTGGCGCGGCCGAGCGTCACCAGGAGGCGGTTGTCGTCGGTGAGCGTCACGGCGTTGGGCTCGTAGCCGACCGAGGCCTCGGGCCACGGCTGGGTGGCGATGGTCTGTACGACCTTGTCCTTGGCCGTGTCGATGACCGAGACGCTGTTGTCGGCGGTGTTGGTGACGAACACCGCGCCCTTCTTGGCGTACACCTCGGTCGGGTGCAGACCCACGTCGATGCTGCCGACGGCGGCGGACGGGTCCGCGGTGTCGATGACGCTGACCGTGCCGCTGGTGGCGGCGCCGGTGTCCGGGTTGGCCGGCACATCGGTGCCGTAGGAGTTCATGGTGGTGTCGCCGGCCTTGGCCGGGCGCCCGCCCTCGTTGCTGACGTAGAGCATGTCGCCGACCAGGGCGATGCCGCGGGGGGCGGTACCGACTGTCCAGCTCTGCTTGAGGGTTCCGGTCGCCGCGTCGATGGCGACCACCCGGTTCTGGCCGTTGACCGCGGAGTACACGGTGGAGCCGTCGGCCGAGAACACCGCAGCACCCACGAGCGCGTGCTTGGTGCCGTCGGCCGGGATCGGAACGGTCACCGGGCTGGAGAGGGTGCCGTCCGCGCCCACGGTGAACTTGGTGTAGCCGTCGGTCTGGCCGAGCCACAGCTGCGAGCCGTCGGGCGAGTAGGCCGGGCCCTCCTGGCCGACGGAACCGGTCTTGATGCGCAGGTCGTCGGCTGCGTTGGTGCCGACCTTCTGCTTCACCTGACCGGTCGCGAGGTCCATGATCACCAGCGACGCGTCGCCGTCGGCGACCGAGGCCGCGAGGTGGGTGCCGTCCGGGCTGACCGTCGACGACATGATCTTGCCGTCGTTGACGACGGTGCGGCTGCCGTAGGGCTTGATGTACTGGTCGCTGGAGATGACCTGGCCGTTGGAGGTCTCCTGGGCGACCTGCTGGGTGCCGAACTGCCACGTCGAGGCGACCGCGGTGCCCGTCACTCCGAGGGCGACCGTGATGCCCGCCGTGACCAGCAGAGCGCGACGGCCGACGCGTCTGCCGAAGAGGTTGACCTGCTCCTTCTCGTTCACCCGGCGCTGCCGTGTCACCTGCATGGACTTATCCCTTCGAGGTGGTGTCGAGCAGCTCGACGTTGCCGTCGAACTGCCAAAGGGGGTTTGGGGCGTCCCCGGTCGAAGTCCGGACCAGGAAGTAGCCGTTGACTTCCTTCGGTCCGTCGCCGTCGGCCACGAACCGCCCGTCCGAGCCGACGTCGAGCTGATAGATGGCCTGTCCCGCCACGGCGCTGCTCGGGAGATGCCAGGTGACGACGCACCGCCAGTCGTTGCCCGCACCTTCCTGGGCGCCCCGGCCGTCGCTCTTGGTGCATGCCGCCGTGGCCCGCAGTTGCGCCTCGGTGACGGCGGGGCGGTGGAGCTGCTCGGTCTGCAGGCGGTAGAGGTGGGCGAAGGCCGTGGCGAGGGAGTGCTGGACCTTGTCCTGCTTGATGCCGGAGCCCATGGACGGGGTCGCCACGGCGATCACCGCCACGGTGAGCGCGGTCAGTGCGGCGAGCGGGATCAGTCCGACGGTGATCGCGCGGCGCCCGGAGCCGTCGTAGGCCGGGTTGGTGAAGTCCCTCCGTACGAACAGGAGATAGGCCAGCGCGGTCGCGAGCACGGCCCACACGAGGCTGACCGCGATGCCGATCAGGAGCGGGCCGAGTTGCGTGGGGCTGGTGAACAGGCCGTTCCAGGAGATGAAGGCGTAGCCGGGCAGGGCGAGTCGTACGGCGACGGGCAGCGGCAGCATCTGGGCGACCTGCATGCCGAGCGCGACGAGCGGAGGAAGCAGCAGACCCATCGAGGACCGGCCCAGCGCGACGGACCCGAGCAGTCCGATGGCGGCGAGGGCCAGAGTGGGGGCGAGGGCGCAGACCCAGGCGAGCAGGACCCGGCCGGCGGCGTCACCGGGCGCCAGGAGGTGGCCGTCGAGGCCGACCAGCGGCTGGCTGCCGACCGAGACGAGCCCGCCGGCGGCACTGGAACAGGCCAGTCCGGCCACCAGCAGCAGGATGACGGTGAGGCTGGCCAGTGACTTCGCCACGAAGATCCGCCTCGGCGACCGGACCGCCACCAGCAGATGCCGCCAGGTGCCGAGTCGGTCCTCGGCGGCAAACACGTCGCCGGCGACCAGCGAGGTCAGCAGCGGGAGCGCCCAGGTGCCACCGAAACCGAGCATCACCAGCGGTCCGGCCCAGCCCGTGGCGTGCATCCAGCGGCCGAAGAGGGTGTCGCTCGGGAGGGTGCTCTGCCGGCTCACCCCGGCGACGAAGACCGCCGGCGCGATCCAACAGGCGAGAACCAGCAGCCGGACGCGCCACTGGGAGACCAGCTTGACCAGTTCGAAGCGGTAGCCGCGCGCGAGGGGGGCCCGGCGGGCGATGGCAACGCTGTCGTCGGCTACGGGCGCGGTCATCGGCTCGGCCTGCTGCTGCGGGACGTTGGTCGCGGTCACCGCTCGGCCTCCAGCTGCTCGACGTCGGTCGCGGTCATCGGCCGGCCTCCTGCTGCTCGGTGAGGGCGAGGAACGCGGCCTCCAGCGGTGACACCACCGGGGCGAGTTCGCGCACCGCGACGCCCGACTTCACGAGTCCGGCCACCAGTTCGTCGAGGGCGGGCACCAGCGCGCGCACGACGAGCACCTCGGCGTCCTGCCGTACCCCGGCGCCGTCGAGGACCCGGATCCCGGCGGTGTCGGCGGCCAGCCGGTGCGCGGCCAGCGGGTCGGAGGTGCGCACCCGGTAGTCGAGTTCGCTGTTCTCGGCGGCCAGCTTGTTCAGCGGGCCGGAGAAGACGACCCGACCGGTGGCGAGGATGGTGACCTCGGAGCACAACGCCTCGACGTCGTCCATACGGTGGCTCGAGACCACGACGCTCGTTCCGTCCGCGGCGAGCCGGGCGAGGACAGCGTGCACATGTCTTTTGCCGGCCGGGTCGAGGCCGTTGGAGGGTTCGTCGAGCACGAGCAGCCGGGGTCTGACGAGCAGGGCGGCGGCGAGCCCGAGCCGCTGACGCATGCCGAGGGAGAAGCCGCGGGCCTTGTCGTCGGCCACATCGGTGAGCCCGACCTGGTCGAGGACGTCGTCGATGCCCGCCGTGCGTGCGTCGTGGCCGCGCAGTTGGGCCAGGGCGGCGAGGTTCTGGCGGGCGGTGAGCGAGGGGTAGAGCCCGGGACCGTCCACGAAGCCGGCGACGCCGTCGGGAACCGCGAGCGCCCGCTCGACCGGCGTCCCAAGGATCTCGAGCCGGCCGCCGTCGGCGACGGCCAGGCCGAGCAGGAGACCGAGCAGTGTCGTCTTGCCGGCGCCGTTCGGTCCGACCAAGCCATGGATCTGACCCTGCGTCACATCCAGGTCGACGCCGTCGAGGGCGACGACGTCGCCGAAGTACTTGGCGATCCCGCGGGCGCGGACTGCGTGGAGTGCGTCCATGAAGCCCCTTCTTCCCGTAAACCCCAAGGGACCCTAGGGAGGACACACATCCCATACACAGACGGCGGATTGAACACTCATGGAACGGATCGTCAAGCCATGGGCAAGTCGCCGGTACGAGGAGTCGAACCGGACCTGGGGCTCGAACCGGGCATCCCCGGCCCGAGCCCCGCGGGTCCGCGTCCGTCAGCCGGCCGGTGCCTCCAGTCGGCTGATCCGCACCGCCCCGACCGTCTGGCCCGGGTGGGCGCTGGCCAGGGTGAGCCGCAGCCGGGAGCCGCGCACGGCGTCGAAGGTGACGACCGTCGGTGTGTCCGAGGCGGTGGCCCAGTCGACCACGGCTCCGGTGACCTGCACATACCGCCGGCCGTCCCACACCGCAGCCTCGACCGACGCGGGCAGGCTGTGCGTCGCGTCCACGGTGAAGGAGACCTCCACCCGGTCGAAGCTCCGGGCCCGTCCGAAGTCCACGGAGACCCAGTCCTCCGGCCGGGCGCCGTTGAAGGCGGGCAGCAGGGCCGTGGCCGACTTGGCGAAGGCGTTGGACCAGCCGGTGGCCGCCTCGCCGTCGAGCATCGCGGCCGGGAGGGTGTCCGGACGTCCGGAGTAACTGGCGTCCGCGTGCGGGTAGTTGGGGGCCGCCGGGTAGTCGGGCTCGAAGTCAGCCGCCGGAGTGGTGGCGGCCGACCGGGCGTGCGTCGTGCGCACGGTCGCCGTGTCCGTCCGAAGACCTTCCGCCCGTGCGATCACCTTCAGGGCGCCCGCCTTGGTGCCGGAGCGCACGATGGCGAGGGCCTTGCCGTGGAAGGCGGTCCGCGTAGTGGCCTGGTAGCGCTCGGCGCTCTCCTCGCGGCCGTTGTCAAGCCCGGCGAGGGAGCCGCCCTTGACGTCGAAGGTGATCAGGTCCTCGGCGTCGGGGCACACCACCCCGTGGGCGTCGACGACGTCGGCGGTCACGAACACCAGCGAACGCCCGTCCGCGGCAAGCGACTTGCGGTCGGGCGTGAGCCGTACGGCATGCGGCTCGCCCGCCGTGCGCAGCACATCGGTGGCGACCGCCTTCCCGTCGCTCCTGGCCACGGCCTTCAACTCACCCGGCTCGTACGGCACTTTCCAGATCAGGTGGAGCTTGCCCGCGCTGCCGTTCGGGCTGGTGTAACTGCCGGGATAGGGGCCGGTGGTGAAGGTCTTGTCGTCGCCGGTCGCCTCCGTGGTCTCCAGGTACGTACGGCCGTCGGTGGTCTTCTTCGTGTCGAACGTCCGCGTGCCGAGGGACTTTCCGTTGAGGAGGAGTTCGACGGTGGCGACGTTGGAGTACGCCCACACCTCGACCGTGTCGCCCTCCTCGTGGTTCCAGCTCATGGGCAGCAGATGGACCATGGGCTCGCCGACCCACTGGCTGCGGAAGAGGTGGTACATGTCCTTGGGGAAGCCGGCCGTGTCGACCGCGCCGAAGAAGGAGGCCTTCACCGGGAAGACGTTGTACGGCGTGGGCTCCCCGATGTAGTCGATGCCCGACCACAGGAACTGCCCCGCGAACCACTTGCGGTCCCGGTCCTTCTTGTGGCCGTACTCGCCGCTCATGGTCCAGGAGGACAGGTTGTTGTCGTACGACGAGGTGGCCCGTCTGCCCGGTGTGTGGTTCTCGCCGGTGTTGAGGTGCTCGGGCTCCTGGTAGGTGGAGCGTGTCGAGGTCTCCGACGAGGACTCGGACTCGAAGAGGAACAGGCGCGGATAGGCCGCGTGCAGGGCGTCCACCGACTTGGCGGTGTTGTAGTTCAGGCCCAGGCCGTCCAGCTTGGCGAGCATCAGGTCGGACGCCGAGCCCTTGGCGGGCGGATTGCGGTACTTGTCCGAGCCGATGACGAGCGGACGGGTGTCGTCGGCGGCCTTGATCGCGGCGATGATGCGGTCGGCCATGGCGAGGCCGGCGGTGGAGGTGGAGTCGGGGATCTCGTTGCCTATGGACCACAGCACGACGGCGGGCGAGTTGCGGGCGGCGAGCACCATCTCGGTGGCGTCCTTCTCGCACCACTCGTCGAAGAAGCGGCCGTAGTCGTACTTCGTCTTGCCGGTCTTCCAGCAGTCGAAGGCCTCCACCATCATCACGATGCCCAGCTCCTCGCAGACCTGGATGATCTGCGGCGAGGGCGGGTTGTGGGAGGTGCGGAAGGCGTTGACGCCCATCGACTTCATGATGGTCAGCTGCCGGCGCACCGCGTCGATGCTGATCGCGGCGCCGAGGGCGCCCTGGTCGTGGTGCAGGTCGACGCCTTTGATCTTGCTGTGGGCGCCGTTGAGGGAGAAGCCCTCGTCCGGGTCGAAGCGGTAGGTACGGATGCCGAAGGTGGTGCGGTAGGTGTCGACGCTCTTGCCGCCGACGCGCAGTTCGGTCTCCAGGGTGTAGCGGTGCTCCGGGGTCGCGAAGTCCCACAACTTGGGCTTGGGGACGGTGAGTTCGTGGGTCTCGGACGTCGTGTCCGTGACCGCGACGGTGGTCGCCGCGCGGGCCACCGTACGGCCGTCGGGGTCCTTGACCGTCGAGCGGACCTCGACCTGGCTCGCGGCACCGGACTCGTTCACCACCGAGGTCCGTACGTGTACGACGGCCCGCTCGCCGGTGATGTCCGGCGTGGTGACGTACGTGCCCCAGCGCTGCACGTGCACCGGCTCGGTGACGACGAGGCGGGCCTCGCGGTAGATGCCGCTGCCCGAGTACCAGCGGCTGCTGGGCAGTTGGTTCTGCACCTTGACCGCGATGACGTTCTCGGTGGTGCCGTCCGTGTGCAGCAGGTCGGTCAGATCGAAGGCGAAACCGGTGTAGCCGTAGGGGTGCCGGCCGACCTGGGTGCCGTTGCAGTAGACGTACGAATCCATATAGACGCCGTCGAACTCCACCGAGATCCGCTTGCCGGCGAAGGCGGACGGCAGGGTGAAGGCGAGGCGGTACCAGCCGAGGCCGCCGGGGAAGAAGCCGGTGCCGCTGGTGGTGCCGTGCTCGGTGGTGGGGGTCTGCTCGATGCTCCAGTCGTGCGGCACCGCCACCTCGCGCCACGCCGAGTCGTCGTAGCCCGGGTCGGGGGCGTTCGCGTACGCGCCGGTCGGGTCGGTGATCCCGCCCGGGTTGACCAGCGCGAAGCGCCAGCCGTCCCGCAGGGCGACACTGCGGCGGCCGGACCCGCCCGCGACGGCCTCGGCGGCCCGCGCCACCGGCGAGCCCACAAGCGCTCCGGCCGCGGGCGCGGCGGCAGAGGCGATCAGAACCGATCTTCGAGTCACTGTCATGGCGGCTCCCCCTCATCAGGGCCCAGAAGTACTCACAACTGATCGTTAACAAACAGATTCTGACGCGCTGCCACTCAGGCCCGTCAAGGGTGCGGAAGTGCTCATCTGCCCCACGGGGCACAACGACCGGAAATCCCCCTTGACCGCGCCCCTGCGCGCCCCCCGGGGTTCGCGTCCGTGCAGGACGGCGACGGTCTAGGCTGGAACTCATGTGACCCGGCGGTTCACTGTGAGTGTTCGCGAAAGAGTGGCGACGATGAGCCCGGAGTATCCGTTCGACGATGACGCGACGGCGCGGGCTGTCATCGACGAATCCGGCACACTTCTCGAGTGGAACGCCGGTGCCGAGCGTCTGCTGGGCTGGCCGGTCCCCGAGGTCGTCGGCCGGCCCGGCCGAAATCTGCTGGTCGACGGTGATGTCCTCGCGCCCGCCGGGCTCCGCTGGGACGGCACCGTCGCGCTGCGTCACCGGGACGGCCACGAGGTGTCCGTCTGGCTGCTCGCCCACCACCGGCCGCCGCGGGACGACACTCCCGGCCGATGGCTCCTGTTCACCCCCCTGGACGGCGCCGCGCCGCACTCCCCCGACGACCCGCTGGCCACGGCGGTGCTCACCCAGTCGCCCTGCGCGGTCGCCGTGTACGACGAGCGCCTGCGGCTGAGACGGGTCAACGACGCCATGGCCGAGGTGATCGGGCTGCCCGAGGAGCGCATGCGGGGGCTGCGCCTGTCCGAGATCGGCGGCAAGCCGCAGAGCGAGGAGCTCGAGGCGCACATGGTGCACGTGCTCACCTCGGGGCGCCCGCTGGACGTCCAGACGTACATGCGCACCGGCGGCGAGGACAACGCGCACGCCTGGCTGGCCCGGATGGCGCCGCTCACGGACGACGAGGGACGGGTGCGGGGCGTGTGCCTGGCCGCGCACGACTTCACCGACAACTACCTCGCCCGGGAGCGGCTGCAGCTGGTCAACGAGGCGAGTGTGCGCATCGGCTCCACGCTCGACGTCACCCGTACGGCGCAGGAGCTCGCGGACGTCCTCGTGCCCGCGATGGCCGACCTGGTCAGTGTCGACCTGCTGGATCTGCAGGAGCACGGCGGCGAGCCCCCGCTGCGGCTGACCGCCCCGATCGGCCTGCGCCGCGCCGCGCATCTCTCGGTCAATCCCGGCACGCCCGAGGCCGTCCTCAAGCCCGGGCAGCTGGAGCAGTACCCCGCCGGCTCGCCCCAGGCCGACTCCCTGGAGGCGGGCCGCACGATCGTCGCCTCCATCTCCTCGGGCGCGCTCGACCAGTGGCTCAGCTGGCACAAGGCGCGCGCCGAGCGGGTCAAGGAGTACGGCATCCACTCCACGATGTCCGTACCGATCCAGGCCCGCGGGCTGACCCTCGGTGTCGCGGTCCTCACCCGGTTCCGGCGGCCGGACCCCTTCTCGGCGGACGACGTGCTGCTGGCCGAGGAGATCACCACCCGGGCCGCCGTGTGCATCGACAACGCCCGCCGGTTCTCCCGCGAGCGCGAGACCGCCCTCGCCCTGCAGCGCAGTCTGCTGCCCCGCTCGCTGCCGCGCACGGCCGCCGTGGACGCCGCCTCGCGTTACCTGCCGGCGGCCCGGGCCGGGGTGGGCGGCGACTGGTTCGACGTGATCCCGCTGTCCGGGATGCGGGTCGCCATGGTCGTCGGGGACGTCGTCGGCCACGGCATCCAGGCCTCGGCCACCATGGGCCGGCTGCGCACCGCGGTCCGCACGCTGGCCGACATCGACCTGGCCCCCGACGAGCTGCTCACCCACCTCGACGACCTGGTCGTACGGCTGTCCGCGGAGGCCGGGAACGAGGGCAGCCCCGGCGAGGTCGGCGCCACCTGTCTGTACGCGGTCTACGACCCGGTGTCACGGCGCTGCACGCTGGCCCGCGCCGGGCATCCGCCGCCGGTCGTGGTGCCGCCCGGGGGCGAACCGGAGCAGGTGGAGCTGCCGGCCGGGCCACCGCTGGGGCTGGGCGGGCTGCCGTTCGAGTCGGCCGAGCTGGAGCTGCGCGAGGGCAGCGTGCTGTCGTTCTACACGGACGGCCTGATCGAGACGCGCGAGCGGGACGTCGACGCCAGTCACCGGATGCTGTGCGACGCGCTGGCGACGTACTCCGACTCGCTGGACGAGACCTGCGACCGGGTGCTGCACTCCCTGCTGCCGACGGGCGGTGCGCTGGACGACGTGGCGCTGCTGCTGGCCCGCACCCGCGGTCTGCCCGCCTCGCAGGTGGCGACCTGGCACATCCCCGCCGACCCGGCGCTGGTCGCGCCGATCCGCAAGCAGGTCGTCGAGCAGCTGAACACCTGGGGCCTGCCGGAGGCCTCGTTCACCGCCGAGCTGGTGGTGAGCGAGCTGGTCACCAACGCGATCCGCTACGGCGCCCATCCCATCCGGCTGCGGCTGATCCACGACACGGCCACGCTCATCTGCGAGGTGTCCGACACCAGCCACACCGCCCCGCATCTGCGCCGTGCCAAGACCTGGGACGAGGGCGGGCGCGGTCTGCTGCTGGTCGCCCAGCTCACCCAGCGCTGGGGCAGCCGGCACACGGCGGACGGCAAGACGATCTGGGCGGAGATCGCGCTGCTCGACGAGGAGTGACGAATCGGGGCCACTGCCCTTTCGGGGCGTGCCGCTCAGGTCGTGTCCGCGAGCCAGGGCCTGACCTGTCTGCGCGCCTCGTGCAGCCGCGACTTGAAGGTGCCCAGCGGAATCCCGACCCGCTCGGCGGCCTCGGCGTACTCGAGATGGCAGATGTCCCGGTACACCAACGGCTCGACCAGCTGGGGGTGTTCGCGCTCCAGCCGTTCCAGCGCCTCCAGCAGGTCGATGCGGGAGCCGGCGATCACGCTCGTCGTGCGCGGGTCCACATGCCGCTCGTCGTCGATCGGGACCGGCTGTTCCGCGGCCCGGCGCTTGAGCTCGCGGTACTTCTGGCGGCAGCAGTTGGCGACGACCGAGTAGAGCCAGGTGCTGAAGCGGCTGCGGCCCTCGAACGTGTGGATCTTCCGGGCGAGTTGGAGCAGGACGTCCTGCGCCGCCTCCTCCGCGTCCTCGCGGCAGGGCAGGAACCGTCCGCAGCGCCGGACGACCTCGGGCCGGATCGCCGTCAGCAGCTCCTCCAGCGCCGCCCGGTCGCCCGCCGCGGCCAGGCGGGCGAGCTCCTCGGTCGGCGTGACCAGGTGCTCTTCTCGGGATCGATCCACGGCCAGGCATGATAGTCGAATGCACTCCGTCGAGCGGATCGGGCGCTACCGCCTCGAACGGCGCCTGGGCACGGGCGCGTTCGGCACGGTGTGGCTGGCGCACGACGACGAGCTCGAGGCTCCGGTCGCCGTCAAGGTCCTCGCCGACAACTGGTCGCACCGGCTCGATGTGCGGGAGCGGTTCCTGTCCGAGGCGCGGATGCTGCGCCGGGCGGGTTCGGACCGGGTGGTGCAGGTCCACGACCTCGGTGAACTCCCGGACGGCAGACCGTACTTCGTGATGGAGTACGCCGACGGCGGCACCCTCGCCGACCTGCTCGCCGGCGGTCCGCTGCCCGTACCGGAGGCGCTGCGGCTGACCGCGCTGGCCGCCCGCGGCGCGGCCGCGCTGCACGAGGCGGGGATCGTGCACCGGGACATCAAGCCGTCCAACGTGCTGCTGTGCTCCTCCCCCGGCGGCTCCTCGCGGGTGCTGCTGGCAGACCTGGGGCTGGCCAAGAGCCTGGCGCAGGCGTCCGGGCTCACACAGGCCGCCGGGTCGGCGGGCTACCGGCCGCCCGAGCAGGCCGAGCCCGGTGCGGGCATCGACGCCCGGGCCGATGTGTACAGCCTGGGCGCGGTCGGATACCACCTGGTGACCGGTGCAGTGCCGGGCGAGCCCGGCAAGGTCGTACGGCCCGACCGGCTGCGGCCGGATCTGGACCCGGCGGTCCGGCGGGCCCTGATGCGGGCGCTCGAACCGAACCGCAGGCGCCGCTGGCCCGGCGCGCAGGTCTTCGCGGAGGAACTGGAACGGCTCGCCGCACCCGGTCACCGGCCCCGCAAGCGCCGAACTCCCCTCGTACTGACGGGACTTGTGGCCGTGGTCGCGGCCGTCGGCGTGACCCTGGCGCTGGTGGAGCGGCAGTCCCCGGCCGCCGAGGTGCGGGTCGCGGACACCACCGGCCGGGTGTCGGCCGAGGTTCCTGCCGACTGGAGCCGGCAGCTGCGCGACTCGGGGTGGGATCCGGGGGCGCTCGGGCTGCCGGCCGGCCACGAGCCGGGGTTCGCGGTCGCGGACCGCCTGACGAAGTGGCAGGACCTGACGGCCGACGTCAACGGCGTGTTCGTCGGCCTGAGCGAGCACGGCGACCTCACGGCCGCGGTGAACGCCCTCGGCCACCCCGGCTGCCACTACGACGGCGCCCGCGCCTACACCGGCACACGCTGGCACGGCAGGCTGCGCACCTGGAGCGACTGCCCGGGCCGCGGCGGATCGGTCACGGAGGCCGCGCTGGCCCCGCCGGGCGGCGGCGCTCAGACTCGGGTGTATGTGCAGATCCGGCAGAGCGGCGGGGCCTCGGAGGCCGACCGCGTCCTCGCCGCCGTACGCCTCGGCAGCTGACGCAGAACACTCGGGTCGCGCGCGAACTTTTCCGTCCCGGCATGCATCGGACGTGTATGACGGGGCACAGAGCGCCGTACGCACACGCCACGACGTGTGCGTGGAATCTCCGGGAGTGTTGAGGAACATGGCGAACAAGTCCCCCTCCGTCCACCGGGCGGCCCTCTTCGCGAGCGCGGTCGCGATGCTCGGTCTGCTGACGGCCTGCGGCGGCAGCGGCGACGGCGCGGCGAGCGCCCCGAGCACCCTGCCCGGTACGGCGGCACCCGCCACCGGCGACCGCCCCACGGACTCGGCGAGCGCATCCGTCTCCGCTTCGAGCAGCGCGCCCGGTGGGACCACGGCCACCGCGTCGAACCCGCAGTCCTCCCCCGCCGACACCTCGAGCCGCTGTCACACCTCCGAGCTGCGCGCGACCGTCGGGCGCAACAACCCGGGAGCCGGGCAGGAGAACTTCCCGATCGTCCTGACCAACACCTCCTCCCGCACCTGCACGGTCCGCGGCTACCCGGGGGCGGCGTTCGTCGACGCGTCCGGCCGGCAGCTGGGCCCGGACCCGAAGCGCGAGTCGGGCAGCGCGCCCACGACGGTGACGCTGGCGCCGGGCAGGAGCGCCTGGGCGGGGCTGACGTTCTCCAACCCGGAGGTCAGCGGCGCCCACGCGGCCACCCCGGCGTCGCTGCTGGTGACCCCGCCGGACGAGCGGGACCACCTCACGGTGAAATGGACGGGCGGCCAGGTGCCCGTGTCCGGGAACGCGTCCTCGGTGCGCCTGACCGTCTTCAGCGCGGGAACCGGAGCCTGAGCGGCGGGGTCCTCGCGGGCTCCGTGCCGTGACCTGTTTTCATGGAGAGCCCGCGCTGATCCGCTCCGAAGGACCCTGCTCTGAACACCCCGCTCGCCGAGACGCTGTCCATCGTCCTGCTCGTCGCCGTCCTCGCCTTCGCCGTCCTGCGGCCCAAGGGGCTGCCCGAGGCCGTACTGGCCGTCCCCGCGGCGGGCGTGGTGATCGCCGCCGGGGCGATCTCGCTCGAGCATGCGCGGGCCGAGGTCGAGCGGCTCGGGCCGGTGGTCGGCTTTCTCGCGGCGGTGCTGGTCCTCGCGCACTTCTGCGACGTCGAGGGACTCTTCCAGGCCTGCGGGGCGTGGATGGCACGCCGGGCGGCGGGCTCTCCGGTGCGGCTGCTGACCGCGGTGTTCGTGCTGGCCTCGGCGATCACGGCCGTACTCAGCCTGGACGCCACCGTGGTGCTGCTGACGCCGGTGGTGTTCGCCACCGCGGCCCGGGCCGGGGTGCGCGCCCGACCGCACCTGTATGCGTGCGCCCATCTGTCGAACACGGCGTCGCTGCTGCTGCCGGTCTCCAACCTCACGAACCTGCTGGCGTTCGAGACGAGCGGGCTGAGCTTCACCCGGTTCGCGGCGCTGATGGCGCTGCCGTGGCTGGTCGCGATCGGCGCCGAGTACCTGGTCTTCCGGCGGTTCTTCGCCGACGACCTGTCCTCCTCCGCCGCCTCCCCCGAGCCCGGCGAGACCCCCGAGCTGCCCTTGTTCGCGCTGGTCACCGTGGGGTGCACGCTGGCCGGGTTCGTCGTGGCCTCGGCGGTCGGCGTCGAACCGGTGTGGGTGGCCACCGCCGGGGCGCTGGTGCTGGCCGGCCGCGCGCTGGTGCGGCGCAAGGCCACCCCGCTGTCGGTGGTGCGGGCCTCGGCCCCGGCCTTCCTGGCGTTCGTGCTCGCGCTCGGCATCGTGGTGCGGGCGGTGGTCGACAACGGGCTCGCCGACGCACTCGACCACCTGCTGCCCGACGACTCCGGGCTGCCCGCGCTACTGGGCGTCGCCGCCCTGGCCGCGCTGCTGGCGAACCTGATCAACAACCTGCCCGCGGTGCTGGTCCTGCTGCCGCTGACCGCCGCCGGCGGGCCGGGTGCCGTGCTGGCGGTGCTGCTCGGGGTGAACATCGGCCCGAACCTGACGTACGCGGGATCGCTGGCGACGCTGCTGTGGCGGCGCATCGTGCACCGCCACGAACAGGACGTGGACCTCAAGGAGTTCACCCGCCTCGGCCTGTACACCACCCCGGCCGCGCTGATCGCGTCCGTGGCGGCGCTGTGGCTGTCGCTGCAGGTCGTCGGCTGAGCGGGCCGGTCAGTGGCGGTTCCCGCCGTAGCCGGAACCGCCGCCGTAGCCACCGCCGGAGCCGTATCCGCCCCACCCGCAGTAGTTCGGGTTGTAGTAGCAGTAGTCGTTCGAGGGGTACGAGCTCGTCGGCTTCGCGGTCGACGGGGTCGCGGACGGCGTCGGGGTGGGTGTCGGCGTCTTGGAGGCCTTGGCCTTGGGGGTTGCCTTGGGGGTGGGCGACCGGGTGAGGGCGCTGTCCGCGTCCCAGTTGACCACCTGCATCTGGAGGTCCGCCTTGGAGGTGTCGAACACCCAGCGCTGGGCGTCGTCGCCGTCGGTGCGGGTCTTGACGACGAGTGCGCCCGATCCGTCGGTGGCGGCGGGGGTGAGGGCCAGGTCCTGGTCCCAGCGCGGCACCAGGGTGCCCTGCAGGGTGAAGTCGTAACGGATGTTCCTGGCCGCCGACTTGGAGGCGCCCGCGCAGGGGGCGAGCTGCACCGAGTAGCCGAGGTGGGAGTCGAGGCAGAGATCGGGGTCCTCGACGCTGCGCAGCCGGCCGTCGGTCTCGTACGACCACTGCTGGCCGGTCGCGGCGGAGCACTTGGCGAGTTCGGTCTCGGCCCCCTTGACGGCCTTCTTGCCGACGATCGCGATGCACAGCCCGGAGTCGAGGTTGTGCAGCCGGCCCTGCACATCGCCCTGGGAGGCCTCGCTGGCGCTGACCCAGGACGAGCTGCCCGGGGTGCTCTTGGCGGGGCCGGGCGTCTGCGAGGGCGGGCCGCCGTGCGCCGGGGTGGGACCGTCGCCGGAGCCGAGGACGGACCACAGGACCAGCGGGAGCGTGATCAGTCCGCTCACCGTGAGCACGGCCGCGGCGAGGTTGCGGCGGCGGGCGGCGGCACGCCGGGCGGCCTTGTGGGCCGAGCGGCGCGAGGCGGTACGGGAACCCGCGCGCAGGCCTACGGCGGGACCGGATCCCGGGGCGGTGAAGGGCTCGCCCACGAACGACGGGGGCAGGACCTCCTCGGGCAGCGGGCCCGGGAAGCCGGCAGCGGCGGGGGCCATCCGGGATTCCACATAGGTCCGGGCGCCCCAGCCGAGCACCGCCTCGGCGAGCGCCAGGCCGAGCCCCTGGTTGAACTGGGCGAGTTGGTCGGCGGTGTGGCGGCAGTGCTTGCAGCGGGCCAGGTGGGCGGCGAGGTCGGGGTCCATCTCGGCCCCGCCGCGCCGGTAGGTCACGTCCAGCATGCGCAGATAGCGGCGGCACTCCTGCTCGGGGGCGAGCTCGCGGTGGACCTGGAGGCACTCCTCGCGGAGCCGCTCGCGGGCACGGCCCACTTCGATGCGCGCGTCCTCCGCGTCCAGGCCCAGCAGGCCGCCGGGTATCTCCACCGGTTCGGCCTCGACCTCCACGTGCCACAGCAGGCAGCGGGCCGACTGGGGCAGCCGTTGGAACGCCCCGGACAGCAGGCGCCGGTCGGGCGGCGGGAGCAGCCGGGCCGCGAGCCGGTCACCGCCCGCGGTCGCGGTGCGCAGTTCGGGGTGGAGGTGTTCCCGTCGGTGGTCGTTGTCCCACTCGGCGGCGATACGGCGCACGGTGACGAGCAGTTGGGGCCGCCAGGCGGAGGTCGGCCCGTTCTGCCGGAGGGTCTCGCCGAAAAGCCTCGTGAAAGCGGCGGTCGTGAGCATTCCCGCGGAGGGGGCGCCGTCGGTGCACAACCGGGCATAGGCGAACGCCGCCTCCCAGTGCCGGTCGAGGAGTTCCCCGACGGGCTGCAGCGCGGGCGTCGTCCCCGTCCACTTCTTGAGTTCGGCGCTCAGCTGCTCGTCGGTCACGTCGAACCGGCGGTCGGGCGTCGGGGAATTCGACAGGCCGGCGTGTTTCACGGCTGCATTCCTCTCGGGGCATGCGACATAAAGTCCATACCAAGGGGTATGGGGATCCGCCGACGGCGCGACGGGTCCCACCCGTACGGGATTCGGCGGCTCCAACTCCCACCTGGGGAAGCCCTTTTGGAGCATAGGGGGAACGGGAGCGCCTCGCGCGCACAGCGTGAATATGTATTCGCTGTGCGCCGACAGGGCACACCTTTGCACAGGTCAGCAAGCATGAACAAGAGATCTCGCGGTTTTGTGCATTGCGTGCGCACCCTGTGGATTTGACGATTCGTCAATCCGTACGGCTCGGGCATGACCGCCGTATCGGAAGCCTAATCGGGAATGGGATTCACCTGGCTGCGGGCCGCCCGGTTCCCAACCATTGAAAGGTCCTCCCACCGCGCATCCGACCGGTCGAGTCGGGGCGGTTCGTTCACTCCGCAACCATTGGGCCTGCTGTCCGGTATGCGCCGGGCGGCACCCCGTAGCGGGCGCGGAAGGCCCGGTTGAAGTGGAAGGGGCTGGCGAACCCGGAGGCCGCGGCCACCCGGTCCACCGGCAGATCGGTGCCCTCCAGGAGCCGGGCGGCATGCCGCAGCCGGGCCTCGCGCAGCGCCCGCATCGGGGACTGGCCCAGCTGCCGGGTGAAGAGGTGGGCGAAGCGGGAGGGCGACAGGGAGACGCTCTCGGCGAGCGAGCGGACGGTGTGCGGGGCGCCCGGATCGGCGGCGATGAGCGCCTCGGCCCGGTCCACCCGGGGATCCAAGCCGGACGGGGGCGACGGGGGCCGTGCGGTGGCGGCCGCGAGCAGGACGACCTCTTCGAGCGAGGAGAGGGCGAGTTCGCGGGCCGCGCTGGAATGGGCGACGGCGACCCGGTCGTGCTCCGCGGGCGCCGGCGCGGGCGGCGGCTCGGTCCCCGTCCAGCGGGCGTCGGCGAGCATCCGCCGGAAGGCCGATCCGACGCGGTCGTGCAACGCGGCCGGGGTCGGGGTGACGGCGTACAGTCCGTCGCCGCGGTCGTAGGGGCGCAGCCAGGGTGTCCAGGAGGGCCGTGCCTGGCAGTGGACCCACCAGAACTGCCAGTCTGGGACGCCCGGTTGGACCGCGTACTGGTGGGGCGCGCCGGGCCTGAGCACCATCAGGTCCCCCGCGCCGGCGCGCACCTCGGTCGCTCCCTGGCGCACGCGGCCGCGACCGCCGGTCGTCCAGAGGAAGAGCCAGCTCTCGGCTCCGCTCGGCCGGTTGATCGCGTATCCCTGGGCCTGGTCGTAGTAGCCGAGCACGACCAGCCCCGGTGGCGGCGCAGCAGTCTCGGGCAATCCGTCAGCCTTCACGGGCATCCTCCTGGAGTGGGCAGCGACCTAGCGTGTTGCACAGATGACACCTCACCGAGGAGGAAACGGATGACAGCCACAGGCATCGGCGCCGCCGGCCGGTCCATCCTGACGCAGGACGGACTGCGGCAGTTCCAGGAGGACGGGTTCACGGTCGTGCGCGGGTTGTTCGGCTACGACGAGATCGACCGGTTGTGCGCCGAGTTCGCGGCGCTGCAGGCGGCGGGGCCGGTCCCCGGCCACTTCTCGCCGCAGGCGTCGTCCGCGGATCCGCTCGCGACGCATCCGCGGGTGATGCACCCGCACGAGATCAGCGAGCTCGCACGGCGTGTCCTGCTGGATGCCCGGCTGCGCACCGCCCTGGAGGCCCTGCTCGGCGAGGAGGTGCTGGCCGCGCAGAGCATGTTCTACTTCAAGCCGCCGGGTGCGCGGGGGCAGGCGTTGCACCAGGACAACTTCTATCTGCGGGTGGAGCCGGGCACATGTGTGGCGGCGTGGGTGGCCTGCGACGTGATCGACCGGGACAACGGCGGACTCGAGGTCGTCCCCGGTACGCATCGGATGGATCTGTTCTGCCCGGAGGAGGCGGACGTCGAGGTGTCGTTCGCGCGGGAGTACGTTGCACCGCCGCCGGGTCTCGCGACCGTGCCGGTCGACATGGCGCCGGGGGACGTCCTGTTCTTCAACGGCAGCCTGGTGCACGGGTCTCAGCCCAACCGCACGGCCGATCGGTTCCGGCGGTCGTTCATCGGGCACTACGTGGGGCGGTCGGCGGAGCGCATCGGCGCGTACTACCGGACGCTGTCGATGAGCGGTGAGCGTGTGACGCTGGCGGAGAGCGAGGGTGCGGGCCCGTGCGGCACCGAGTTCGCGCCGCACGGGCCGCACTAGTCAGCTGTGACCGACGATCGGGTGCGGGGTGTAGGGCTGCTCCAGCTCCTCGATCTCCTTGTCGCTCAGCTCCAGTTCGACGGCGGCCACGGCGTCCTCGATGTGGTGCGGCTTGGCGGCACCGACGATCGGGGCCGCCACCGTCCGCTGGTGCAGGAGCCAGGCCAGGGCCACCTGGGCACGCGGAACACCGCGGTCGGTCGCGATGCGGGTGACCGACTCGACGATGGTGCGGTCGCCCTCCGGGTAGAGACGGCTGCCGAAGTTGTCGTTGGCGCTGCGCTCGGTGACGGTGCCCCAGTCGCGGGTGAGCCGGCCGCGGGCCAAGGGGCTCCAGGGCAGGGCGCTGACGCCCTGGTCGGCGCAGAGGGGCAGCATCTCGCGCTCCTCCTCGCGGTAGAGGAGGTTGTAGTGGTTCTGCATGGACACGAACTTGGTCCAGCCGTGCCGCTCGGCGGTGTACTGCATCTTCGAGAACTGCCAGGCGTACATCGAACTCGCCCCGATGTAGCGGACCTTGCCCGCCTTCACCAGGTCGTGCAGGGCTTCCATCGTCTCCTCGACCGGGGTGTGCGGGTCGAAGCGGTGGATCTGGTACAGGTCCACGTAGTCCGTGCCGAGGCGGTCGAGACTGTGGTCGATCTCGGTCATGATCGCCTTGCGGGACAGGCCGCCGCCGTTCGGGCCGGGCCGCATCCGGCCGTGCACCTTGGTGGCGAGGACGATCTCGTCGCGGTTCGCGAAGTCGCGCAGTGCCTTGCCGACGATCTCCTCGCTGGTGCCGTCGGAGTAGACGTTCGCCGTGTCGAAGAAGTTGATCCCGGCGTCCAGTGCCTGCCGGATCAGCGGACGCGAGGCCTCCTCGTCGAGGGTCCACTCGTGGACGCCGCGGTCGGGCAGGCCGTAGGTCATACAGCCCAGACAGATCCGCGACACGTCCAGGCCCGTCGAACCGAGCTTCACGTACTGCATCGTTGCTGCTCCTGCCTTCGGGTTGGGTACGAAGGGGAGCGTACGGCCTCGTGTGCACTCACGTGCCGCCCTCTTGACGGCGGACGGCGGCGGGCGCTTTCATCCTGGACACGTGCCGCCGCCTGCAGCGGGGCACACAGAGGTGCGCCCAGCCGGTAGCGGACGAGCTCCAAGTCCGGCCAAAGTCGCCAGGACCGACCGGACACCCGGTCCGAGGCGGGGTCGTACCCGCGATTGATGGAGCAGGACATGCCCGTCAAGGGTGTCTCCCGCGTCGGAGGTCTCGGGACGGCCGTCGGCGCGAGTTTTCTTCTCGTCACAGGGTCGACCGCGTGCGGTTCCTCCGCCGGCGCGTCGTCCGCCGAACTCCGGCTGCCGCCCCGCCACGCCGGCTTCGACTACCAGATCGGCGGCGCCTATCCCCCGCCGGCCGGCGTCCGCATCGTCAGCCGCGACCGTACGGCCAGCCCGGCGCCCGGGCTCTACAACATCTGCTACGTCAACGCCTTCCAGTCCCAGCCGGACGAGCGCGCCTCCTGGCCCGCCGACCTGCTGCTGCGCGACAAGGACGGCCAGGTGGCCGTCGACGAGGACTGGGGCGAGGCGCTGCTCGACATCCGTACGCCGGCCAAGCGGAAGCGTGTGGCCGCCCGGATCGACGGGTGGATCGACGGCTGCGCCGCCAAGGGCTTCGACGCCGTGGAGCCGGACAACTACGACAGCTACACCCGCTCCCGGCACCTGCTGACCGCGAGCGACGCGACCGCCTTCATCACCCTGCTGGCCCGGCATGCGCACGCCCGGCAGCTGGCGATCGCGCAGAAGAACACGGTCGAGCTGGCCGGGCTCAGGAAGCGGACGGGGCTCGACTTCGCGGTGGCCGAGGAGTGCGCGGAGTACGACGAGTGCGGGCAGTACGCGAAGGCCTTCGACGACCGGGTGGTGGTCGTCGAGTACTCGGATTCCGGGCTGCGCAAGGCACTTGCGGGCTTCGGCGGCCGGCTGAGCATCGTGCGCCGGGACGTCATGGTGTCGACGCCCGGCAGCGACGACTACGTGCGCAAGGTGCGGTGAGGGCGATGACCGAGGGAATGTCACGCCGCCGACTGCTGCTCGGCGCGGCCTCGGTGGCCGCCGTGAGCGGCTGTGCGGGCGGTGCGTCGGACGGGGTGGGCGCCGACGGCAGGGTGACCGTGGAGTTGTGGCACGGTCAGGCCGACACCGCGCGCAAGGCCCTGGAGACACTGGTCGCCGAGTTCAACCGGACGCATCCCGGGATCCGTGTCGAGGCGGGCGGTGGCGGGGTCATCGCCGACGCGATGCTCCAGAAGGTGACCGCGGCGATGGCCGCCGGCTCCTACCCGGACATCGCCTACATCTTCGGCTCGGACCTGGCGAGCGTGGCGCGCAGTCCCCGTGTGGTCGACCTGACGGACGCCATGCACGAGGGGCCGACACCCTGGAACGCCTTCTGGAAGCCGGTGCGCGACGCGGTCACGCTCAACGGCCGGGTGCGGGCGGCGCCCGCGATGCTCGACTCGCTGTGCGTCGTCTACAACAGGAAGCTGTTCCGGCGGGCCGGTGTGCCCTACCCGCGGGCGGGCTGGTCCTGGGACGAATTCACCGACACCGCACGGCAGTTGACCGACCCCGGCCGGGGCGTGTTCGGCACCGGCTGGCCCGGCGCGGGTGACGAGGACACCGTGTGGCGGCTGTGGCCGATGATCTGGGACCTGGGCGGCGAGGTGGTCGCCGACGACGGCCGGCACATCGGCTTCGCGGACCAGGGGGCGCGGGCGTTGCAGACGGTCGCCCAACTGGTGCGCGACAAGAGCGTGTACGTCGACCCGTCGGGCGGCGGCGAGCAGATGTACCAGGTCTTCCAGGGCGGCCGGATGGCGATGGTCGGGACCGGGCCGTGGCAGCTGCCCGACATCGTCGGCGCCAAGGTGGACTACGGGGTGGTGCCGCTGCCGACGTACAGCGGGCGGCCGGTGACCATCTCGGGGCCCGACACCTGGACGGTCTTCGACAACGGCTCGGCCCGCTCCCGGGCGGCGGTGGAGTTCGTGCGCTGGATGAACCGGCCGGTCCAGGACGTCCGCTGGGACGCCTCGGCGGGCAGTCTCCCGCTCACCTCGACGGCCGCGGACCGGCCGGACTGGCGGCGGCACAGCGCCCGGACCGTCGGCCTCGACGTGTTCACCGACTCCCTGCGCACCGCCCGCGTCCGTCCCGTCCACGCCGCGTATCCGCAGATCTCGCAGGCGCTGGGCGAGGCGATCGTCTCCGTCCTGCTCGGCAAGGACTCCCCCGCCCACGCCCTGCGCCGCTGTGCCGACAAGGCCGACGCGGCCTTGCGGATCCCCAGGTGACTTCCCCGGTACGGGAGATACGTCATGTCCACTCTGCCCCGCGCCCTCACCCTCCCGCCGCAGACCCCGGCGGCCGACCCGGCCGTCGCGCGCCGCGCCGCCCGCCGCCGTGCCCGCCGGGAACGCACCACGGCCTGGGCCTTCATCAGCCCGTCGGTCCTGGTGATCCTCGGCCTGAGCGTCGTACCCGTCGTCTGGTCGCTGCTGCTGTCCTTCCGCGCGGACGACCTCGTGACCCCGGGCCGCTGGGTGGGTCTGGAGAACTACGACGCGCTCGTCCAGGACCCCAGCTTCCTTACGGCGGTGGGGAACACGCTCCTCTACACGGCCCTGTTCGTGCCGCTCAGCCTGGTCGGTGGGCTCGCCCTGGCCCTGGCGCTGAACCGGCGGATGCGGTTCATCGGCCTGTACCGCACGCTGGTGTTCGTGCCGTTCGTGGTGTCGGCGACCGCGCAGGGCGTGCTGTTCTCCTTCATCCTCGACCCGGAGTTCGGCGCCGCCAACGCCCTGCTGCACCACCTCGGAATCTCCCGGCAGGGCTTCCTCGCCGACCCCGATCAGGCGCTGTATCTACTGGTGCTGATCTCCCTGTGGAGCGGGCTCGGGTTCTGTGTGGTCGTCTATCTGGCCGCGCTGCAGGACGTGCCGCCCGAACTCGTCGAGTCCGCGCGGATCGACGGCGCGAACCGGCGGCAGGTGCTCCGGCACGTCACGCTGCCCGCGCTCACACCGGTCACCGTGTTCCTGCTGCTGTGGCAGATCATCACCGCACTGCAGGTCTTCGACCTGATCTACGTGACGACGAAGGGCGGTCCGCTCGGTTCGACGACCGTCGTCGTCTACTTCGTCTGGCAGCAGGCCTTCCAGCTGTTCACCGCCGGGTACGGGGCCGCGGCGGCCTACGTCCTGGCGCTGGCGCTGCTGGTCGGGGGCGGTGCGGTGCATCTCGTACGGCGCCGGCAGGAACGTACGGAAGGAGCCGCCCGATGAGCGCCCGCAGCTCAACCCTCGCCCGCCATCTGGTGCTTGCGCCGATCGCGCTGCTGTTCGCGCTGCCGCTGGTGTGGCTGGCGCTCAGCTCGGTGATGTCGGACACGGAGATCAACCGGTTCCCGCCCGCCCTGTGGCCGGACGGCATCCATCTCGGCGGCTACCGGTACGTCCTCGGCAACGCGATGTTCCCGCGCTGGTTCGCCAACTCGCTGATCGTGGCGTGCGTCGCGGTCGTCTCGAACCTGCTGCTGGGGGCGCTCGGCGGCTATGCCTTCGCCC
This sequence comes from Streptomyces sp. NPDC047043, assembly GCF_040644055.1. Taxonomy (NCBI): domain Bacteria; kingdom Bacillati; phylum Actinomycetota; class Actinomycetes; order Kitasatosporales; family Streptomycetaceae; genus Streptomyces; species Streptomyces sp. NPDC047043. The sequence goes on from NZ_JBEYVO010000029.1 coordinate 95,164, forward strand.
GGATGAGGTTCGCCGGGTCGCGGCTGCTGCTGGGGCTGATGCTGGCGACGATGGTGGTGCCGTTCCAGCTGACGATGATCCCGACGTTCCTGGTGATGAAGTGGTTCGGGCTGATCGACACGCTCGGCGCGCTGATCGTGCCGTCGCTGGTGACGCCGTTCGCGGTGTTCCTGTTCCGGCAGTTCTTCCTGTCCCTGCCGCGGGAGATGGAGGAGGCCGCCTGGATCGACGGGTGTTCGCGCCTGAGGGTGCTGTTCTCGATCGTGCTGCCGCTGGCCCGGCCCGCGCTCGCCACGGTCGCCGTACTGACCTTTCTGACCACCTGGAACGACCTGTCCTGGCCGCTGATCGCGATCAACCACGACACGCAGTACACGCTCCAGCTGGGCCTGACGACCTTTCAGGGGCAGCACCACGTCAAGTGGTCGGCGGTGATGGCGGGCAATGTGATCACGGTGCTGCCGGTGCTGGTGGCGTTCCTGCTGGCGCAGAAGACCTTCATCCAGTCGTTGACGTCGAGCGGGCTGAAAGGGTGAGCGGGTTGTCCTTCGACCTGCTGGTGATCGGTGACGCCAACCCGGACGTGGTGGTCGGCCCGGTGACCGGGATCGAGTTCGGTCAGCGCGAACAGCTCGTCGAGCACGGCCGGTTGGTGCTCGGCGGCTCGGCGGCGATCATGGCGTGCGGGGCGGCGCGCCTCGGGCTGCGGGTCGCGTTCGCGGGGCGGGTGGGCGACGATCCGGCGGGGGCGTTCGTACGGCAGGCGCTCGCCGCGCGGGGTGTCGACGTCGGCCACCTGGTCGTGGATCCCCAACTGCCCACTCCTCTCACGGCGATCGTGACCGCGGGCGACGGCGACCGGGCGATCCTCACCTCCCCCGGCTGCCTGGCCGCGACCGGCCCCGAGGACGTACCGGCAGAGCTCCTGGCCGCTGCACGGCACGTCCACTCGGCCTCCTTCTTCCTGATGCCGCGCCTCGCCAGCTTGCTGGCCGACGTCTTCGCGGAGGCCCGCGCGCACGGCGCGACCACCTCGCTCGACACCAATGACGATCCCGCCGGCCGCTGGGACCGCGCGCTTCTGGAGCCGGTCCTGAAGGTGACGGACGTACTGCTGCCGAACGCGGCGGAGGCCCGCGCCCTTTCCGGCGAGGCCCAACTCGCCGACGCCGCCACCGCGTTGGCCCGGCACGGTCCGACGGTCGTCGTCAAGGACGGCGCCCGCGGCGCCCTCGCCTGCGAGGGCACACGGCTGCTGCGCACCGGGGCCGTCCCCGTCGAGCCGGTCGACGCCGTGGGCGCCGGCGACAGCTTCGACGCAGGTTTCGTCGCCGCGCGGCTGCGCGGGCTCGGCCTGCACACCTCGCTGGCGTTGGCCGTCGCATGCGGCTCGCTGTCGACGCGCGACCACGGCGGTACGGCGGCACAGCCGACGTGGGAGCAGGCATGTGCCGTCGCCGATCCGAAAGGAACCAGATGAAGATCGTGTTCGTGGGGGCGGGCAGCGTGGTGTTCACGCAGGGTCTGCTGGCCGATCTGTTCGCCTTCCCCGAGCTCGCGCACGCCCGGATCGCGCTGCACGACATCGACCCGCAGCGGCTGGCGACGGCGGAGGGCGCCGCCCGCCACATCGCGGAGGTACGCGGGGCGAAGCCCGTGATCACCGCTCACCTGGAGCGGAAGGCGGCGCTGGCGGACGCCGACTTCGTCGTCAACATCGTCCAGGTCGGCATGGACGCGGCCACCCGCACCGACTTCGCCGTCCCGGCCCGCTACGGGCTGCGCCAGACGATCGGCGACACGCTCGGCGTCGGCGGCATCTTCCGCGCGCTGCGAACGTTCCCCGTCCTCAAGGGAATCGCCGAGGACATGGCCGAACTCTGCCCAGGCGCCCACCTGTTGAACTACACCAACCCGATGGCAATGAACGTGCTCTATCTGAGCCGTATCGCCCCGCAGTTGAAGGTCACCGGCCTGTGCCACTCGGTGTACTGGACGATGCACGACCTGTCCGCCCTGGTGGGCGTGCCCTTCGAGGAGGTCTCCTATCTGGCCGCCGGCGTCAACCACCAGGCGTGGGTGCTGCGCTTCGAACGCGAGGGGCAGGGCCTGTACCCCCTGCTGGACGAGGCGATCGCCCGCGACCCCGGCCTGCTGCGCCGCGTCCGCGTGGACATGTACCGCAGGCTGAGCCACTACCCGACCGAGACCAGCGAGCACTCCTCCGAGTACGTGCCCTGGTATCTGCACCACGACAGCGAGATCGAGCGGCTGCGGCTGCCGGTCGGCGCCTACCTGAAGATCATCGAGGAGAACGCGGCGAGTTACGAGCACACCCGCGAGGCCCTGGCCGCGGGCCGCCCCCTCCCCGTGGAGGGCACCCTGGAGTACGCCCCGCAGATCATCCACAGCACGGCCACCGGCACGCCCCGCACGGTCTACGGCAACGTCCCCAACCGCGGCCTGATCGACAACCTGCCGGCCGACTCGGTCGTCGAAGTCCCGTGCCTCGTCGACGCGTCGGGCGTGCAGCCCACCCGCGTCGGCGCCCTGCCGCCCCAGTGCGCGGCCCTCAACCGGGCGTACGTCTCCGTCACCGACCTGGTGGTCCGCGCGGCCACGGACGGCGACCCGCGGCACATCCGGCACGCCGCGATGGCCGACCCGGCGACGGCGGCCGCGCTGCCGGTGGAGCGGATCTGGGACCTGTGCGACGACCTCGTAGAAGCTCATGGCGAGCTGTTGCCACCGGAGCTGAGGGGGCGATTGGGGCACTGATCGTTGCTGCCCGCAGGTGACCGCCCGGCGTGGGAGCGGCCGGGCGGTCGGCGCGCTCCCGCATCCTCGGCGCAGGTGACCGGCGTCCGGCCGGTCCTGGCCGTGCGGGAGGAACCCGGTGCCGACACGCCCGACGAAGCTGAAGCTCCTGCTGGGGACGGCAGTACTGCCGCTCGCCCTGGTGTCACCCGTCTGGGCCAGCCCGAGCCCGCCGCCGGCACCGTCCACGCTGTGCGCACCCGCGGGAGTCCTGCGGGGCGCGGACGGGCAGCGCGCCTCGGTCAGCCTGTGCGCGGGCAGCGGCACCCCGATGATGGCGGTGTCCGCCCCGGCGGCGTGCCGTCGCAGCGGGTCGGCCGAGGGCCTCGCCTGCCTCACCTCGGGGACGTGGACCGCGCGGAAGTACGGCGTGACGGTCGTGTCCGGGAAGCTTCCCGGCTCGGGCGACTATCCCGGTCCGGGGACGTACGACATCGAGGGCGACGTCCGTGTGACGTCGTCGCCCGCGGGTGTGGACCTGCACGGCACCGTCCGCGCCACGCTGACGCTGACCGCGCCCAAGCCGCCGGCCACGCACCGCATCGAGGTCGACCGCAGCACGCTGGGGTGCGACTCGGCGACCGTCCTGACCTACCGGATCTTCCGCGACAGCGAGAACGGGGACGGCAGCGCCCGGTTCGGGCTGATCGGCGAGGAGGCCTCGGGGGTGCGGCTGTCCACGTCCGACCCGCGCTGCGTCAATCCGCTGATCGGCCGCTACCCCGCGACGACGAGGAACGCCTACGCCCTCGACTGCGCACTCACCGACCTCCAGCCGGGACGGCCCTCGACCGTCGTCGTACGTGTGGTGACGCAGCAGACCTGCTCCACCGTGGTGTCCAAGCTGGGTTACTGGATGCCGCAGGGCCAGGCGCTGTACACGGGCGGAATGCTGGCGGGCCCCACTGTGGAGTGCGTTTGAGATCCATACTCACGTTCGCCGTACAGTCCCCGCCCGAAATTGTTTGAATGACCGAGCTTCACGAAAACTGCCGATGGCCTTCACATGCGGGCCTCACCGAAGGGCGTTGGCGTGATCCTCAAGGGGCGGGCCCGGGAACGTGAGCAGCTCGACGGCCTCGTCGCCGCCCTGCGCGAGGGCCTCAGCAGCGTCGTGGTGCTGCGGGGTGACGCGGGCATCGGCAAGAGCGCGCTGCTCGGCCATGCGGCCCGGGAGGCAGCGGATCTGCAGGTCCTGCGGGTGGCGGGGGTGGAGGCCGAGTCCGGCTTCCCGTTCGCCGCGCTGCACCGGCTGCTGGTTCCGCTCGTCGAGGAGCTCAAGGAGCCCGGTGCGCTGCCCGCGGCCCAGCACGAGGCGCTACGGGTGGCCTGCGGGCTGGCCGACGGGCCGCCCGCCGACCGGTTCCTGGTGGGCCTCGCGACCCTGACGCTGCTCGCGGAGTCGGCGAAGCTGCGGCCGGTACTGGCCTGCGTCGACGACGCCCAGTGGCTCGACGACGAGTCCTTCGCGGTGCTCGCCTTCGTGGGGCGGCGGGTGCATGCAGAGGGCGTGGGCCTGCTGTTCGCCGCGCGCACCGGATTCGATGTGCCCGCCGGGCTGCCCGTCACCGAAGTCGCCGGTCTGGAGGAGCAGTTCGCGCTGGAGCTGCTGCGGGAGGCCGTGTCCCGGCCGCTGGACGGACGGGTCGCGGCGCGGATCGTGGCCGCGACGGCGGGCAGCCCGCTCGCGCTCGCCGACCTCGGCCAGGAGCTGACCGCAGACCAGCTCGCCGGTTCGCTGGCGCTGCCCGAACCCCTGCCGGTGGGCCGCACGTTGGAGGAGCACTACCTGCAACGGGTCCGTGAGCTGCCGGAGTCGACGCGGACCTGGCTGCTGCTCGCGGCCGCCGAGCCGGGCGGGGACCTGGGGTACGTCACGGCCGCGGCGAAGCTGCTCGACTGCGCTCCCGAGGCCTCCGGGCCGGCCGAGGCGGCACGGCTCGTGGTGCTGCGGGCGGCCGCGGACTTCCGTCATCCGCTGGTGCGTTCGGCGGTGTACGGCGGGGCGGCCGGCGTCGAACGGCGGCGCGCGCATGCCGCGCTGGCCGAGGTCACCGACCGTCCGGCCGACACGGACCGCAGGGCCTGGCACCTGGCCGCCGCGGCGTTCGGGCCGGACGAGGCCGTCGCCGCGGAAGTGGAGCGGACCGCCGACCGGGCGGGCGCGCGCGGCGGCCATGCGGCCCGCGCCACCTTTCTGACCCGGGCGGCCGAGCTGACCCCGGAGGCCGGCGTGCGGGCCGGACGGCTGCTCGCGGCGGCCGAGGCGGCACTCACGGCCGGGGCGCCGCTGCAGGCGGAGTCGCTGCTCGACCGCATCGACGTCGGGCTGCTGGGTGACGTCGGCCGGGGCCGGGCGCTGCTGGTGCGGGCGCACGCGATCTCCCTGCTGGGCGACGCCGGGGCGTTCGCCGTGGCCCCGGCGCTGTGTCTGTACGCCGCGCAGTACCTCGCGGACGGCGCCCCCGGCCTGGCCCGCGATGCACTGCTGCGGGCCGTCGACCGGGCCATCTCCGCGGAGCACCTGATACGCGATGTGACACCGGGCGACATCGCACGGGCCATCGACGACCTGCTGCCGCGCTCGGCCCCGGCCACCGGCGGCGACCTGGTGCTGCGCGCCTTCGCCGTCCTGGTCACCGATGGCTACGAGCGCGCCGTACCGCACATGCGACGGGCCCACTCGGTGGTGGTGGACCCGGGCACGCCGGACGAGGAGGTGCTGCGCGCCTATCTGCCCGCGGTCACCCTGTCGATGATGCTGTGGGACGCGGACGCGCAGAGTGCGGTCTTGGCCCGGGCCGCGGACGCCGCCCGCAGGACCGGCGCCCTGACGCAGCTGGACACCGCCCTGTACTGCACGGTGATGCACGAGACGATCCTCGGCGAACTCGCGACGGCGGACGAGGTGCAGGCGCAGGGCACCCAGATCCGCGCGGCGATCGGCGCCACCGACGACATGTGGGCCATGTACCGGCATCCCGAACTGCTCGCCTGGCATGCCGAGGCACAGAACCTGGAGGCGGCGCTGCGCGGATCGATGGAGGCCGGCAGCTGGCTGGGCAACGGCGCGGTCGAGTCCATCGCCCGCATCGGCATGGTGATCCTCGCCCTCGGCGGCGGCGACTACGCCCGCGCCCGGCCCATCCTCCACGAACTGGTCGAACACGACCTGATCGCCTACCACTCCCGCCTCCTCCCCCATCTGGTCGAGGCGGCCGTGCGCTGCGGCGACCGTGTCCTGGCCACGGCGGCCCTGCGCACGCTGGCCTCCCGCGCCACGGCCACCGGCACGCCGTGGGCGCTCGGCCTGCTGGCCCGCAGCCGGGCCCTGCTCGCCCCGGCGAGCGAGGCCGAGCCCCTGTACCGCGAGGCGATCTCCACGCTGTCCGGCACCCGGGCCCGGTCCGACCTCGCCGTCGCCCATCTGCTGTACGGCGAATGGCTGCGCCGCCGCAGGCGCCGCAGGGACGCCCGCGACCAACTGCGCACGGCCTGGGAGCTGTTCGACCGCATGCGGGCCACGGGATACGCAGCCCGCGCCGCCCAGGAACTGGCGGCGACCGGAGAGCATCCGCAGCGGGCGCAGGCGGGGACGGCCAGTGCGCTGACGCCGCAGGAACTCACCATCGCGCGGCTCGCGAAGAGCGGCGCGACCAACGCCGAGATCGCCGCGCAGCTGTTCATCAGCGCGAGCACGGTCGACTACCACCTGCGGAAGATCTTCCGGAAGCTCGACGTCACCTCCCGGCGGCAGCTGAGGCGGGCCCCGGAGCTCTGAGTCCGGTCACGACTACGCGTTCCACGGGATTCGGGGGCACAGGCATCCGTACGAGGCTCGACGGGTCGAACACGTCCCACGGACGAGAGGACTCGCAATGCCGTACGTCACCGCAGCCGACGGAGCCGAGATCTTCTACAAGGACTGGGGGGTGGGCCGCCCCGTCGTCCTCAGCCACGGCTGGCCGCTCAACTCGGACAGCTGGGAGGCACAGCAGCTGTTCCTCGCCTCGCACGGCTTCCGTGCCATCGCCCACGACCGGCGCGGCCACGGCCGCTCCACCCAGACCTGGCACGGCAACGAGATGAACACCTACGCCGACGACCTGGCCACCCTCGTCGACACACTCGACCTGCGCGACGTCACGCTCATCGGGTTCTCCACCGGCGGCGGCGAAGTCACGCGCTACATCGGCCGGCACGGCACCGCCCGCGTCGCGCAGCTCGTGCTGGTCTCCGCCGTACCGCCGTTCATGCTCAGGACCGACGACAACCCGGGCGGGGTGCCGATCGAGGTCTTCGACGCGCTCCGCGCCGGATCGCTGGCCGACCGCTCGCAGCTGTACCGCGACCTGGCCGACGGGCCGTTCTTCGGCAACAACCGGCCCGGCGCCAATGTCTCGCAGGGCGCCCGGGACGCCTTCTGGCGCCAGGGCATGGAGGCCGGGCACCGCAACGCCTACGAGAGCATCGCCGCGTTCTCCGAGACCGACTTCCGCCCGGACCTGGACGCCGTCGACGTGCCCACGCTGGTCATCCACGGCGACGACGACCAGGTCGTGCCGTTCGAGGTGGGCGGCAAGGCATCGGCGGACCGCGTCAAGAACGCCTCGCTGAAGATCTACCCGGGCGCGCCGCACGGCATCACGGACACCCACAAGGAGCAACTGAGCGCCGACCTCCTCGAGTTCCTCAACTCCTGACACCGGAAGGAACCCATCGGATGCTCCCCGAAAGTCATCCTCGCCGGCGCGTCCTCGGCGGGCTGCTGGCGGCGGGAGGTGCCGTCACCCTCGGCACCGCCGCCACGCCCGCCTCGGCCGACGTCCGCACGGAAGGCGGCGGCAGACCGACGGTCGTCTTGGTCCACGGTGTCTTCGCCGACGCCTCCGGCTGGAACGACGTCATCTCCCGCCTGCAGAAGGCGGGTTACGAGGTCATCGCCGCGGCCAACCCGCTGCGCGACCTGGCCGGCGACTCGGCGTACATCGGCAGCATCGTCGACACGATCCCCGGCCCGGTCATCCTGGTCGGCCACTCCTACGGCGGCGAGGTGATCACCAACGCGGGGCGGGGACGGGCCCACGTCAGGGCACTCGTCTATGTCGCGGCCTTCGCCCCGGACGAGGGCGAGAGCGCGCTGCAGCTGGCCGGGAAGTTCCCGGGGAGCAGGCTGCCGGACGCACTGCTGACCCGCCCGTTCCCGCTGCCCGACGGCACCACCGGGACCGACGGCTACATCGACCCGGCGAAGTTCCACGACGTCTTCGCCCAGGACCTGCCGCGCTCGGTGACCCGCCTGATGGCGGCCGCCCAACGCCCGGGAGCCGTGGGCGGGTTGGGCGCGCCGAGCGGCGTACCGGCGTGGCAGAGCCTGCCGTCGTGGTACGTGGTCGCCGGCGCCGACCGTGTCATTCCGCCCGCGGTGCAGCGCTTCATGGCCGACCGCGCCAAGAGCAGGACCGTCGAGGTCAAGGGCGCCTCGCACGTCGTGATGATGTCGCACCCCGACGCCGTCGTCCGGCAGATCGAGGCCGCCTACCGCGCCACGCGCTGACACCTCCGGAAGGAGGAGACATGACCGCTCCGGACACCGTCGTCCTCGTCCACGGCTTCTGGGTCACACCGAGGAGCTGGGAGCACTGGGTCGCCCACTACGAGAAGCGGGGCCTGCGCGTCCTCGCGCCCGCCTATCCCGGTTTCGAGGCGGAGGTCGAGTCCCTGAACGCCGACCCCGGCCCGATCGAGCAGGTCACCGTCCCACAGATCATCGAGAGCCTGGAGAAGGTGGTCCGCGGCCTGGACCGGCCGCCGGTTCTGATCGGCCCCGGCGGCGTGCGCTTCCCCGTGACCGGGCCGGTCCGCTACACGATGACGGCGTCCCGTGCGGTGGAGCTGTGCGGCCTGCTGCGCGCGCACACCGTACTGCCCGTCCACTACGAGGGCTGGTCCCACTTCCGGGAGGGCCGTCGGACGGTGGAGGCCGAGCTGGCGAAGGCTCCCGCAGAGATCCGCGAACGCTTCCGCTGGCTGCCGACCGGGTCCCCGCTGGAGGTCACCGTCTGACTCACCCGAGCAGGTCCAGCGCCCCCTCCCACCCGAACTCCGGGCGCACACCGTCCTCCCCCACCTCGCCGGAGTACGGCTCGCCGATCCGGACGCCCATCGCGCGCAGGCGTATCAGGCTGTCCTGGTAGGCGGGGTGGGCGGCCAACGCGTCGGCCACGCAAGGGAGTACGGCCACCGGGACGCCCAGGCCGTACGTCTCGCACAGGGTGGCCACGGCGAGGGTGTCGGCCAGGCCCGCCGCCCACTTGTTGATCGTGTTGAAGGTGGCGGGCGCCACGATGACGGCGTCCGGCGGCGGAAAGGGCCGCGGATCGCCGGGTGTGCGCCAGGCGGAGCGGATCGGGCGGCCGGTCTGCGCCTCGACGGCGGCGGTGTCGAAGAAGCCGTTCATGGTGACCGGCGTCGCGATGACGCCGACCTCCCAGTCCCGCTCCTGCGCGGCGGTGATCAGCCTGCCGACGTCCGCGGCGATCCCGGCGGCGCAGACGACGACGTAGAGGAAGGGTTTCTCGGCCTGTTCGGTCACCCGGGAACCCTATTCGAGCGGGAAGGACCGCCCGCGTTCGGCTTCGGGACGCGGGCCGTGGATGCGGCGCTCCTTCTCCTCGATGGGTACGTCGTTGATGCTGGCCTCGCGGCGCGTCATCAGGCCGTGCTCGTCGAACTCCCACAGTTCGTTGCCGTAGGAGCGCCACCACTGACCGCCGGCGTCCCGGGACTCGTACTGGAAGCGGACGGCGATGCGGTTGCCGTCGTAGGCCCACAGGTCCTTGCGCAGCGCGTAGTCCCGCTCGCGCTCCCACTTGGCGGTCAGGAACTCGACGATCTCGGCGCGGCCGGTGACGAAGGCGTCGCGGTTGCGCCACACCGAGTCCTCGGCGTAGGCGAGCGCCACCTTGTGCGGATCGCGGGTGTTCCAGGCGTCCTCGGCGGCCTGGACCTTCTGCGCGGCGGTCTCGCGGGTGAACGGGGGCAGGGGCGGACGGTCGGCCACGGTCTCCTCCTCGACGGACGGACAGCGATGGAGAACGGGCGTTCTCCGGTCGGCTGCTACCGTAGGAGAACGCTCGTTCTCACGTCAAGGAAGGTCGTACACCGCATGGCCGTCATGGACAGCGCAGCCGCCCGGGAGCAGGCGCTGGACGCAGCCGAGGAGCTGTTCTACGGGCGGGGCATCCAGTCCGTCGGCATGGACGACATCCGCGGCGCCTCCGGCGTCTCGCTCAAGCGGCTGTACCAGCTGTTCCCGGCGAAGGAGCAGCTCGTCGAGGCATATCTCGAGCGGCGCGACGTGCGCTGGCGCGGGCGGCTCGCGGAGTTCGTGGAGCGGCACGAGGATCCCGAGCGGCGGATCCTGGCGGTCTTCGACTGGCTGGAGCGGTGGTTCGGCGAGGACGGGTTCCGCGGCTGCGCGTGGATCAATGCCTACGGCGAGCTGGGGGCCACGTCGGAGCGTGTGGTGGCCCAAGTACGGGCGCACAAGCGGGCGTTCCGCGACCACCTCGCCGGGCTGGTGGCGGACGCGGGGCTGCCCGGCGCGCTGGCCGGGCAGCTGTTCCTGCTGGCCGAGGGCGCCATGGTGGCCGCCGGTACAACGCAGAGCACGGAGCCCGCCCGGGAGGCGCGCGAGGCGGCGCGCCTCCTGCTGCGGGCCCGCTGAGTTCAGCCCTCGGACACCGTGATGGCGCCCACCGGGCAGGCCCGGGCCGCCTCGCGGACCATCGGGTCGCCGCCGCCGTCCTCGCGGCCCGGCAGCAGCGTGCTGAATCCGTCGTCGTCCTGGGTGAAGACGCTCGGCGCGGCCAGGGCGCACTGGCCGGCGCCGATGCAGACGTCCTTGTCGATCTCGATACGCGTGTCGGTGTGCATGGCCTCGAGCCTCTTACCAGGTCACGGGGAGTTCCAGCATCCCCTGGATCGTGTCGCCGGGTTTGAAGGGGATCTCCTCGGCCGGGGCGGTGAGGCGGAGCGTCGGCAGCCGGTCGAAGAGGGTGTGCAGGGCGATCTCCAGCTCGGCGCGGGCCAGGTTCTGGCCCAGGCACTGGTGGATGCCGAAGCCGAACGCGACATGGTGGCGGGCGGGCCGGTGCCAGTCGAGGGTGTCGGGCTCGGCGTAGACGTCCTGGTCGCGGTTGATGACCGAGGTCGCGAAGACCACGCCGTCGCCCGCGCGGATGGTCGTGCCGCCCGCCTCGATGTCCTCGGTGGCCCTGCGCAGCAGTCCGTCCGCGATCGACAGCATGCGCATCAGTTCCTCGACCGCGTGCGGGATCAGCCCGGGGTCGTCCCGCAACTCGGCCAGCCGCTCGGGGTGCTGGAGGAGCGTGAAGGTGCCGAGGGAGATCATGTTGGCGGTCGTCTCGTGGCCGGCGACCAGCAGGATGGTCGCGAAGGAGATGACCTCCTGGCGGTCCAGCACGCCTTCCCGCAGCTGCTGGTGGACGAGTTCGTCCAGCACGCCGTCGCCGGGCTCCGGCTGCTTCAGCTTGCGGTCGATCAACTCCTCGAAGTACGCGTCCAGTTGGTCGCGGGCGTCCTGCACGTCGTGGACCGTCGGGCCGCGCAGCAGCCGGCGCGACTGCCCCTCGAAGAAGTCGTGGTCGGCGTAGGGGACGCCGAGCAGAGCGCAGATCACCATCGACGGCACCGGCAGCGCGAAGGCGCTCACCAGCTCGGCGGTCGGCCCCTGCGCGATCATCGCGTCGATCCGCTCGTCCACGATGCGCTGGATCTCCGGGCGCAGTTCGACGGCGCGGCGGAGGGTGAAGCTGGGGACCATCATGCGCCGCTGGGTGCGGTGCTTGGGGTCGTCGACGCCGAGCAGCGCGACCCTCCGGTTCTTCACCGCCGTGAACCGCTCGGTGGGCGCCGGGAAGTCGGGGTGGGTGCGGTCGGTGGACAGGCGCTGGTCGGCGAGCAGGTCGCGGGCGAGGGCGTGCCCCGTGACCAGCCACACCTGCCTGCCGTCGTAGAGCGTGACCCGGGTCAGCGGGCGATCGGCGCGCAGGGGCTCGTAGGCGGTGGGCGGGTGGTAGGGGCAGGTCCGGTCCTGGGGAAACGCGACGGGTTCCGTTGCCGTCATGGAAGACCTCGCAGACGAAGAGTGCGTCGTGCAGATCTTCATTAGATGCCCGGGGCATCTATGGGGCGACGTGAAGTTCGGCCAGATCGGTGGCGGGCCCAAACTGGCCGGTGATGCCCGCCTCCGCGGTCCCGGACCCGGTGATCGCCGTACGACAGGAGGCCGAGCCTGGCGCGATAAGGGCGCCCGACGGCTCGGACGGACCGCCGGACATGGCCGAGCCGCGCGGGGTGGATGAATCCCGCGCGTGCAGGTGTTGAAATGGCCCGTCAGCCGTAGGACCCGACGATGGGACGGATGCCATGCCTCTTGAGGGCGAGTACGAACCCAGCCCGGCGCAGTGGGTGCGCGATCAGGTGGAGCTGTACGAGAGCTCCGGCGGCACGGAGGGCACGACGCTGATGGACACGGGCCTGCCCGTCATCGTGCTCACGACCCGCGGTGCGAAGAGCGGCAAGATCCGCAAGACGCCGCTGATGCGCGTCGAGCACGAGGGACGGTACGCGCTGGTCGCCTCGCAGGGCGGTGCGCCCAAGCACCCGGTCTGGTACTTCAACGTCAAGGAAGATCCCCAGGTGGAGCTCCAGGACGGGCCGGTGAAGCAGGACATGAGGGCCCGTGAGGTCACCGGCGCGGAGAAGGCCGAGTGGTGGGAGCGTGCCGTGGCGGCGTATCCGCCGTATGCCGACTACCAGAAGAAGACGGACCGGCAGATCCCGGTGTTCGTGGTCGAACCCTGAGGGGGTTCCCGAGCAGCTGTTGAGAGGGTTGCCGGAAAAATCTTCGCCGGAAGACGCATGAAGCCGTGTCCGCCGGGCACGCGTGCGTCAGGCCCCGCCGCGTTCCCCCGTCGCGGCGGGGCTTTCTCGTGCCTCCTCGGCCGGCCGGTCGGTGATGTCGAGGAAGATCTGGTCCGCCTCGGGCACGCTGTTCGCCACGGACCGCTTGATCCGCACGGCGACCTCCTCGACCCGCTCGCTGTCCATGCCGGGCACCAGGTCCACGCGGGCGGCCACCAGGGCCGTGTCCAGGCCCGTCTTCATGGTGAACAGCGCCTCCACGCTGTCGATCTCCGGCTGCGCCTCCAGCAGGGACCGGATCCGCCGGGCCGCCTCCGGGTCGGCGGCCTCCCCGATCAACTGGTCGCGCGCCTCGCGGCCGAGGTGGAAGGCGACGAAGACGAGCAGCGCGCCGATCGCGAACGACGCCGACGCCTCCCACACCACCTCTCCGGTGACCATGTGCAGTGCCATCCCCACGGCCGCCAGCGTCACGCCGAGCACCGCCGTGCCGTCCTCGGCGACCACCGTGCGCAGCGCCGGGTCGCGCAGGCCGCCCCTGCCGCCCTGCTGGTGCACCTGGTGCAGGGCCCGCAGCAGCGAGGCGCCCTCGGCGAGGAAGGCGACGGCGAGCACGATCAGGCCCGCCACGTATCCGCTGAGCTTCTCCTCGGCACCGTTCCTGAGCGCTTCGAAGCCTTGGAAGAAGGAGAAGCAGCCGCCCATCACGAAGATCCCGACGGCGGCGAGCAGCGACCAGAAGAACCGCTCCTTGCCGTAGCCGAAAGGGTGGCGCCGGTCGGCGGGGCGGCGGCTGCGGCGCAGCGCGGCCAGCAGGAACACTTCATTGAGGCTGTCGGCGACGGAATGCGCCGCCTCCGACAGCAGGGCCGGCGATCCGGCCATCAGGCCGCCGACGGCCTTGGCCGCCGCGATCACCAGATTGGCCGCGAGCGCCACCAGCACGGTGACGCGTGTCTTCCGGTCCGCCTTCTTGTCCGAGGGTGTCCCGCTCACCTTCGCCGACTGCCCCTCTGCGGACGGCTCACACCGTGCGGGCGGCGGAAAACGGGGAACTCAGAGGAACGAACGCGGGGGAAAACGGCCGACAGGGCCCGGACACCGCAGGGAGGAATCATGGGCGGGGGCAACGACGACTACGGCAAGAAGACGTTCAAGCGGTCCAAGAGCCACTTCACGGACCGGATCACGGTGGACGGCCGCGACGGCTGGCCCGTGGAGGCGGGCCGCTACCGGCTGGTGGTCAGTCGCGCCTGTCCGTGGGCGAGCCGCGCGGTGGTCTCCCGGCGGCTGCTCGGTCTCGAGGGCGCGCTGTCGATGGGGATCGCCGACCCGATCCAGGACGACCGCAGTTGGCGCTTCACCCTGGACCCGGACGGCCGCGACCCGGTCCTCGGCATCCGCTTCCTCGCCGAGGCCTACGACAGGCGGGAGAGCGACTATCCGGGCGGGGTCAGTGTGCCCGCCGTCGTCGACGAACCGAGCGGGAAGCTGGTCACCAACGACTACCAGCAGATCACCCTCGACCTCGCCACCGAGTGGACCGCCCTGCACCGCGACGGCGCCCCCGACCTCTACCCGCACGCCGTGCGCGACGAGATCGACACGGTGATGGCGGACGTCTACGAGGACGTCAACAACGGTGTGTACCGGGCGGGTTTCGCCACCGACCAGGAGGAGTACGAGGCCGCCTGCGCCGGCGTGTTCCGGCGGCTGGAGCTGCTCACACCGTGCCTTGAGCGGCAGCGCTATCTCGTCGGCGACACGATCACCGAGGCGGACATCCGGCTGTTCACCACACTGGTCCGCTTCGACGCGGTCTATCACGGCCACTTCAAGTGCAACCGCTGGAAGCTCGCGGAGAACCCGGTCCTGTGGGCGTACGTCCGCGACCTCTACCAGACGCCGGGCTTCGGTGACACCGTCGACTTCGACCACATCAAACGGCACTACCACCAGGTGCACACCGGCATCAACCCGACCCGCATCGTGCCCCTCGGACCGGACCTGTCCGGCTGGCTGACGGCCCATCACCGGGCGGAGCTGGGCGGCCGCCCGTTCGGCGACGGGACACCGCCCGGGCCCGTGCCGGCGGGCGAGGAGATCCAGGCACAGGGACGGCCCTGACCCACGCAGGCCCGACAACGTACGGAGAGATTCATGGCCAAGAAGAAGAAGCTGAAGCTCCCCCTCGCCTACAAGCCCCTCGGGTTCGTCCTGGGCTGGTCGAGCGGCTGGCTGGCGGGACTCGCATTCCAGAAGACGTGGATGGCGCTACGGCACGAGGAGGACGCACCCGACGCCCTGGACCGGGACCGCGGCTGGGGGGAGATCCTGCTGGCCGCCGCGGTCCAGGGCGCCATCTTCGCCGTGGTGCGCAGCGCCGTGGACCGCGGGGGTGCGAAGGCCATCGAGCGGTCGACGGGCGTGTGGCCGACCGACGACAAGGGCGGCCGGGACTGACCGGGGAGGGCCTGTCCGACGGATCAGGCCGGCCGGACAGGCCCTGGGTCAGCCCTGCTTGGGGGCGGTGGGTGTGGCCTTGCGGAGGGTGAAGGAGTGGCCCGCCGGGTCGGCGTAGCCGCGTTCCTCGAAGGGGCCGGACGCGTCCTTGGTCTCCAGTGGGCGTCCGCCGAGTTCCACGACCTTGCGCTCCGCCGCGTCCAGGTCCTCGACCGCACTGGCGGCAGGGCGTGCGGGCGGTGGTGCTGCCCGCGCTGAGCGCCGCCGCGCTGCTCGGACTCGGCGGCTATCTCGGCTGGTCCTTCTACACCTCCACAGACCACCTCGAACTGCGCGCGGACAACGGCTGGTTCCTGCTGCTCACTCCCCTGGCGATGATCGCGTCGGGCTTCGTTGCCGCCGTGTGGGCCAAGTGGGTGCGCAGGTCGCCGTACTTCCGCACGGGCGACGGTACGGACGCCGACGCGCCGCAGTTGCTGGCCACTTCCAACTGACCCCCACCAGGAAACGGAACATGCACGCAGATCTTCTCTTCACGGGCGGCCCGGTCCTCACCCCCGAGGGCCGCACCGCCATCGCCGTGGCCGTCACCGGCGACCGCATCACCGCCGTCGGGCACGACGAGGTCCTGGATCTCGCCGGGCCGCGGACCCAAGTGGTCGACCTGGCCGGGCGGTTGCTGCTGCCGGGCTTCCAGGACGCGCACGTCCATCCGATCCCGGCCGGCCTCGAGCTGAGCCAGTGCGATCTGACCGGGAGCAGGACGGCCGAGGAGACGGTCGCCGCCGTCCGCGCGTACGCCGAGGCGCATCCGGAGCGGGAGTGGATCCTCGGCGGCGGCTGGTCCATGGAGGCCTTCGAGGGCGGTACGCCGACGAAGGAGCTGCTGGACGCGGTCGTACCCGACCGGCCGGTCTACCTGCCCAACCGGGACCATCACGGCGCCTGGGTCAACAGCCGCGCCCTGGAGCTCGCGGGCATCGGCCGCGACACTCCGGATTCGGCCGACGGGCGCATCGAGCGGGACAGGTCGGGCGAGCCGAGCGGCACCCTGCAGGAGGGGGCGATGCAGCTCGTCGGGCGGCTCACTCCCCCGGCCACCGCGGCCGACCGGCTGGCTGCCCTGCTGCACGCGCAGCGTCATCTGCACGCGCTCGGCATCACGGCCTGGCAGGACGCGCTGATCGGGGACTTCCTCGGCATGGACGACCCGTCCGGGGCGTATCTGGCGGCCGCCCGCGACGGCTCGCTGACCGCGCGGGTGGTCGGGGCCCTGTGGTGGGACCGGGAGCGCGGGGCCGAGCAGATCCCCGAACTCGTCGAGAAGCGGGCCGCGTTGAGCCGCGGCCGGTTCCGGGCGACCAGCGTCAAGCTGATGCTGGACGGGGTCGCCGAGAACGGCACGGCGGCGCTGCTCGACCCGTACTTGGGCAAGTGCGGCTGCGCCACGGCCAATCGGGGCAAGAGCTTCATCGATCGCGGCCAACTCCCCAAGTACGTCACCGAGTTGGACGCGCTCGGTTTCCAGTGTCACTTCCACGCGCTGGGCGACCGGGCCGTACGCGACGCCCTGGACGCCATCGAGGCCGCGCGTACCGCGAACGGGCCGAGCGACACCCGGCCGCATCTGGCGCACCTTCAGATCGTGCACCCCGACGACGTGCCGCGCTTCGCCGAGTTGGGCGCGACGGCGAACATCCAGCCGCTGTGGGCGGCGCACGAACCGCAGATGGACGAGCTGACCATTCCCTTCCTCGGGGCCGAACGGGCGGCGTGGCAATACCCGTTCGGCGCGCTGCTGCGCTCCGGAGCCCGGCTCGCGGCCGGCAGTGACTGGCCGGTCAGCAGCCCCGACCCGCTTCAGGGCATCCATGTCGCGGTCAACCGCGTGACGCCCGACAGCACCGGCGCCTCCGTGTTCCTGCCCGCCCAACGCATCGGCCTCACCGAGGCGTTGACCGCGTACACCGCGGGATCGGCCCAGGTGAACCACCTCGACGACACCGGCCGGATCCAGGTGGGTGCACTGGCGGATCTCGTGGTGCTGGACCGCGACCCGTTCGACGGTCCGACCGAGGCGATCGCGGAGACGGGCGTGGCCCTGACGTACGTGGGAGGGGAGGCAGTGTACGCAGCTCAAGAGGCGTAAGCAGTAACGGACATCACGGTGAGGTCACGCGTAGATCATTTACGCCCCGGGCAGCCTCATACCGCTTCTCGATTCAACTTTCGGCCATAGAGGCTGAGTTCGAGTGAACGGGTGGCCAATTCGGCCACCCGTTCGCAGGTCGGGGGTCTCTGTATCGCCGTCGCCCGGAAGGAAGCGCATGCCCCAGGACGTCACGTTCGCCCTCCCCGGCCGGGCCGGGGTTCGAGGAACACCAGTCATGGGAACCGCCCCCGACCGCCCTCACCCATCCACGCGCCGCGGCCGACACAGCCGAGGTGGCGCGTGAGCCCATCGCGGTCGTTCGCAGCAGAAGCCGGAGCCGATCGCGTGAGTCCGGCTGTTCGGCAAGGCCGTCGCGGAAGCCACAGATGACTCCTCGACCCGACCGGGCCACCGGCCACGGTCGAGCGATTCCGTTGCCAGGACCACAGCTTGATGGGAGACCGGTGTGAAATTTCGAGTCGCAGGTGCAGTTCCGAAGGCGTCCGCCGACAGACCGCTCCCGGCGCAGCCAAGCGCCCAGCTCCAGCCCACGGAGGCGGGAACCACCCTGGCCCGCCTCCTGGTGAAACGCATCAATGGGAGCACGAAGCAGTACCGAAGGTCCCAGAACGCCGCTCGGCAGCGGCTGGACGCACTCGGCTCCCGCGGCTCCGGCACCACCCTGCATGTGGAGGGAGCGCTCCGTCTGGCGCAGCCCGAGTTCCTGCCTCCCGACGAGGAGGGCTACGCCAGGCTGAGGCACCTCGACACCAGCCTGCGCATGATCGAAGCGGCCTTCCCCCAGGTCAGCACCGATATTGAGGTCTGCCGACTGACCTGCCTGATGCTGGAGGGGGCTTGGCGGAGCCGGGCGCTCACCCCGCCGCGCGAGGAGGAGCAGTCAACCGCCTGCGCCTGCCCTCTGTGCCGTCAGCTGCCCACACCCCCGGAACGCACGCTGGACGACTACCGATGGCGGCACAGCGCCGGTCGTCCCCTCACCGTCAAGACCTGGCCGCACCGCCGGGAACTCGACAGCGTCCTGACCGGTGGATGGTCCTGGACCCGGCAGATGAACGACCTCGAACGAGACCTTGGGCACCGCCACCGATTCGAGGACGACATCCTCGTCTTCCACGAATACAAACGCGTGATCGAGACCATAGACACCACCCGCCTCACCCAACACGTCGAAGGCCGCCTGGCCGAGAACTTCAGCACCAACAGCGCACGGGCCCTGGTCAGCGGACTCTTCTCGGCCCACAAGCGATCGGTCGACGAGTACTGGCTCCAACAGCACCAGGCGGGCAATGTCACGCTCCCCCAGAGCAACCCGCTCAGCCAGAGCACCTACTCCATCCTGCAGATGCTGGACTGCCTGTTCTGGCACGTCGCACCCGACGCCGAACTCTGGCAGGAGGAGAACCTCGCCTCCCTGCTGCTGTGCCGCGTCATCGACGACATGGCCGACGTACGAGCCGACGCCCTCACCGGCGAGATCAGCAACTTCTGGCTCGCCGAGATGCCCACCCACACCAAGGCCCTCTACGCCGCCTGCGCCATAGCCATCGTCAAGTACGGCTGCATGCCCGAGGCGCACACCCCGATGTGGAACACCTGGCTGATGACCACCACCATCGTCTGGATGGGGCTCACCGGCCGCCACGCCCTGTGGTTCGACGGCATCACCCAGGGCCTCCCCCCGGCCGAGGACTGCCCGCTCTGCGACCTGCAGCCCAACCCCTGCACCGGCATCCTCACCCACGGCACCACCCTCACCATCGCCCCGCGGCCCACCGCACCGGCACTGAGCACCCGGACCGCCGAGCTGTCCGCACGCTGCAGAGCCCAACACCCCCGGACATGGCCCCTCTTCGACGCCGAGCTCCATGCCTTCGAAGCACTGCACGGCCCCTGGCACGGCAACATCGAAAGCACATGGGAGATCCTGCGCCGCACCTACATCGCCGCCGTGGAGGCATCCAGCGCCGCACCGTCCCCGGCCCGCGCCCGTGATGTCCAACAAGACGCCGGCGTAGTCGGATCCGAGAACTTCTACACCCTGCACGACCCTCAGACCGGGAGGGAGGACACCGCGCTGCTCGCCTACATGTTCGCCGGCGCCCACCCGCACTTCCTCTGGAACGCCACGGGATACCGTCCCACAGGCGTCGAAGGCGACTGGCTCGACGGCTGACGCCCCTGGTCTCGCTGCGGCCGCTGAACCCGCACACGGCGCTGCCCGGCCGGAAACCCGGCCGGGCAGCGGTTCCTGGCGTGGCCTAGACGGCGAACTCGACCGGCAGACTGTCCAGCCGGGACTCCCACGTGGAGGCGGTCGAGCCGAGATCCTCCGGCGGTACCGCCAGGCGCAGGCCCGCCAGCCGGTGCAGCAGGACGTCCACGCCGACCTCGATGATGGACTGGCCGATGCTCTGCCCGGGGCACTCGTGCGGACCGGAACTGAAGGCCAGGTGCGCCTGGTTGCCCTGGACCGCCACGCCGTCGTCGGGCCGTATCTCCGGGTCGACGTTGCCCGGGGCGAGGCCGAGGAGGAGCAGGTCGCCCTCCTCTATGTCGTGCCCGCCGAGCTCCAGCTCGCTGGTGGCGAACCGTGCGGGCAGGACAGCCAGCGGCGGGGTGTTCCACATGACCTCCTCCACCACGGCAGACACCGTCAGCTGACCGCTGATCAGCCCGGACAGCCGCGCCGTGTCGGTCAGGAGCAGCTGCAGCACCCGGGCCAGCAGATTGCTGGTCGTGGTGTGGGCGGCGATCAGCACCAGGCGCAGATGGCTGACGACCTCCTCCTCGGACAGCGCCGCGGGGTGCTCCAGCAGGGCGGTGGTGAAGTCCGCGCCGGGTTCGGACCGCTTGCGCTGCGCGAGTTCGCCCAGGATCTGCATGATGCGGTCGTTGTGTACGAGGGCGTCCTCGCCGCCCTTGAAGATCTGGGCGCACGACTCGACCAGGCGTAGCCCGTCCGCCTTGGGAAGGCCCAGGATCCGGCTGAGCACGAGCATCGGCAGGTGCTCCGCGTAGTCGGCCACCAGGTCGGCGCGCCCGGCCCCGGCGAACACGTCGATCTGTTTGTTGGCGAAGTACGTGGCGTGCCGCCGGATGCCGCGGCTCGAGGCGGCCAGCAGGCCGTCGGTCACCGCGCCGCGCAGCCTGCGGTGCGGCTCTCCGTCCTGGGAGACGCAGTCGGGCCGCCAGCCCACCATCGGAATCAGCGGATGGGACTCCGCTATCCGGCCCTCCCGCCAGTCCCGCCAGATGCGGGCGTCCCGGCTGAACTGACGAGGGTTGTCCAGCACCCGCCGGTTGTCGCGGTAGCCGAGCACCAGCCAGGCGGGAACGTCACCCTCCAGCAGCACCGGTGCGACCGAGCCGTGCTCCTTGCGCAGCCGCTCGTAGATGCCCTGCGGGTCGGTGGCCGCGTCCGGGCCGTACAGCCGTGTGAGTTCTGCCCCGCCGTGCGCGACGGGGCACCCGCGAGGCGCGTCGGGACCGTTTAAAGTCTGGTCGTTCATCGGGGCTCCAGTGCGACGGGGGAGCGATCCTTCAGGTGACGTATCAGCGCGACGAGCACGTCACGGCTGGAGGCCCGGTCGCGGGCGTCGCAGGCCACGACCGGGATGTGCTCGGGGATGTCCAGGGCGTCCCGGATCTCCTCGACCGGATAGTTCTTCGAGTCGGGGAAGACGTTCAGGGCGACGACGAACGGGACGTTCTGCCGCTCCATCTCCTCGATCGCCCGGAAGCTGGAGGCCAGGCGTCGGGTGTCGACGAGGACCACCGCGCCGAGCGCGCCCTTGAACAGGCCGTTCCACAGGAACCAGAACCGCTCCTGCCCGGGCGTGCCGAACAGGTACAGCATCAGGCTGTCGTTGAGGCTGATCTTGCCGAAGTCCAGGCTGACGGTGGTCTCCGTCTTGTCGGCGACGCCGACGAGGTGGTCGACGTCGGCACTGGCCTGGGTGAGCGTCTCCTCGGTGGTCAGCGGCTTGATGTCGCTGACCGAGCGGACCATGGTGGTCTTCCCGGTGCCGAAGCCGCCGGCGATCATCACCTTCACCGAGCGGGGGCCGTCCCCGCCGGGCCGGCCGGGATGGTCAAAGCCGTTCAAGTCCACTGAGTACCTCCTCAAGGAGCGCGAGGTCGGGCCCGCGGCCGGCGCCGTGCGCCGGGATGGGGTCACGGGCTTCGACGCGGCCTGCCTCGAGCAGATCCGCCAGCAGCACCGCGAGAATGTTGAAGGGCAGTCCGAGGTGGGCGCCGAGTTCGGCCACCGACAGCGGATCGCGGCAGCGCCGGAGGATGTCCTCGTGCTCGTGCTGCATGCCCGGCACCGGGGCGGACAGAGAGACGATGAGGGTAGCCACGTCGAGACTCGACGCCGAACCGCCCGGTCCGCTGCGCCCCCCGGTGAGGACGTAGTAGCGCTCGAGACCGGACGGGTCCGTGGGCCGGCGGGGAGCACTCATCCAGAGTGCTCCTCCAGCCGCGGAGTGGTGCCGAGGAGCTCACCCATCCTGCGGGCCAGATCCCTCATCTGGTGTCCGAGCAGCCCCTGGTCGAGGCCCTCGCGGGCGAGGACGCCGAGATACGTCTCCACACCGGCCCGTACGACGAAGAGATGGCCGCCGTCGACCTCGATCATCGCCAGCCGCAGCTGCCCCGCGTACTTGGGGAACTGCTCGGCGACCGGCTGGGCCAGCGCCTGCAGTCCGGCCACCACGGCCGCGAACCGGTCCACGTCGTCGGGGTCTTCGGCACCAAAGGAGGTGATGGCCTTGCCGTCACTGGAGGCCACGAGGGCGAAGCGGATCTCCGGGATGGACTCCACCAGATCGCGGAGCGCCCAGCTCACGTCGGTTCCCTGTTGCGTCATGTGGACTAGTCGCTCTCTTCAGTGCGGTGCTCGGTGGACTCGCGGTCGGCAGGCGCTGCATCCTCCGTGGTGGACTCCTCGCCGAACTCGCGGCCGGCGGTGGCGAAGGCGGCCAGGCCGGCGAACGAGGCGTCCGGCGGCACGGCGGAGACGGGCGTCTCCTCCGTACGCTCCGACCGCTCGGCCGACTGGTGCCGCACCGCGGGCTCCGCCTCGTTCCGCTTGCTGCGGCGCCGGGGCAGTCCGCCGGGCGTGGTGTCCACGACCTCTCCGGGCTCGGCCACCGATTCGGCGGCGGCCGCCGTGCGCACCGGGGCGGCCGCGGCCGGCTGGGCCGCCGGAGTCGCGGCGGTGGCCGGGGCGGTGGCGGGCAGCGGGCTGAAGTACTTGTGCGGAACCACGATCACCACAGAGGTACCGAGCCAGGGCGAGTCCGCGAAGGTGACGCGGATGCCGTAGCGACGGGCGAGGATGCCGACGACGCGCAGTCCGATGTTGGCGTCCTCGGAGATACCGCCGATCCCCGGTCCGACCGCGGTGCCGGTCAGGGCCTCCTCGGCCTCGCGCTTCTTCTCCTCGCTCAGGCCCTTGCCGGAGTCCTGGATCTCGATGCCGACGCCGTTGGGCACCTCCTTGCCGGAGACGAGCACGGGCTCGCTCGGCGGCGAGTAGCGGGCCGCGTTGTCCAGCAGCTGCGCGAAGATCAGCGTGAGGTGGTCCACCAGGCCGCCGTCGACGCCGAGTTCGGGCAGATGGCGGATCTCGATGCGGTGGAAGTCCTTGATCCGGCCGACGCCGCCGCGCACCACACTGAGCAGCCGCTGCGGCTCCTGCCACTGCCGGCCCGGCCGGTCCGAGCCGCCGAGCACGCCGATGCTCGCGGCGAGCGAGTCGGCGGGACCGAGCTCCTGGTCGAGCTCCATCAGACCGCGGGCCACGGCCGGCAGCCTGCCGTGCTCGCCCTGCATCTCGTGCAGGCGGCCACGGAGCTTGCCGGTCAGCACGTGGATGCGGTTGCCGATGCTGATGACGGCCTGTTCGGCGGAGGTCGAGCGGTTGAACTCCTCCTCCACGCCGATCAGCGCGGTGCGCAGCACCTTGCGCAGGTCGGCCTGCAGGTCGGCGCTGACCTTGGCGCACTGGTTGGCCTCGGGCAGCAGGTCGTCGATGGCGTCACCGGCGCGCAGCTGCTTCAGTGCGTCGGGCAGCTGCTCGTTCGCCAGCCGGGCGACCGCGGCCTGCTGGTGGGCGAGTTGCTCCTGCCAGACCTCGGCCTGGTCGGCGAGCTGGGTCTCGTACGACTTCGCCTGGGCGGCGAGGCGCTCCTCGAAGGCGCGTGCCTGCTCGCCCAGTTGGGCCTCGTACGTGGAACCCTGCTCGGTCAGCTGCGCCTCGTACGCGCCGGTCTGCTCGGTGAGCTGTGCCTCCAGGGAGGCGCGCTCCGCGGTGAACTTCCGCTCCAGGCCGGCGACATGCTGCTGCCACTGCTGGGAGTGCTCGGCCTGCGTGGTGCGGAAGGAGCCCTCGGAGCGGCTCAGCTGGGTGCGGGTGCGGATCAGCAGCCGTACGCACACGGCGCTTGCGGCGGTGGCCGCGACACCCGCGACTCCGGCGGTTATTCGCTCGGAGCTCATGAACGTGGCGGCAACCGTCCCGCCTCCTAAAGCCAGCGGCATCAGCCACCAGCTGTACCAGGCGACAGGGGCCCGCGCCGCCGGCGGCGGAGTGGCGAGTTCCATCTGCATCCTTAACAAGCAACACGTTCGAACAATGGGGGTGTGCAAGGGGGAGCGCACTGATGCATGACGCACCACGAGATGACCGATCGCGACCGGGTCAACTCGCAGTGCCGAACGGGAGCTTATCGGGTTTGAACCCGAAAGGATCAACCGCGAACGCATGGCGGAAGTGAGGGTTCCGTCACTCTCAGCCAACGGCCTACACATCGACAAATGTCTTTACGGACCTGGGTCTTGTCAGCAGTGGACAATCGACTCGCCCAGGCCTGTCCGCCCTTGATAAGCCCTGGCGGATTACCGACGGGTATCGTCGCCGCCGTGCCGAAGAGAGCCGCTTTATTGGACGACGACCCGGGCGGTCCGTTCAACGCGTTGCCGACGGGCCTGCACCACCACCTCAGACCGTTCTTCGCGGACATCACCGAGGAGGTCGTACGGGCGATCAGGACCGAGATCCCCGAGTACGCGCGCCCCGCCGACGACACGTACATGCAGGGCGTGCACCGAGGCGTGGACCATGCGCTGCAGGGGTTTCTGGAGCGGATGGCCAAGCCGGACACGGACTGGGAGCCGGTGAAGGCGACGTATCAGCGCATCGGGCGCGGGGAGGCGGAGGAGGGGCGCAGCCTCGACTCGTTCCAGTCGGCGCTGCGGCTGGGCGCGCGGGTGACGTGGCGGCGGGTGAACGCGCTGGTCGACGCGGACCTGCTGCCGCGCAATGTGCTGGCGGCCTTCGGCGAGGCGCTGTTCCTGCACCTGGACGAGATGGCGGCCGCCACGACCGCGGGCTACACGGAGGCGCGGCTGCACGCGGCCGGTGAGCTGCAGCAGCGGCGTACGCGGCTGATCGACCTGCTCACCGCGGACCCGCCCGCCTCGGCCGAGGCCATCGCGGAACTCGCGCACAGCGCACGCTGGCCGGTGCCGCGCGCGCTGGCGGTGGTCGCGGTCGACCACTGCCGGCAGGCGGGCGCGCAGCCGATCGTGGCGCCGGAGTTCCTCGCCCGCTTCGACGTCCAGCCGGCCGTTTTGGTCGTGCCGGATCCCGAGGGTCCGGGCCGGGCGCGCGCCGTGGCCGGGGCGTTGCACGGGCTGCGGGCCGCGATGGGCCCGACCGTGGCGCTGCAGGAGGGTGCGCGCTCGCTGCGCTGGGCGTCCGAGGCGCTGGACCTGGTGCGCCGGGGCGTCCTCGCGGACACCGAAATGGTGCGCTGCCAGGAGCACTTGGCCACCCTGCTCCTGCTGCGCGACGACGCCCTGGTCGACGCCATGGCCGCGCACCGGCTGGGCCCGCTGGAGCAGGTGCGGCCACCGCAGCGCGAGCGCCTGGCGGAGACCCTGCTGAGCTGGCTGCAGTGCGGCCGCAACGCGAGCGAGGTCGCCGTGCGCCTGGCCGTGCACCCTCAGACGGTGCGCTATCGCATGCGCCAGCTGGACGACCTGTTCGGCGCCCAACTGCACGATCCGGCGGCCCAGTTCGAGATGCAGCTGGCGCTGCGCGCGCTCGAGCTGCGCAGGGGCGCTACAGGGGCTGCCGCAAAGTGACCGTGATGGCTGCGAAGCCGCCCCGCTCGTAGAACCGGATGGCGTCCGTGTTCGCCGCGTAGGCGGTCACCTCGGCATGCCGGGCTCCCTGCCGCCGGGCCCAGTCCAGGAACTCCTCCACCAGCCTGTCTCCGGCACGCGCCCTCCGGTGCTCGGGGCGGACGTGGATGCTGACCAGGGTCGCGGAGGTGACCGTCCGCTTCGCCGTGGGCCCGGTGACGGATCCCATCAGGTGTCCGACGACCCGTCCGTCGTGCTCCACCGCGAGGACCAGTCGCGTCGGGTCCTCGAGTGCGGCGGCGAACGACTGCGCGCCGTGCTCGCGCGGCCAGTGAACGTTCACGCTGCTGTCCCGCGTGCCGCCGTCCTCGGCGAACAACCCGGCGCTGGAGGCGACGAGACCCGGTAGGTCCTCGGCGCGGGCACGTCGCACGATCACCTGCTGATCAGTCATGCGCGCAGGCTATCGGCGGGCACTGACAGTGGGATTTCCTGGACGCCTGTCCAGCTATAGTGGACACCTGTCCAAGAACTTTTTCTCAGAGTACGGAGTCCTGCAATGGAGACGGTCGCGAACGTGCTGGTCGGTCTGGTGGCCGCGCTGCACGCCTACATCCTGGTGATGGAGATGTTCCTGTGGCAGAAGAAGCCCGGGCGGGCGCTGCACGGGTTCGACCGGGAGATGGCGCGGGCGACCGCGCCGATGGCGGCCAACCAGGGCCTGTACAACGGCTTTCTCGCGGCCGGTCTGGTCTGGGGTCTGATCGCGGCGGATCCGACCGGCTTCCGCGTCCAGGTCTTCTTCCTGTGCTGCGTCGTGGTCGCGGGTGTCTACGGCGCCGCGACGGCCAACCGCCGCATCCTGTTCGCGCAGGCACTGCCCGGCGCGCTCGCCCTGGCCGCCGTCCTGATCGCGCAGTGACCCGCCCCGCGCCTCAGGACCCGCGGGCCGCGCGTACCAAGGCGCGGCTGCGCGAGGCCCTGCTCGCGGAGTGCGCCGAGCGGCCGCTGGCGGAGGTCGGCGTGGCCGCGCTGGTGCGCCGGGCCGGGGTCGGCCGGGCCACCTTCTACGTGCACTACGCCGACCTGGAGGCGCTGGCGGTCGACGCCTGCGCGGACGTCGTACGGGAGGCCGTGGAGGCGCTGCACTCCTGGACAGGGCGGCCCGATCCGGTGCACGCGCCGCCCGCGCTCGCCGGGTTCTTCGCCTCGCTGGCCCCGCACGCCGGGCTGTACCGCGAACTGCTGACCCCGGGCGGTGGCGGCCCACTCGGCCGGGTGCTGCACCGGGACCTGCGGGCCTACAGCCTGCGTGAGCGCGAACGGGCGGGCGCGGCGGACGCACCGCTGGTCGCCTCGGCGGTGGCCGCGACCTTCGCCGGGGTGCTGGCCGACTGGCTGCACGGGCTCCTGGACGGCGACGCCGGTCAAATCGCCGACGAGGTCTGGCAGTTGCTGGTCGCGCTGCACGCGAGCCGGTGACGGCGCCTCACGCGCAGCCGAAGCCGTCCTGCACCCGCGGCCAGGCCTCGACGCCGTCGGGCGTGCGGACGTAGACCGTGGACGGGTCGTCGGTCAGCCACAACTGCCAGTCCTGGAAGCGGTATCCGGTGTCGTGGGCGCCGGCGGGCATGCGGACATGGCTGTCGTACGGGGAGGTGAGCATGTCCTGCGGAAGCACCCGGTCCGGGTCGCGGGCGTACAGCCTGCCGTTCCTGCCCTCCCCCAGCGACAGGAAGTGCGCCTTCTGCCAGTCACAGTGCTGAGGGCCGACGCTGCTGTTCAGCTTGGTGATCGGCACCCGCTTGCCGTGCCGGTCGGTCCAGATCTCGTACCACTGCTTGTCGGTGAAGCTCGCCGGAAGTTCGGACGGGTCGCAGGACGCACTGGTCTCCGGACCCCAACCGGGCCGGTTCTTCCGGTCCTTGGCCACGATGACGGCGACCTTGGTCCTGCCGCCGACGTCGAAGGAGTACAGCACGCGGTCCTTCTCCTCGCGCTCCACGCGGTAGCCGTGGCGCGGGACGTCGGGCTGCTCGATCTCGAAGTACGTCTCCAGTCCCTCCTCGGGTGTCGCGCCGCCGTCGCCCTCGCTCCACGGCTCGCTGCCGCCGCCGGAGTAGATCTCCCCGTCGCACTCCAGCGCCCGGCCCGCCGCGCCCGACTCGATCCGGGTGGCGCGGGCGCTGTCCTCGTCGAGGTTCCTGGCGGGCACGTGCAGCGGCCCGCTGTAGGGCGCGACCGGCGGCGTCCCGGCGACGACGAGGTCCTGAGCCTGCTCACTGCCGCACGCCACGGCCGCCGATGCGACCAGCACTGTCGTCGCCGCAAGTCTTCCGCGCATCCCCCACCCCTTGTTCCGCCCGCCGTCCTACGGTCCTTCGACGCGAGGGCGGTGCGGAACGTTCGCGGCTACCGGGCCGCCGTCTGGAACGTACGCCGATAGGCCTGTGGCGACACCCCGATCGCGGCGTGCAGGTGCTGGCGGAGCGAGGCGCCCGTCGCGAAGCCGACGTGGCCGGCGATCTGGTCGACGGACAGGTCGCTGGACTCCAGCAGGTGCCGGGCGCGGGCGACGCGTTGCTGGACGATCCAGCGGCCGGGGCTGAGTCCGACCTCTTCGTTGAAGCGGCGGGCGAAGGTGCGCAGGCTCATGCGGGCGTGGGCGGCGAGGTCGGACAGGGCGAGCGGCTCGTCGAGGCGCTCCAGGGCCCAGGCGCGGGTGGCGGCGGTGCTCGCGGCCCCGCTCTGCGGGATGGGCTGCTCGATGTACTGGGCCTGGCCGCCGTCCCGGAACGGCGGCACGACGCAGCGGCGGGCGACCGAGTTGGCCAGCTCGCTGCCGTGGTCGGTGCGCACGATGTGCAGGCAGACGTCGACGCCGGAGGCGGCGCCGGCGGAGGTGAGGATGCGGCCGTCGTGGACGAAGAGGACGTCCGGGTCCAGGTCCACGTGTGGGTAGCGGCGCCGAAAGAAGTCGGCCACCTGCCAGTGCGTGGTGGCCCTGCGGCCGTCCAGCAGGCCCGCCGCGGCGAGGACGAAGGCGGCGGTGCAGATGGAGACGATCCGCGCGTCCGGACGGATCCGCGCGAGCGCGGCGGCGACCTCCGGCGGGAGCTCGGTGGGGATGTGCGGGACGGCCATGGAGGCGACCACCACGGTGTCGGCCGTGGCCAGAATCTCCGGACCGTGCTCGACCCCGATCGTGAAGTCCGCGTTGGTGCGCACCGGTTGGCCGTCGACCGTGCAGGTCAGCACCTCGTACCGGCCGTCGGCGGCGCCGAAGATCCGGCTGGGGATGCCCAGCTCGAACGGGTAGACGCCGTCCAGGGCCAGCACCACGACCCGTTCCACACGTCCTTCGGCTTCCGCATGTCCTTCAGCACAGCTCATGGCACGATCCTATCGAAGCTTGGCAATCATGCCATTTTCCTGCCGGGCGGTCCCCGGCAGGCTGGGTGACCATGAGCGATGTGAACACGATGCGAGCCATCAGCCAGGACGTCCTCGGCGGTCCCGAGGTCCTCAAGGTCGTGGAGCTGGAGCGGCCCGAGCCGCGAACGAACGAGGTACTGGTCCGGGTGCGCGCCGCCGGCCTCAACCCGACCGACTGGAAGCACCGCGCGACCGGCGGCTTCCTGGGCAAGCCGCCCTTCGTCCTGGGCTGGGACGTCTCCGGCGTCGTCGAGGCGGTCGGCATCGGCGTGGCCCGCTTCGAGCCCGGCGACGAGGTCTTCGGGATGCTGTCGTACCCGTTCGGCCACGGCTCGCACGCCGAGTACGTCAGCGCCCCGGCGCGCTGGTTCGCGCACAAGCCGGCCTCGATCGACCACACGCAGGCGGGCGCGCTGCCGCTGGTCTCCCTGACCGCCTGGCAGGCGCTGGTGGAGTACGCCGACCTGCAGCCGGGGCAGCGGGTGCTGATCCACGCGGCGGCCGGCGGGGTCGGGCATGTGGCCGTGCAGATCGCCAAGGCGCGCGGCGCGTATGTGATCGGCACGGCGAGCGCGGGCAAGCACGACTTCCTGCGCGGGATCGGCGTGGACGAGGCGATCGACTACCGGGAGACGGACTTCGCCGAGGCGGTGAAGGACGTGGACGTGGTCCTGGACACGCTCGGCGGCGAGACCTCGACGCGCTCGCTGCGCGTGCTGCGGCCGGGCGGGCTCGTCGTGTCGATCCTGCCGGTCGGTTCGGACGAGTTCCACGAGGAGGCCGAGCGGCTCGGTGTCCGGTCGCTGCGGATGCTCGTGGACGCCTCCCACTCCGGGCTGGAGGCGATCGCGGCGCTGGTGGAGGCGGGGAAGCTGAGCGCCACGATCGCCGGCACCTTCCCGCTGGCCGATGCCGCCGAGGCACACGCACTCGGCGACACCGGCCGGACCACGGGGAAGCTGGTCCTGCTGATGGGCTGATCCAGGTCAGAAGGTCAGCACGGGCTTGATCGCCTTGCCCGCGCCCATGTCCCGCACCGCCTGATCGATGTCCGCGAACGGATAGGTGCTGATCAGGCGGTGCAGCGGGAGCCGCCCCTCCTTCACCAGCCGGACGAGCGCCGGGATGAAGGTCTGCGTCTCGGCGTCGCCGAGGGTGAGGCCGACGACCTGCTTGCCGCCGAGCAACCCGTTGACGTCCAGGGCGACTTCGGTGCCGAACGGCGGGGCGCCCACGACGACCAGGGTGCCGCGGGCGGCGAGCGCGTCGACGCCCTGGCGCAGTACGGCGACGCTGCCGGTGGTCTCGACGATGCCGTCGGCGCCCTGGTCGCCGGTGATCTCGGCGAGCGACTCGGCAAGGTCGGCCTCGCCCACGTTGACGGTGTGGGTGGCGCCCAACTCCTTGGCCAGGGACAGGCGTTCACCGACCTTGTCGACGGCCACGATCCGGGTGGCGGGGGTGAGGGCGGCGGCCATCACGGCGGACAGACCGACCGCGCCGGCGCCGAGGACGACGATCGTGCTGCCCGTCACCGGCTTCAGCACGTTCCAGACCGCGCCCACTCCGGTCTGCACACCGCAGCCCAGCGGCGCGATGGACTCCAGCGGTACGTCCGCGTCGACCTTGACGAGGCTGCGCTCGTCCACCAACGCCCGCTCGGCGAAGGACGACTGACCGAAGAAGTGGCCACCGAGGGGCTCGCCGTCCCGGCTGATGCTGCTGGTGCCGTCGGCGCGGCGGCCGCCGATCAGGTTCAGCGGCAGCCAGGTCGCACAGTACGCCGGGTGGCCGCCGTGGCAGTTGCGGCACTCGCCGCAGGAGGTGAAGGACAGCACGACGTGGTCGCCGGGCGCGACGCCGGTGACGGCCGGGCCGACGGCCTCGACGACACCGGCGCCCTCGTGGCCGAGGACTCCGGGCAGCGGGAAGGGCAGACCGCCGCTCGCGACGCCGAGGTCCGTGTGGCACAGGCCGGTGGCCACCATGCGGACGACCGCCTCGTGCGGCCCCGGCTCGTCGAGCTCGACGTCGGCGAGGGTGAAGGGCGCTCCGCCGGACTCGACGACCGCGGCGCGGGTGGTGATGGACATCGTACGAACTCCCTGGGTTCTGGGGCGCGTTGAGCCGGGTTCAGTCGAGCGAGACGACGACGGACTTGACCTTGGTGTAGGCGGTGAGGGCCTCGGGGCCGTACTCACGGCCGAAGCCGGAGTCCTTGACACCGCCGAAGGGCACGGCGGGGTCGAGCATGGCCCAGTCGTTGATCCAGACGATGCCCGCCTGGAGGCGGTCGGCGATGCGGTGCGCGCGGGCCAGGTTCTGCGTCTGGATGCCCGAAGCCAGGCCGTACGGCGTGGAGTTGGCGAGCTCGACGGCCTCGTCCTCGGTGTCGAAGGGCTGCACGGTGAGGACGGGGCCGAAGATCTCCTCCTGGACGACCCGGGAGTCGTTCGACAGGTCGGCGATCACGGTGGGCTTGTAGTAGTAGCCGCCGTCGAGGTCGAGCCGCTCGCCGCCGCAGACGATGCGGCCGCCCTCCTTGCGGGCGATGTCGACGTATTCCTCGACCTTCTTCAGGTGCTTCTCCCCCGCCATCGGGCCGACGACGGTCTCGGGGTTGCGCGGGTCGCCGACCGGGACGCCGGGGACGGCCTCGGAGAGGATGCCGAGCAGGGTGCTGTGGACCGGGCGGGCGACCAGCAGGCGCGGGCCGCCCATGCAGAACTGGCCGGTGTTGAAGACGAACGCCTTGATGATCGCGCCGACGGCCTTCTCCAGGTCGGCGTCCTCGAAGACGATGTGGGCGGCGTTGCCGCCGAGCTCCATGGTGACCGGCTTGAGGGCCTCGCCGGCGGTGCTCGCCACATGGCGGCCGATCGCGGTGGATCCGGTGAAGGCGACCTTGTCGACCCCGCGGTGGCGCAGCAGCGCCTCGCCGGCGACCGGGCCGGTGCCGGTGACGACGTTGACGACGCCGTCCGGGACACCCGCCTCCTTGAGCAGCCTGGCCATGTAGAGAGCGCTGAGCGGGGTCTCGTCGGCCGGCTTGTGCACCACGGTGTTTCCGGCCGCGAGCGCGGGGCCGATCTTCGAACCGGCCAGGATCAGCGGGAAGTTGAACGGGGTGATCGCGGCGACCACACCGATCGGTTCGCGCTTGGTGTAGGCCAGCGCGTTCATGGGGGTGTCGCGGATCGCGCCGTCCAGGGAGTAGGCGAGGGCCGCGAAGTGCTCGTAGTCGTTGGCCGCGTTCGTCACGTCGACGGCGTGGCACAGCGAGATCGGCTTGCCGACGTCCAGGCTCTCGAGGCGGGCGAGCTCGTCGGCGTTCTCGCGGATCAGCTCGGCCACCCGGTGCAGGATCCGACCGCGCTCGCGGCCGCTCAGCCCTGACCAGGCGCCGCCGTCGAAGGCCTCCCGGGCGGCCCGCACGGCCGCGTCCACGTCGGCGGCGCCCGCCTCCGCGACGGTGGTGACGACCGCGCCCCGGGACGGGTCGACCACCTCGGTGCGCGCTCCGTCGGCGGCCTCGCGCCACTGCCCCCCGATGAACAGCTGTCCGGGGTCCAACTCGAAGGTGGTCATCGCCACTCCTCAGCCTCATCGCCAAGATTTCAACAAACAGGATTCCTGTTGGTTCGCAGTTTCATTACAGACAGGTTTCCTGTCAATGCTCTACGCTGGATTCATGCTCGACTCCCAGGCGACCAAGACATCTCCGTCCCTGCTCTACATGGTGAAGCAGGTGGAGCTGGTGGTGCGATCCCACCTGGACGAGCTGGTCAAGCCGTCCGGGATCACCGCCCTGCAGTACACCGCGCTCACCGTGCTGGAGCGCCACGACGGACTGTCGGCCGCCCAGCTGGCCCGCGACTCGTTCGTCACCGCCCAGTCCATCGCGGACCTCGTACGGTCCCTGGAGAACCGCGGCCTCGTGCGCCGGGAGCGCAACCCGAACAGCCGGCGGGAGCTGCTGATCCTGCTCACCGACGCCGGCCGCGAGCTCCTCGAGCAGCACGCGGGGCCCGTGCGCGAGCTGGAGGAGCGGATGGTCAGCGACCTCACGGCGCACCAGACCGAGCAGTTCCGCCAGGCACTCTCCAAGGCCTGGCACGCCCTGTCCTAGTCCCGCCGCGCCCCCGCACCGGGAGAACTCCTCAGAGAGCTCTGTCGGAATTCAAAGACATATGTCAATCGAACATGCTCAAATTCACTCCATCGAGGGTAACTTGCAGGGCGGGGAACGGTTTTGCGCTCACTCGGTACCCGGGGGACAGGCCTGCGCTCGTACGCTCGCAGAACGACGTCACCCCGGCCCCCGGTGACCTGCAACACCGCAGCGGACGGAGCAGGTTGGAGGGGGATGTCGTCGTGCAGCAGGAACCCGCGCCGCTGACCCGGCACCTGCGCGTCCGCCAGGACAGGGGCCACACGGTGCTGGAGTTCCGGGGCGAGATCGACATCGCCGCGGCTGTGGAGATCACCCCGTATCTGGACCGGGTGACGGCGCGTCCCGACGCCCGGCTGGTGATCGACCTCAGGCACGTCGAGTTCTTCGACTGCTCCGGGCTGCGCCTGCTGTACCGGGCCCGCAGCCGGGTGCTGGAGCAGGACGGGGAGCTGCGCCTGGTGTGCACACACCCGCTGACCCTGCGCATCATGCGGGTCACCGGGCTGTCCCGGCTGCTGCCCGCGCATCCGACGCTGGACGCGGCCCTGGGCCAGCCCGAGGCCACGTCCGGGTCGTTCTGAGCGCCACTACTTGATGATCTTCGTCACCTGTCCCGCGCCGACCGTCCGGCCGCCCTCGCGGATGGCGAACTTCAGGCCCTCCTCCATGGCGATGGGCTGGATCAGCACGACGTGCATGCTGGTGTTGTCGCCCGGCATGACCATCTCGGTGCCCTTGGGCAGCGTCACCACGCCGGTGACGTCGGTGGTGCGGAAGTAGAACTGCGGGCGGTAGTTCTCGAAGAACGGGGTGTGCCGGCCGCCCTCGTCCTTGGACAGGATGTACGCCTGGCCCTCGAACTCGGTGTGCGGGGTGACCGTGCCGGGCTTGATGACGACCTGCCCGCGCTCCACGTCCTCGCGCTTGATGCCGCGCAGCAGCAGCCCGACGTTCTCGCCGGCGCGGCCCTCGTCGAGCAGCTTGCGGAACATCTCGATGCCGGTGACGGTCGTCCTGGTCTTCTGCTCGTGGATGCCGATGATCTCGACCTCGTGGTTGACGTGCAGCACCCCGCGCTCGATCCGGCCGGTGACGACGGTGCCGCGGCCGGTGATGGTGAAGACGTCCTCGATCGGCATGAGGAACGGCTTGTCCACGTCGCGCTGCGGCTCCGGCACGGCCGTGTCGACCGCTTCGAGGAGGTCGAGGACCGACTGGGCCCACTGCGGGTCGCCCTCCAGGGCCTTGAGTGCGGAGACCTTGACGACCGGGACGTCGTCGCCGGGGAACTCGTACTCGGTCAGCAGCTCGCGCACTTCCAGCTCGACGAGCTCCAGGATCTCCTCGTCGTCCACCATGTCCGTCTTGTTGAGGGCGACGACGATGTACGGCACGCCCACCTGCCGGGCCAGCAGCACATGCTCCTTGGTCTGCGGCATGGGTCCGTCCGTGGCCGCGACGACCAGGATCGCGCCGTCCATCTGGGCCGCGCCCGTGATCATGTTCTTGATGTAGTCCGCGTGCCCGGGGCAGTCGACGTGCGCGTAGTGCCGGTGCTCGGTCTGGTACTCGACGTGGGCGATCGAGATCGTGATGCCGCGCTGCCGCTCCTCGGGCGCCTTGTCGATCTGGTCGAAGGGCGTGTACGGGTTCAGGTCGGGAAACCTGTCGTGCAGCACCTTCGTGATGGCCGCCGTGAGCGTCGTCTTGCCGTGGTCGATGTGACCGATGGTCCCGATGTTCACGTGCGGCTTGGTCCGCTCGAACTTCGCCTTCGCCACTGCAACCCCTCCTGAGCATCCCGGTGATGCCGAGCGTTGCTCCGCTACGTCATGTCTATTCGCTTCGCGGCGCGTCGAACAGGGCACTGACGGACTCACCGTTGTGAATGCGGCGTACGGCCTCGGCGAGCGCCGGGGCGACGGTGAGGATCCGCAGCTTCTCGGTGCGCTCCTCCTCCGGGACCGGCACGGTGTTGGTGCACACGATCTCCAGTACGTCCGGCTGCTCGCCGATCCGCTTGAGCGCGCCGTCCGCGAACAGGCCGTGGGTGCAGGCGACCCGGATCGAGCGGGGCCCCAACTCCCGCAGCCGCTGCAGGAGTTCGAGGACGGTGCTGCCCTTGGCGATCTCGTCGTCCAGGATGATCACGTCCCGGTCCGCGACCTCGCCGATGACCGAGCTGATGGCGACCTTGTCGTCCGCGAAGCGCTGCTTGGCGCCGGCGGCGACCTGGGCGCCGATCATCCGGGCGAACGCGGCCGCCTCCTTGGCGTTGCCCAGGTCCGGGGAGACGACGGTGGTGCGGGAGAGGTCGTGCCGGCGGAAGTGCGCGGCCAGTTCGCGCAATGCGTGCAGGTGGTCGACCGGCACCGAGAAGAAGCCGTGCACCTGCGGCGAGTGCAGTGTCATGGCCAGCACCCGGCTCGCGCCCGCAGCCACCAGCAGGTCCGCGACCAGCCGCCCGCCGAGGGAGATGCGGGGCGCGTCCTTCTTGTCGGAGCGGGCGTAGGAGTAGTGCGGCATCACGACGGAGATCCGCGCCGCGGAGGCCCCGCGTGCCGCGTCGCACATCAGCAGCAGCTCGACCAGGTGCTCCTGGACCGGCCGGACCAGCGGCTGGATCAGGAAGACGTCCCGTTCCCGGCAGTTGGCCTGGAGCTGTACCTCGAGGCAGTCGTTGGCGAACCGGCTGACCCGGGTGGGGCTGAGCGGTACGCCGAGATGGGCGCAGACCTCGGCGGCCAGGTCGGGGTGGGCACTGCCGCTGAACACGGAGATGTCTCGCACGATCCGCTCCTCGCATGATCACGACCGGGGGTCGGCCTCATGCTACGGGCCGCGAAAATTCGGTTGCGGTGCGCCGGTGCCCGCACGCCATCATGGCCGTGTCCGTGCTCCCTTCCGTCAGGACCACTCGCATGCGCCGACTCCTCGAAATCACCCAGCGCCCTTACTGGCCCACGGTTTTCGAGGACTCGACCCCGCATGCACACCCTGAACATCGGCATTCTGGCCCACGTCGACGCCGGTAAGACCAGCCTCACCGAGCGGCTGCTGTTCGACCACGGAGCGATCGACCGGCTCGGCAGCGTCGACGGCGGCGACACCCGTACGGACGACGGCGAGATCGAGCGGCAGCGCGGTATCACCATCCGCTCCGCGGTCGCCGCGTTCACCGTCGGCGACACCCAGATCAACCTCATCGACACCCCCGGCCACTCCGACTTCATCGCCGAGGTGGAGCGCGCCCTGGAGGTCCTCGACGGCGCGGTGCTGCTGCTGTCCGCCGTGGAGGGCGTGCAGGCGCAGACGAGGGTGCTGATGCGGACCCTGCGCCGGCTTCGGCTGCCCACGCTGGTCTTCGTCAACAAGGTCGACCGTGCGGGGGCCCGCTCCGACGGTCTGCTCGCCGACATCCGGCGCCGACTGACGCCGTACGTCGCACCGCTCACGGACGTGACGGACATCGGCACCGCCGCCGCCCGCGTGACGCCCCGCCCGCCCGGGGATCCGCGACTGGCCGAGGCCCTCGCGGAGGTCGACCCGGAGATCCTCGCGGCGGTCGTGGACGGCCCCCGGCCCACGCCGGACGATCTGCGCAAGGCCCTGGCGGCGCGCACCGCCGACGGCTCGTTCCACCCCGTCCTCTTCGGCTCGGCCCTCGGCGGACAGGGCGTCGCCGAGCTCGTCGAGAGCGTGGTCGGGCTGATCCCGCCGGCCCCGGCGGCCGAGGGCCCGGGCCTGCGCGGCACGGTGTTCGCCGTACGTCCCGGACCCGGCGGCGAGCGGACTGCGTATCTACGGTTGTACGACGGTGAAGTGACGGCCCGTCAACGGCTGACGTTCCTGCGGCGCGAGGCCGACGGCCGCACCACCCAGGTCGCCGGACGCGCGAACCGCCTCGAGGTGATCGGCCGCGAAGGGCCGCTCACCGCCGGGAACATCGCGGCGCTCACCGGCGTCGGCGGTGTCCGCGTCGGCGACCGCCTCGGCCAACTCGCCGACCGCACCCAGCAGTTCGCGCCGCCGACGCTGCAGACGCTGGTCCGGGCCCGCCGCCCCGAGCAGGCGGCGCCCCTGCGCACGGCCCTGCTCTCGCTCGCCGATCAGGACCCGCTGATCCACGCCCGGCCGGCGGCCGACGGCGCGACCGCGCTGCTCCTGTACGGCGAGGTCCAGATGGAGGTGCTCGCGGCGACGCTCACGCAGGACTTCGGCATCGAGGCCGAGTTCGAGCCGGGCCGGGTGCGGTTCCTGGAGCGTCCCCGGGGCACCGGGGAGGCGTCCCAGGAAATGCCGTGGCACCTGGGCACCCGCTACTGGGCGACGATCGGACTGCGCGTCGAACCGGGCCCGCGCGGCTCGGGCGGTGTGTTCACCTACGAGACCGAACTCGGCGCCCTCCCCCGCGCCTTCCACCAGGCGATCGAGGACACCGTGCACACGAGCATGCTCGGCGGACTGTCCGGTGCGCCCGTGACGGACTACCGGGTCACGCTGATCCGGTCCGGCTACTGCGCCCCGATCAGCACCGCCGCCGACTTCCGGGGGCTCACCCCGATCGTGCTGCGGGCGGCGCTGCAGCAGGCGCGGACCCTGCTGTACGAGCCGTACCACGCCTTCGAAACGGAGATCCCACTCGACGCCCTCGCCCCGGTGACGGCCCAACTCGCCTCGTGCGGCGCCGAGTTCACGGGCACGACGGGCGGCTCGACGACATGGCTGATCACCGGCGAGCTACCGGCGCGGCGAGTGCGCGAGATCGAGCTGCGGCTGCCGGGGCTCACGCACGGGGAAGGCGTGTGGTGGTCACGGCTGTCGGGCGACCGTGAACTCAAGCCGCACTAGCTCGCGGACGCGGCCTGGTGGGCGTCGTCGCGGTCCGGGCGCGCGGAGAAGGCCTTGTCGCCCGCCGCGGCCACGATCGCGTCCTTGACGAGGAGCAGGCTCGGGATCGTTTCCTCGGCCGCGTTCCCCGGATCGTCCAGCTTGTCCGTGGTCCACCGCACCGCGCCGCTTCCGCGGTCGAGGGCGAGGAGGCGGCCGTAGCGGTTGACGAAGTAGTGCCTGCGCTGCGGGCGGATCACCGGCCCCTTCGCTCACCAGGACACCGGCAGCCTCCGTGGACTCCGTGTCATCTGGCCCTCCCGCCACTCGATCGTCTCGGGTGTGAACTCGGCGCGCAGGTCCGGGAAGCGGGCGGTGAGGCGGTGGAGGGCGAGGGCGAGTTCCAGGCGGGCGAGCCAGGCGCCGAGGCAGTGGTGGGGGCCGGCGCCGAAGATCACGCTGGGTGAGGTCAGCGGGGTGAAGAGCTCGGGCGGGCCGGGCGGGAACACGTCGGCATCGCGGCTCGCGGAGTTGGTCTGGACGGCGACCACGCCGCCCGCCGGGATGGTCACGCCGCCGACCTCGGTGTCCTCGACGGCGCGGCGGATCAGGCCGGGCAGCACGCGGCCCTCGCTGAGCGGGACGGCGCGCAGCAGCTGTTCGGCCGCGACGGCCGCCGCCTCCTCGTCCTCGGCGAGGCCGGGCCAGGCGTCCTGCCGGTCGGTGAGGAGGTAGACGACGATGTTCCCGAGGGCCGTCATGGTGGTCTCGTGCCCGGCGACCACCAGCCCGCACACCAGGGTCACCAGCTGCCGTTCCTCGACGCCCAGGCCGTCGCCTGCCGCCACCAGGCCGCTGACCAGGTCGTCGCCGGGCGACTTGCGCCGCTGGGCGATCAGATCGGCGGCGAAGGCCCCGAACTCGAGCATGGCCGCGACGACTTGTTCCCGGGTGTGCGCGCCGCCCGAGAGCGCGTGGTCGGCCCAGTGGCGGATGCGTTCGCGGTCCACGTGGTCGAGGCCCATGAGCCGGGAGATGACGGAGACGGGCAGCGGGCGGGTGAAGCCCTCGATGATGTCCGCGGGTTGCTCGCGCGCCGCGAAGTCGTCGAGGAGTGTCTCGACGACCGAGGCCACCCAGGGGCGCCAGCGGGCGATCGCGCGGGGCGTGAACGCCCGCTGCACGGTGCCGCGCAGCCGCTGGTGGGCCTCGCCGTCCTGGTTGAGGAGGCCGTTCGGGTCGTCGAGCAGGTTCGGTACGAGGAGCAGTGGCGGGGCGTCGGGGGCGTGCAGGGAACTCCTGTTGAACCGGGGGTCCATGAGCACCTGCCGTACGTCGGCGTACCGCGTCACGAGCCACACCGGGGTGCCGGTGGCGAGGGTGCCCGGGCGGGGCGGCCCGGACTCGGGGACGTCGATGCGGTGCATGGGGCACAGGGGCCGGGGCGTGCTGTCTGTACTCATCCGGGACTCCAGGCGCGCCGGTACGGACGGTTCTCCACGCTAGTGCGCCCTCCCTGCTTCCGTCAGGGGCGCCAATCGGCCAACGCGGCGGTCTGCCAAGGGGTTTGGGGGGCATTCGGAACAGTAGGAAGGAGGGCCGTCGCCATGACGACTCCCATCAGGCGCGTGTCCAGGCGCATGCCCGGCTGGGCGAAGGCGGTGAGCGCCGTCGTGCTGGTGCTCGTGGTGTTCTTCGCCGGGATCCGGCTGAGTGTGCTCCCTGGCCTCAAGGATCTGTTCGGCACCGAAACGCACGACCGCTCGGGACCCGCACTGCTCCAGTCCATCCAGGACATGAGCCGTTACGACGCCGCCTCCGGCAACTTCCAGGTCGTCGTCGACCTGGAAAAGGACACCAAGTACCTGCCCGACGCGATCCGCGGCTCCCGCACGCTGTACATCGGTGCGGGCACCGTCGACGCGTATGTCGACCTCGGCAAGGTCGGCAAGGACGACGTGACGGTCAACGACGACCGCACGTCCGCGACGCTCCGGCTGCCGCACGCGGCGCTCGGCAAGCCGGCGCTCGACCCCGACCGCTCCTACGCGGTCTCCAAGCAGCGCGGTCTCCTCGATCGCCTCGGCGACCTCTTCTCGGACAACCCCAACAGCGAGCAGGCCGTGCAGAAGCTCGCGGTCAGGCACATCGGCGAGGCCGCCAAGGACAGCGGGCTGACCAAGCGCGCCGAGACCAACACCACCGACATGCTCGACGGCCTGCTGCGGTCCCTCGGCTTCAAGGAGGTGCATGTCAGCTACGGCGGCTGATCAGACACCCCCTGGCACTCCCGGCAGGGTCAGCGCGCCGAGCAGCGCGGCGCCGACCACCACCCAGGCCACGTAGTCCCCGACGTGCCCGGACTGCAGGCGCCGCAGCGGCAGCGCCCGGTCCGGGGCGGCGAGCAGCTTCGGGCGGGTGACGGCGACGGCCGCGAGGCCGACGGCGAGCAGCGTCGACAGGAGGCCCAGCAGCACGCCGACCGGGGTCCAGTGCACGGAGGTGACCACGCCCGCGGACCCGGACTCGTTGACGGAGTGCGCCACGACGTCGGCGAAGCCCGGAGCCACCCCCACGGCCAGCGCCCCGGCGAGCAGCACGGCGGGCACCGCGGTCATGGTGTCCGGGACGCGGCTGAGCCGCTGCCCGGTCTCGGGCTGCTCGCCGGAGCCGGTCGTCTCGTACTCGCCCAGGTCCTGCGGCTCGGGACCGAGGCCGAGGAAGACCCGGGCGGCGACCCGCAGCACCGCCGCCGCGGTCACCGCACTCGCCGCGACGTACAGCACGGTGAGCGGGCCGCCGACGGCCTCCTCGGTGACCGATTTGCCGAGCGCGGTGCCGAAGGGCGGCAGCCCGGCGAGGGCGAGGCCGCCGGCGACGTACATCACGGCGACGCCGCGCAGCCGTCGGGCGCGGCCGTGCAGGGCGTGTTCGTCGACGCTGCCGTAGCGGTCGAGGAGGATGCCGGTGCAGGCGAACAGGGCGGCCTTCACGCCGGCGTGACCGAGGAGGTACAGCGCGACCCCGTCGTCGGACTCGGGCTTCAGGACACCGATGCCGATGAGGAACAGCCCGGTGTGGGCGACCGTCGAGTATGCGAGCAGGCGTTTGATGTGCCGCTGGTACCAGCACATGACCGCGCCGATCGCGGCCGTCAGCACGCCGAGCACCACCAGCGCCCGCTCCAGGTCGTGGGCCGGTACGCCGCCGGGCCCGGCGAACACGGTGCCGTACACGCGCCAGACGCCGTACGCGCCCATCTCGACCATGACCCCGGACAGCAGCATGCACACGGGGGTGGGGGCGACGGCGTGCGCGTCCGGGAGCCAGAAGTGGAAGGGCACGGCGGCGGACTTGACCAGCAGGCCGGTCAGGACCAGGACGAAGCCCGCGAGGGTCAGCGCGTCGGGTGCGCCGTGTGCGTCCAGCCCCCGGCCGATCTGGGTCATGGCCAGCTGGCCGGTGCGGGCGTACAGCATGCCGATGCCCATGAGCATGGCGTAGGCGCCCAGCGAGGTGACGACGGCGAAGGTCAGCGCGCCCTGCACGGCCTTTGCCTCCTCGACGCGGGTGCCGGTCAGGGCGTACGCGACGACGCTCATCAGCTCGAACCAGACGAACATGTTGAACAGGTCGCCCGCGATCGCGAACCCGCACATGCCGCCTTGGAAGAGCAGCAGCAGCGCCGGGAAGGAGCCCGCGTGGCGGCGCGGCGGTTCGTCGAAGTAGTGCCAGGAGTACACCAGCGCCGCGAGGGTCAGCAGGGAGGCGAGGGCGGCCATGCCGAGGCCGGGTCCGTCGCCGACCAGGACGATGCCGACGCTCTTGCCGTTGACGGGCGTCCAGCCGCCGACCCATTCGGTCATGGGCGGCGAGGAGTTGAGCAGCAGCACGATCGCGAGCCCGGCGGTTGCGGCGGAGACGGCGCAGGCCGCGGACTCGGCGACGATCCGCGGCATCCGGCGGCCGGCGGCGACCAGGAGGGCGGCGCCGAGCAGGGGTACGGCGACGAGGAGGGGCAGCAGGTCGTTCATCAGCCGCGCAGTTCGGAGAGCTCGTCGGGGTCGACGGTGCCGTGGCGCTTGGAGATCTGCACGACGAGCGCGAGCAGCATCGCGGTGACGGTGGCGCCGACGACGACGTCGGTGAGGGTCAGGGCCTGCACGACCGGGTCGACGACCGGCCGGGAGCCGGGCTTGATGTCGGAGAACACCGGCGCGGTGGCGTCGTCGCGGTAGCCGACGGCCAGCAGCAGGACGTAGGTGCCGGCCTGGCAGACGGACAGACAGCCGACGGCGTGGATCAGGTTGCGGCTGGTGGCCAGGCCGTAGCAGCCGACCAGGAACACCCACGCGGCCACCAGGTACGGCAGCATGTCCATCACGGCTCTCACGTCCCGCTCTCCTCCTCGATCTCCACG
Organism: Streptomyces sp. NPDC047043; assembly: GCF_040644055.1. NCBI lineage: Bacteria > Bacillati > Actinomycetota > Actinomycetes > Kitasatosporales > Streptomycetaceae > Streptomyces > Streptomyces sp. NPDC047043. The sequence continues at coordinate 137,584 of NZ_JBEYVO010000029.1, forward strand.
GCCTGGTCCAGGAAGCGGGCGAGCAGCACGACGACCGCGCAGGCGACCTCCATGCCGATGGCCGCGTTCAGCAGGGGGACGGTGCCGCCGGAGGACAGCGTGTTGAACGTGCCGTAGGGCAGCAGGGTGTTGGCGAGGAAGGCGCCGGCTCCGATCAGGCCCGCGAGGCCGGTGACGAGGTAGGCGGAGGCGGCCAGCGCGTCCCCGACCTCGAACAGGCCGACCGGGCGGATGCGTTCCAGGGCGTGGTAGTCGGCGCCCAGGTAGAGCAGGTGCAGGGCGGTCGCGGCGACGACGCCGCCCTGGAAGCCGCCACCGGGGCTGAGCTGCCCGTGGGCGACGACGTACAGGCCGCTGAGCAGGGCGACGGGCAGGACGATCAGGGCGTAGCGGCGTACGGGCAGGGCGACTTCGGCGGGTTCGGGGCGGGCGCGGTGTTCGTCGCGGGTCTGGCGCAGCAGCACCACGCAGCCGAGGACGGCGGCGAACAGGATGGTCATCTCGCCGAGGGTGTCGAAGGCGCGCTGGTCGAAGTTGACGGAGGAGATGGTGTTGGCGGTGCGCCGGGCCAGGGAGGCGCGGACGGCCCGGTCGCCGTAGGGGTGGCGGTCGCCGCCGAAGGACGGGAGTTCGAGGCAGGCGGCGACGAACAGGACGGCGAGGCCCGCGCCACCGGCCAGCAGGAGCCACAGCCGGGCGCGCCGGCTCACCGCTCGCGCTCCTTGGTCTGTCCGCGGCGCTTGACCTTGCGGACGGTGAGCATCAGCAGCAGCGGGGTCAGCGCGGAGCCCACGGCCAGCTGGGACAGGGCCACGTCGGGTGCCTGGAGGACGGTGAACAGCACGGCGAGGACGACGCCGAGGACCGACAGGACGAGAGCCTGGCGCATGGGGTCGCGGACCGCCACCGCCACGGTCGCGGACGCGGCGACCAGCACCAGCGCGACGACGATCACCGCGTCAGCCACGGCGGACCCCCCGGAATCCGCCCGACAGGGCGCGCGAGGCGACGACGTTCCCGCTGATCAGCAGCGCTCCGATCACCAGCAGTTTGACCATGGCCCGGCTCGGTCCGGTGGCCACGCACAGCGCGATCACCGCCGCCGCGCCGAGCCCGGCGACCGTCCAGGTCATCCCCCAGGCGCGCGGCGGGTCCTCGGCGAGTTCGTCGGCGAGCAGCCGGGCGAAGACGAGTGTGCCGACCGGTCCGAGCAGGGCGAGGACGAGGCCGAGATCCACGTACGAGGGGCGCTGGTAGCCCTGGGAGAGCAGCAGCATGCCCGGGCAGGCGAGGGCGGTGGAGAGGTTCTGGGCGACGACCCGGCGCCGCAGCGGCCCGGTGGCCACGCCCCACAGGGCCGCGCCCAGGCCGCCGGCGAGGCCGACCGTCGCGGCGAGAATCCAGCCGTTCACGCTCCGGTCACCGCCCGTCGAGCGGCCCGTGCCGCGAGGGCGCCCACGGCGGCGGCCCCCGCGCCGACCGCGAGTTCCAGCGTGTCGACCGTGCTGATGAGGACGAGCCACAGCACGGCGAGCCCGGCCCACCAGGCCAGCACCTCGGCCGCGGCGAGGAGCGTCGTACGCGTGGTCATGCGCCACCTCCTCGGGCTCGGCTCGCAGGCTGTCGTAGCGAGATGTCCGTTACGTCCTTCCGGGGCATCCAAACATCGCGACGGGCGCCGCGGGTGGCGGCGCGCGCTGGCCTGAGCCCGGAGTGCCCCTGCAGCAGGAAGGGAAACCGCGCGGGTCGCCGGCCCGGGCCGGGAGCGGGGCAGCATGGTCGGCCGGACAGCGGGTAACCGCCTTGCAACGCAGGGAAGTTGAAGACTGGAGGACCGATGGCCCGTGCAGCCTTACGACCACGTTCAGCGTTGCGCCTGCGTACCACCAAGTCCGGCACGTCCCAGAAGCCGAAGAAATCCAGGAGCGCGAAGAAGCCCGAGGGCAAGCCGGCCCCTCGCGAGCGGCATGTCCTGGCCTTCCCGATCCGGCTGCTGGCGATGCTGTGCGCCTTCGGGTTCATGGTGGCGTTCGCCGTGGTGCTGGCGCGGCTGACGCTGGAGCCCTCCCCCGCGTCGGCGGCGATGGCCCACACCAATCTGCATCCGGGCACCACCCTGCGGGCCTATCTGGACCAGCCCGCACTGCGGGACGCCGTCAAGCAGATCGGCGGGAACCTGCTGCTGGGCGTCCCGTTCGGGATCCTCGTCCCGGTGGTCGCCCCGCGGGCCCGCGGACTGCTGCGGGTGCTGCTGCTGACCGCCGTCGTCATGCTGATGGTGGAGTTCGCCCAGGGGGCGCTGGTCACCGGGCGCGCCTTCGACATCGACGACGTCATCCTCAACACGACGGGCGCGCTGGTCGGTTACGTCCTGCTGGGGCGGCGGCTGGGCCGGGCGGTGCACGCGCGCGAGCGGCTGCCGCGGCGGGCGGCGAAGAAGCCGAAGGACGCCTAGCCGGGCCGACGGTCCGAACCGGCTTCAACTGCTGGTCCGTACCAAAGTATTGACGGCCCCTTATCTCACTTCTTAAATCAAGAGGCGACGCCTTCACCCCCCACCCCGGCCGACGCGCCCCTGCGCCCGGCCGCCGTACGGAAGGAAGTGCCGTGGCCTCCCCACGACTGCTGCGCAGATGTCTGTTCGCCGCCCTGTCCGCCGTGCTGGTCGCGTCCGCCGCGACCGGTGCGGCCCAGGCGGATCCGCCCCGGGCGAGCGCCGCCGCGGTGGCGTTCTCCGACAACTTCGACGGGCCTGCCGGGGCCGCGGTCGACTCCTCGAAGTGGCAGGTCGAGACCGGCGACAACGTCAACAACCACGAGCGGCAGTACTACACCTCGGGCAACAAGAACGCGGCGCTGGACGGCCAGGGCCATCTGGTGATCACCGCGCGGCGGGAGAATCCGGCCAACTACCAGTGCTGGTACGGCACGTGCCAGTACACCTCGGCGCGGCTGAACACCTCGGGGAAGTTCAACGCCCAGTACGGGCACGTCGAGGCGCGGATGAAGATCCCGCGCGGGCAGGGCATGTGGCCCGCGTTCTGGATGCTGGGCACGCCGGTCAACTGGCCGGACTCGGGCGAGATCGACGTCATGGAGAACGTCGGTTTCGAGCCGTCGACCGTGCACGGCACCATCCACGGGCCGGGCTACTCGGGCTCGGGCGGCATAGGTGCGGCCTACTCCCTCCCGAACGGCCAGGCCTTCGCGGACGCCTTCCACACCTTCGCCGTCGACTGGGCGCCCGACTCGATCACCTGGTCCGTGGACGGCAACGTCTACCAGCGCCGCACGCCCGCCGACCTGGGCGGGAAGACCTGGGTGTTCAACAAGCCGTTCTTCCTGATCCTGAACCTGGCGGTGGGCGGCTACTGGCCCGGCGACCCGGACGGCTCCACGGTCTTCCCGCAGCAGCTGGTGGTGGACTCGGTGTCGGTCACCGCCGGCGACACGGCGACCGGGGCGGCGATCAGGGGACTGGCCGGCAAGTGCGTCGACGTGGCGGGGGCTAACCCCGCCAACGGCACCCCCGTACAGCTCTACGACTGCAACGGCACCGCCGCCCAGCAGTGGACCGTCGGCTCCGACGGCTCACTGCTCGCGCTCGGCAAATGCCTGGACGTGACCGGCAACGGCACCGCGGACGGCTCGACCGCCCAGCTGTGGGACTGCACCGGCGGCCCGAACCAGAAGTGGACGGTCACCGCGGCGCACGACATCGTCAACCCGCAGGCCGACAAGTGCCTCGACGCGACCGGCAACAGCTCGGCCAACGGCACGCGGCTGCAGATCTGGACCTGCACGGGCGGTGCCAACCAGAAGTGGACGGTCGGCTGAACTCAGTCGGCCTCAGTGCCGGGTCCAGGTGAACTTGTCTCCGCCCACCCAGCGCACCACGTCGGGATCGTCCAGGTCGTGGACCGTGATGCCGAACGCGGCGGCGGCCTCGAGGACGTCGGTGACGGACTTCGCCTCACCGACCACTTCTCCGTCGATCTCCACGATCCGGAAGGGCGGGATGCACGGCTGGACGCCGAGCACCATGATCCGCGGATTGGAGATGTGCGGGCTCGCGATTTCGGTCATGCAATAGAGCGTAGGACGCATTCGCCCCGTTGGTCCCGGTCACCCGGTGATGTGGAGGAGGAGGTCGCCATGGATCCCCTCGAGGCGCTGGACCGGATCGCCTTCCTGCTGGAGCGGTCCCTGGCGCCGACGTACCGCGTGCGCGCCTTCCGTACGGCCTCCCGCGTCCTGGCGGCGCTGCCCGAGCAGGAGCTGCGCGAGCGGGCGGCCGACGGGTCGCTGGAGGCGCTCAAGGGCGTCGGACCGAAGACGGCGCAGGTGGTGCGGGAGGCGCTCGCGGGTCGGGTGCCCGGGTATCTGGAGAAGCTGGAGGGCGAGGCGGCCGAAGCGCCGCAGGTCCGGGGCGGCGAGGGGCTGCGGGCGCTGCTGCGCGGGGACTGCCATCTGCACTCCGACTGGTCCGACGGCGGCAGCCCGATCGACGAGATGGGCCGGGCCGCGGCCGCGCTCGGCCACGAGTGGGCGGTGCTGACCGACCACTCGCCGCGGCTGACCGTCGCGCGCGGGCTGTCGCCCGAGCGGCTGCGGGAGCAGCTGGAGGTGGTCGCGGAGCTCAACGCGACCTGGGCGCCGTTCCGGCTGCTCACCGGCATCGAGTGCGACATCCTCGACGACGGCTCGCTCGACCAGGAGCCGGAGCTGCTCGAGCGGCTCGATGTCGTGGTGGTGTCGGTGCACTCCAAGCTGCGCATGGACGCCCGCTCGATGACCCGCCGGATGGTGGCCGCCGTGCGCGATCCGCATTCCGATGTGCTCGGGCACTGCACCGGGCGGCTGGTGACCGGGCGGGGGCGGCCCGAGTCGGAGTTCGACGCCGCCGAGGTGTTCGCCGCGTGCGCCGAGACGGGCACGGCCCTGGAGATCAACAGCCGGCCCGAGCGGCTGGACCCGCCGCGGCGGCTGCTGCGCGAGGCCGTGGACGCGGGCGTCCTGTTCTCGATCGATACGGACGCGCACGCGCCGGGCCAGCTGGACTGGCAGATCCACGGCTGCGCCCGGGCCGAGGAGTGCGGGGTGCCCGCCGAGCGCGTGGTGACCACCTGGCCCCTGGACGACCTGCTGGCCTGGGCCCGGGAACGGCGGACGCCGGCGGGAGTGGCCGGACCCTGACGTGGTACTCGTGCGGCGGACGAGAGCAAGGGAGCGCGCATGGAACGGGCGGCCGTGTTCGACGTCGACGGAACCCTCGTCGACACCAACCACCTGCACGTGGTGACCTGGTGGGAGGCCTTCCGCCAGGCGGGCCACACGGTGCCCATGCACGCCGTCCACCGGGCCGTCGGGCTCGGCTCCGACGATCTCGTCGCCCACCTGCTGGGCGATGCGCGCGACAAGGACCGGGACGCCGAACTCAGCGCCGCGCACAAGGCGTTGTACGGCCAGTACTTCGACCGGCTGCCCGCGCTCGAGGACGCCGGCCGGCTGCTGCGGCGCCTGGACCACGACGGCTGGACGGTGGTCCTCGCGACCTCCGCGAGCGGTCCGGAGCTCTCCGCGCTGCGCCGGGCCATCTCCGCCGAGGACGCGATCGCGGCGACCGCGAGCGCCGACGACGTCAAGGAGGGCAAACCTGCGCCCGAGCCCGTCGAGCACGCCCTGGAGCTGGCCGGGGTGCCCGCGGACCGGGCGGTGTTCGTCGGCGACACGGTGTGGGACATGCGGGCGGGCAGCCGGGCGGGGGTGCGCTGCGTGGGCGTGCTGTGCGGCGGGATTCCGCGCGCGGACCTCGAGGAGGCGGGCGCGGAGGCCGTGTACGACAACCCGGCCCATCTGCTGGCGACCCTGGAGCAGAGCCCCCTCGGGCAAGGGTGACGCAGGGGTGATGCACATCACCTCGAAACGGGGCGGGAACAGGAACACCGACAAGTGGTTGCCCGTTGAACAACGCGTGGGTGCGGATGGGACAGTGTCCCCGGGCCTCACCATTCGCCCACAGGGAAGATCGTTCGGCTGAAGCCCTGTGGAGCCTTTCGCCGAGAGGCGACCGCCATCCGTGCCCACACTTGACGAGCCCCGACCGTGATCCCCCGTCCGGTCGGGGCTCTTTGCCGTCTGCACCCGCCTGCGCATGTCTGCGCTTGACTTCGAGAGCACTCCAATTCGTAGCGTTCCCGGTATGAGCACTGGCACTGCACAGCACAAGATCGGCTCCGGTTACGGCGCCACGAGCACCGCCGACGACGTCCTGCACGGCATCGACCTGACCGGCAGGCTCGCCGTCGTCACCGGCGGCTACTCGGGGCTCGGCCTCGAGACCACCCGCGCACTGACCAAGGCGGGCGCCCGGGTCGTCGTCCCGGCCCGCCGCCGGGCCACCGCCCAGGAGGCGCTGGCCGGGATCGGCGGCGTCGAGGTGGACGAGCTGGACCTCGGCGACCTGGAGAGCGTGCGCGGCTTCGCCGAGCGGTTCCTCGCCTCCGGGCGGAACATCGACTTCATGATCGACAACGCCGGGATCATGGCATGCCCGGAGACCCGGGTCGGCCCGGGCTGGGAGGCCCAGTTCGCCACGAACCACCTCGGTCACTTCGCCCTGGTCAACCGTCTGTGGCCGGCGATCGCACCCGGCGGCGCCCGCGTCGTCTCCGTCTCCTCGCGCGCCCACCACTTCTCGGGCATGCGCTGGGACGACGTCCAGTGGACGCAGGGCTACGACAAGTGGCAGGCCTACGGACAGGCCAAGACCGCGAACGTCCTGTTCGCCGTCCACCTCGACAGGCTCGGCCGCGAGGCGGGCGTCCGCGCCTTCTCGCTGCACCCCGGCGGCATCCTCACCCCGCTCCAACGGCACATCCCCAAGGAGGAGATGATCGAGCGCGGCTGGATCGACGAGGACGGCAACATCCTCAACCCCGAGGGCTTCAAGACCCCGCCGCAGGGCGCGGCCACCCAGGTGTGGGCCGCGACCTCCCCGCAGCTGGACGGCCTCGGCGGTGTCTACCTGGAGGACTGCGACATCGCCGAGCAGGCCGTGGAAGGCGAGATCAGCGGCGTCAAGGACTGGGCGGTCGACCCCGAACAGGCCGCGCGTCTGTGGGAGTTGTCGGCGGAGCTGACGGGCGTGAACGCCTTCGCCGCCTAGCCGCTCAGGAGTTGTGCAGCTCCCTGGGCCCGTACAGGGCGGCGGGTGCGCCCGTCGCCAGGGCCCAGTAGCGGTCGCCGTACGACCAATGCCACCACTCGGTCGGGTAGTTGACTAGCCCGGCGGCCGTGAGCGCGCTGCCGAGCAGGGCGCGGTTGACGCGGGCCTCCTCCGTGATGTTCGCGGCGTCCGTGTAGCAGGCGCCGTCGCTCTGCTCGGGGCTGGCGTTCATGGCCGTGCCCAGGTCGAGTTCGCGGCCGTCGGCGTCGGTGAGGGTCAGATCGACGGCCGCGCCCGCGCTGTGCGGGGCGATCTCGGGCGGGGACACATAGCGGCTGGCGGCGGTGCGGATGCGGTCCGCCGGCCAGTCGGGGTGTGCGGCGCGCAGTTCGTCGGCGTACCGCTCGAAGTAGCGGCGCTGGAGGGCCGGCGGCCGGTATCCCTCCACGAACAGCAGGCGCAGGCCCTCGGGCAGCAGGGCCTGCGCGGCGAGGAGGCGGTCGAGGATGCCCCGGCGCAGATGGACCTCGGCACCGTGCGAGTCCTTGTGCTTGCGGCCGTCGACCAGGAGCAACTCTCGTACGTCGACGAGGGGTTCACCGTTCTCCGCCACGGGTACGGCAGCGACCCGGGCGTCGGACATCAGGATGATCTCACTCATGCCTAGATCATCTCCCGGGCGCCCGCACCGGGGCGGGCGGGCTCAGCTCGTCATGAACTCCCGCAGATCCGTGGTGAGTTGGTCGGCGTGGGTGACGAACAGGCCGTGGCCCGCGTTCTCGTAGACCTTGAGCGTGGCGTCGGGCGCGAGTGCGGCGGCGCGGCGGCCGGTCGTCTCCAGGGGTGCCGAGACGTCGTGCGTGCCGTGCACGACGAGCAACGGCAGTTCGAGCTTGGCCAGTTCGGCGGAGACGTCCAGGGTGACAACCGTCTCCTGGACGGCGCTGGAGGCACGTGCGGTGGACACCAGGCAGCGGTCGCTGAGGTAGCGGACATAGGCGGGCGAGACGTCGTTGCCCGGTCGGTGCAGGGCGAAGAAGTCGCGCAACGCGTCGGGGTCGCTGAAGAACGCCGGCCGGTCGCGCCGGAAGGCGGCGTTGCCGGCCCGCATCGCCGCGGGGTCCCAGCCCTCCGGGTTCTCGGCCGTACGGGCCACGCCCGGGGCGATGCCGGACACGAGCGCGACGCGGGCCACGCGGCCGGTGCCGTGCCGGGTCAGGCAGCGCACGATCTCCGCGCTGCCCAGCGAGTGGCCGATCAGGGTCACCGCACGCAGGTCCAGGTGGTCGAGCAGGCCGTACAGGTCGTCGGCGAGGGTGTCGAGGCCGTAGCCGTTCCACACGTCGTCGGAGCGCCCGTGCCCGCGCCGGTCCAGGCCGACGCAGCGGTGACCCTCCGCCGCCGGCGGCAGCATCTGGTATTCCCACATCTCGGTGCCGAGGTAGGCGCTGTTGACGAAGACGGCCACGGGTCCGTCGGCCGGTCCGTAGTCGACGTAGTGCAGCTGCGCACCGTCGGCGGGGCTGGCGAAGTACGGCATGGGACGTCCTCCTGCGATCCGGTGGGTTGGGTACGTCCTTCATGGTTCCGGGGGCCGGTACGGGGCGTCGATTACCTCCGAGGTCATGCGGTGGTGGGCGGCAGGACGGCCGCGTGTGTGCCCGTCGACCGGGTACTCGGTCAGTCCCCTCCCCTCCCGGAAGGAGTCGACGGTGAGCAGCGCAGTGGGCAGCAGGATCGTGGTCACGGGTGCCACCGGGAATGTCGGCACCAGTGTGGTGCGCCTCCTCTCGGAGGATGCGCGGGTCGGGTCCGTGCTGGGCCTGGCCCGGCGGATTCCCGACTGGTCCCCGGACCGGACGGAGTGGGCCGCCGTCGACGTGGCGTCCCAACAGGCGGACCTGGCCAAGGAGTTCGTGGACGCCGACGCGGTCGTCCATCTGGCGTGGGCGTTCCAGCCGACGCATGACCCGGCGGCGACCTGGCGCACGAACGTGCTCGGGAGCATCCGGGTGTTCGAGGCCGTCGCGGCGGCCGGTGTGCCGGCGCTGGTGCATGCGTCGTCGGTGGGTGCCTACTCTCCGGGGCCGAAGGATTACGCGGTGGACGAGTCGTGGCCGACGCACGGCTGGCCGGATGCCGCGTACTGCCGGGAGAAGGCCTATCTTGAGCGTGCCCTGGACACGTTCGAGCGCGACCATCCCGAGGTGCGGGTGGTCCGGATGCGGCCCGCCTTCCTCTTCAAGCGCGAGTCGGCCAGCGAGCAGCGCCGGATCTTCGGCGGCCGCTTCCTGCCGGGCCAGCTGGCCCGTCCGGAACTGCTGCCTTTCCTGCCCGACGTCCACGGTCTGCGGGTACAGGCGCTGCACACCGACGACGCGGCCAGGGCGTACGTGCTCGCGCTCGGCTCCGAGATCCGCGGCGCCTTCAACCTGGCGGCCGACCCCCCGGTCGACGCGGAGCTGCTCGGCCAGATGCTGGGCACCCGCTCGGTGCGGCTCCCCCGGGTCGCGGCCCGCTCGGCGATCGCCGCCGCGTGGGGGCTGCATCTGCTGCCCGCCTCGCCGCATCTGTTCGACGCGGTCCTGCGGCTGCCGCTGATGGACTGCACGCGCGCGCGTACCGAGCTGGGCTGGCACCCGGAGCACCCGTCGACAGAGGTGCTGGAGGAGTTCCTGCAGGGCCTGCAGCACGGCGCGGGGGCGCGGACCGAGCCCATGCGGGGGCGCAAGGTGGGCTGAGGGTGGCTATTCCGGCGCGTCCGGCTGGTCGAGCCGTTCGCGCTGCGGCACCACCGTGTACCTGGGGTCCTCCGCCGAGGCGATGCCCGCCGCGAACACGCCGAAGCGGGTGCAGGCCGAGCCCGCGAGCAGGGCGAGCCCGGAGGCGACGGCGGCGCCGCGCCGGTTGCCGAGGAGCGCGCCGGCGACCGCGCCGCCGACGGTGAGTGCGCGGGCCGCCCGCAGCAGCGCTCCGGCCCGGCCTTCCTGCCAGGTCTCGGCGACCATGCCCAGGCGCCGTTCCGCAGCCTTCGTCACCGCCGTGTCAGCCAGTGCCGCAAGCCCGGCGGCACAGCGGGCCGGGGCGTTCTCGTCCGTGGGCCCGACGACGAGGGCCATGCCGGACGCCGCCGCCGTCGCGGACGCGGCGAACAGGTACGGCAGTTCGCGGTGGGCGCCGTGCCAGGCCGGTACGGCGGTGTCGGCGGCCAGCACGCCGGTGTACGTGGCGACCGCCGGGCCCAGCAGCGCGGCGGCGCCGGTCGCCGCTCCCCCGAGCCGCGGCAGCCGGCCGGTCACGGCGCTCGCGGCGGCCGCACCCGCGGCGGGGCCGTAGGCGCCGAGCAGCCAGGATCCCATGCTCATGGGCGAGGTCGGTTTGAACACTCGCAGCATGTTCGCGAACCGGCTGGGTTTGCCGAGGTCGTGGACCAGGGCGGCGGCCGACAGGGAAACAGCGGCCAGCGAGGACACCTTCAGTGCCGTGGCGGTCGTCGTACGACCGGTCAGGTGCGCGCCCGCCGCGAGCACCGACCCCGCTCCCGCGAGCCCGCCGAGGAAGAAGTACCCGGCGATGTCGGGGGCGGCCCAGGAGGGCGCCTTGATGACCGGGCGGCCGTAGTACGACTCGAACTCGGCCGGCGGGACGACCGGTTGCTCACCGCGCCTGCGTCGCCTGCGCCCGGCGCGCTCGGTCAGGTTCATCGTCGTCCTCCTCCCGTCCTTGCCTTGCCCGCGACCGCGAAGCAGGCGGCGAGGCCGCCCAGCAGGGACAGGGCCGCCGCGCCCGCGTGTTTCCACATGGCCGGCAGGTCCCGGGTGGTGACCACCGGCTCCGGTGGCAGCCCGTACACCTCGGGCTCGTCGAGCAGCAGGAAGAAGGCGCCGTCGCCGCCCACGCCGTCGTCCGGGTCGTGGCCGTAGAGCCGGGCGTCGGTCACGCCGGCCTCATGCAGCTGGTCGACGCGCAGGGCGGCCCGTTCGCGCAGTTCGTCGAGCGGGCCGAACTGGATGGACTCCGTCGGGCAGGCCTTGGCGCAGGCCGGTTCCTGTCCTGCGCCGAGGCGGTCGTAGCACAGCGTGCACTTGAACGCCCGTCCGTCGTGCGGGCGTTGCTCGATGACGCCGTACGGGCAGGCGGGTACGCAGTAGCCGCAGCCGTTGCAGATGTCCTCCTGGACGACGACCGTGCCGAACTCGGTGCGGAAGAGCGAACCGGTGGGGCAGACGTCGAGGCAGGCGGCGTGGGTGCAGTGCTTGCACACGTCGGAGGACATCAGCCAGCGCAGTTCGCCGTCGCCGTCGACCGCCGTGTCCTGGGCGGTCGACTCGCCCCCGATCAGCGGGAGTTGGGTACGTCCGTCGGGGCGCGGCTGCTCGATGAAGGCGACGTGCCGCCATGTCGAGGCGCCGAGCTCCTGGGTGTTGTCGTAGGACATGCCGGTCAGGGAGAGGCCGTCCTCGGGGATGGCGTTCCACTCCTTGCAGGCGACCTCGCAGGCCTTGCAGCCGATGCAGACGGAGGTGTCGGTGAAGAACCCGACGCGTTCTTCGCTCACTTGCGTGCCTCCGTTCCGGTGGCCGCGGTGATGCCGGCCCGCCTGCGGTACTCGGCGACCAGCCGCGGCAGGTCCGGTCCCCGCGGGCGGCGGCCGGGACGGATGTCGGCGGTGAGCGCCTTGTCCTCCTGGATGTGGGCGTTGGGGTCGAGGGCGATGGCCATCAGCTCGTTGGCCGCGTCGCCCCTCGCGACGCCGTTGGGGCCCCAGTGGAAGGGCAGGCCGATCTGGTGGACGATGCGGCCCTGCACCCGCAGCGGGCGGATGCGGTCGGTCACCAGCACGCGCGCCTCGACGGCGTTGCGGGCGGTGACGATGGTGGCCCAGCCGCCGTTCGCCAGGCCGCGTTCGCGGGCCAGCGCGGGCGAGACCTCGCAGAAGAACTCCGGTTGCAGTTCGGAGAGATGGGCCGACCAGCGGGACATGCCGCCCGCGGTGAAGTGCTCGGTCAGGCGGTGCGTGGTGACGACGTAGGGGAAGACGTCGGCGCCCTTCTCGTCGCCGCTGGGGTGGTAGCGGTTGCCCTCGCGGGGCAGCAGCTGGCGCACCGGGTTGCGCGGGGTGGACGGGTGGAGGGCGTTGGGGAACGGGGAGTCCTGGGGCTCGTAGTGGGTGGGCAACGGTCCGTCCTCCAGCCCGGCGGGGGTGTAGAGCCAGCCCTTGCCGTCGGCCTGCATGATGAACGGGTCGTCGCCGCGGAGCGCGTCGGGGCCCACCGCGTCCTCGTCAGGTACGAAGTCCGGGGCACGGTCGGGCACGAAGTCCGGGACGTCGCGGCCGGTCCACCTGCCCTCCTCCGCGTCCCACCAGACGTACTTCTTGCGTTCGCTCCAGGGGGTGCCGTCGGGGGCTGCGGAGGCGCGGTTGTAGAGGATGCGGCGGTTGGCGGGCCAGGCCCAGGCCCACTCGGCGGCCACCCAGTCCTGCTCCCACTCGGGCTTCTTGCGAGCGGCCTGGTTGACGCCGTCGGCGTAGACGCCGCAGTAGATCCAGCAGCCGCAGCGGGTCGAGCCGTCGTCCTTGAGCTCGGTGTACGCGGTCAGGGGGCCGCCGTCGGGACCGTGGCCGCTGATCTCGGCGAGCACGGCGTCGGCGACGGGTTCGTCCAGCTCACCGCTGACCGGGTAGTCCCAGGCCAGGTCGAGGATCGGCCGGTCCATGGGGTCGGTGGAGCCGGCGAGCTTCTCCCGGATGCGGCGGCCCAGGTGGTACATGAACCACAGGTCGCTGCGGGCGTCGCCCTCGGGTTCGACGGCCTGGTAGTGCCACTGCACCCAGCGGTTGGTGCTGGTGAAGGAGCCGGACTTCTCGGTGTGCGCGGCGGCCGGGAAGAAGAACACCTCGGTGCCGATGTCCTCGGTGCGCAGCTCGCCGGTCTCGATCTCGGGGCCGTCCTTCCACCAGGTCGCCGACTCGATGAGGGAGAAGTCCCGTACGACGAGCCAGTCCAGCTCGGCCATCCCGAGGCGCTGCAGACGGGTGTTGGCGGAGCCGACGGTCGGGTTCTCACCGAGCAGGAAGTAGCCCTTGCAGTCGCCGTCGAGCTGGGCCAGCACCGTGTCGTAGGTGGAGTGCGAGCCGGTCAGGCGCGGGATGTGGTCGAAGCAGAAGTCGTTGTCGACGGTGGCGGCGTCGCCGTAGTAGGCCTTGAGCAGGCTGACGGCGTAGGCCCGCATGTTGGACCAGAAGCCCTTCACCGTGCGGGTCGTCTCGACGAAGTTGTCGAGGTTCATGTCGGGGTGGGCGTGCGGCATGGGGATATAGCCGGGCAGCAGGTTGAACAGCGTGGGGATGTCGCTGGAGCCCTGGATGGAGGCGTGGCCGCGCAGGGCCTGGATGCCGCCGCCGGTGCGGCCGATGTTGCCGAGCAGGAGTTGGAGGACGCTCGCGGCGCGGATGTACTGGGCGCCGGTGGTGTGCTGGGTCCAGCCGACGGCGTAGCAGAAGGCACTGGTGCGCTCGGGGCCGGAGTTGGCGGTCAGGGCGTCGCAGACCTGCCGGAAGGTCTCGCGCGGGATGCCGCAGACATCCTCGACCATCTCGGGGGTGTAACGGGCGTAGTGCCGTTTGAGGATCTGGTAGACGCAGCGCGGGTGTTGGAGTGTCTCGTCGGTGGGCGCGCGGTGTCCGGTGCGGGCGCCGCCCGAGCCGTGGGCCTCGGCGCCGGCGGACTTCCGGGTGCGCTCCTCGTACAACTCGTCCGCCTCGCCCGCGGGTTGCTGCACGCTCACGCCCTCGTACTGCCAACTGGCCGGGTCGTAGTGGGCCTTGTCCTCATCAAGACCGGAGAAGACGCCGTCGAGGTCCTCGGTGTCGCGGAAGTCCTCGCTCACCAGGGTGGCGGCGTTGGTGTAGTTGAGGACGTACTCGCGGAAGTCCTTCCCCTCGCTGAGGACGTGGTTGATGATCCCGCCGAGGAAGGCGATGTCGGTGCCCGCCCGGATCGGCACGTACAGGTCGGCGAGGGCGCTGGTGCGGTTGAAGCGCGGGTCGACATGGATGATGCGGGCGCCCCGCTTCTTGGCCTCCATCACCCACTGGAAGCCGACCGGATGGCACTCGGCGAAGTTGGACCCCTCGATGACGATGCAGTCGGAGTACTGCAGATCCTGCATGAACGTGGTCGCGCCGCCCCGGCCTAAGGAGGTGCCGAGACCGGCGACCGTGGACGAGTGACACACCCGGGCCTGGTTCTCCACCTGCACCACGCCGAGGCCGGTCAGCAGCTTCTTGATGAGGTAGTTCTCCTCGTTGTCGAGGGTGGCCCCGCCGAGACTGGCGATGCCCATGGTGCGGGCGGTGCGCATCCCGTCGCGCTCCCACTCCCAGGTCTCGCGCCGGGTGCGGAGGACCCGGTCGGCGACCATGTCCATGGCCGTGTCGAGGTCGAGTGACTCCCAGTCGGTGCCGTGCGGGCGGCGGTGGAGGACCTTGTGTTCGCGGGCCGGTCCGGTGGTCAGCTGGAGCGTCGCCGCGCCCTTGGGGCACAGCCGCCCGCGGCTGACCGGGGAGGCGGGGTCGCCCTCGATCTGGACGACTTTCTCGTCACGTACGTACACCTGCTGGCCGCAGCCGACCGCACAGTACGGACAGACGGACTGCACCACGCGGTGGGCACTGTCGGTGCGCGGGCGCAGGCTCTCGGTGCACGACGATTTCGCGGCACTGCCCCGGCCCGTCCGGTCGGTGCCGGTGAGCTGGCGGTAGACGGGCCAGGCGCGGACCCGGTCGCCGATACCCATGGTGGCTCCCTGTCGCGGTCAGGCGGAGGACTCGTCCGGATCGGGATGCTCCGGGTGGACGGTGGCCGAGCGGGGCCCGTCCTGGCGGCCGGTACCGGCCTCGTCGGTGTCGGGAACTTCGCTGCCGGACTCGTCCACGTCCTCATCGGGCAGCGGAATGTCCAGCGGATCCTCGTCCTCGCGCACCTGCTGATCCGGCAGATCCCTCGGCACGGGCTCGCCGTCCTGGCCCTCATGACGTTCTGCGGCCACGGCGCACTCCCTTCGTGTCGTACGAGCGACACGCGAGTACCTCCGCCGGTAACCGACGAAACCTGGGGGCTGTGCAACGCCCTCGAAGGGGCGCGGGGAACCGCGCGACCAGCCACAACAAAGCCGCAGCCGCCGAACAGCCCATCGCGGCACTCAGTGACCGCGCTCCTCCAGCGCCGCCCGCCACACGGGCACCGGCCCCTCGGCGACCGGCTCCAGTCGCCGCCCGCCACGAGCAAAGAAATCAGCCAGCGGCAAGATCGCCGCACCAACAGTGACCGCATCGGGCCCGAGCCGCCCGAGCTCGATGGTCACCTTCTCGGCCGGATGACGCAGCGCATACGACGCCGCATGCCGTCGCACGGCCGGCAGGAACCGCGCACCGAGCTGAAGCCCCGCCCACCCGCCGACGAGAATCCTCTCGGGCTGGAACAGGTTGATCAGGTCGGACAGCCCGGCACCCAGGTACTCGGCGGTCTCCTCCAGGACCCCCAAGGCCACCGGATCGGCCTCCGGGCCCCCGGAGGGATACGCGGCGGCCAGCATCGCGGCCAGCGCCGTCTCCTCGTCCGCGCCCTCGGCCGGCCGTCCGCCGGCCTCCCGCCACCGGTCCAGCAAAGACTCCGCGCCCGCGTACGCCTCCAGGCACCCGAGCGCACCGCACCGGCAGCGGCGCCCCCTGACCCGTACGGTCAGATGCCCCCACTCCACGGCCCGCCCGTGCTCCACCTCGGGCGTCACGAGACACGCGCCGACACCGGAGCCGAACAGGACGACGATGGCGTTGCGTGCACCGCGCCCCGCGCCGAACCACATCTCGGCCTGGCCGAGGGTCTTGGCACCGTTGTCGATGAAGTACCGCACGCCGTCCGGGAGTTGGGACGTCGAGCGGAGCAGGGCCTCCAGCGGGACC
This sequence comes from Streptomyces sp. NPDC047043, assembly GCF_040644055.1. Taxonomy (NCBI): domain Bacteria; kingdom Bacillati; phylum Actinomycetota; class Actinomycetes; order Kitasatosporales; family Streptomycetaceae; genus Streptomyces; species Streptomyces sp. NPDC047043. The sequence continues at coordinate 153,717 of NZ_JBEYVO010000029.1, forward strand.
GCGTCCCAGCCGATCGTCTGCCCGTGCACGACGGCGCCGCGGTCCGTGGTGTGTTCCACGATGCCGGGGACTCCGATGCCGACACCGAGGAGCTGTTCGGGGGCGATACCCGCGTCGGCGAGCACCTCTGCGACCCCGTCGCGGATGTGGCCGACGATGACCTCGACCTCGTAGCGCTGCTGCTCCAAGGGCCGCTCGGCGCGGGCGAGTTCCGTGAGGGTGAGGTCGAACAGCTCGACGCGTACCCGGGTCTCGCCGACGTCGACGCCGATCATGTGGCCGGCGCCGGGTGCCACGCGCAGCAGGGTGCGGGGGCGGCCGCCGTCGGAGTCGACGCTGCCGGCCTCCTCGACCAGGCCGTCGGCGACCAGGTCCGCGACGACGTTGCTGATCGAGCCGGAGCTGAGCCCGGTCACCGGGCCGAGCTCGAAGCGGCTGAGGGGGCCGTCGAAGTAGAGCCGCTGCAGCACGACTGCGCGGTTGGCCCGCCTGAGGTCGCGCACCGTGCGCCCGTTCCGCCCCGCCATGTGACTCCCTTCGAACCCTGTCCGACCTGCAAGATACCGCTGCGGACGGGATCGGCGCGACTTTCCTCCAACCCTTAGTTCATGCTGTGAGCTAAGAGGAGCCTGCCGGGCCGCTTCGGCACGCTAGGAAGCCGGCTCCTCGATGTCGTCCAGGGCGGCCACGAGTTCGGGGGCGACCACGTCCTGTCTCCACTGCTGATCCCCCTCGTCCAGTGCCCTCGGGACGACCTCCGTGAGCATGATCAGGTAGAGGTAGGTGCGGTAGAGGGCGAGCCGGAGCAGGGCCGGGGTGTCGAAGTCGGCCCGTCCGCCGGCCTCCCGGTAGCCCGCCAGGAACGCCTCGTCCTTCCTGATGTCCCCGAGCAGCGCCAGGGAGACGAAGTCGGCGAGCGGGTCGCCCCAGAACATGCGCTCCCCGTCGATGAGCCCGCCGATGCGCGGCTCGCCCGTCGAGCGGTCCAGCAGGATGTTGCCGGACCACAGGTCGAAGTGGACGAGGGCCGGCGCGGTGACCTCGTCGAGTGCGGCGCAGGCGGTGCGGACGGTACGGGCCACCTCGTCCGCCGGGTGCGGCAGCCGGGCCCGGTAGTGGCGGGCGTCGTCGAGGACGGCGTCGAGCAGGCCGGTGAACGCGGTGCGCCAGTCGTCGGCGAGGGGGCCGAGCGCGCCGGACGGATAGCCGTAACCCGGACCGGTGACCCGGTGAAGGCGCGCGGTCTGGCGGCCCAACTCCGTTCGCAGGAGCGCCTGCTCGGTCTCGGTGAGGGAATCGTCCCAGGGTTCGCCGGGGCAGGCCGTCATCAGCAGATGGCCTAGGCCGCTGTCGCCGCCGAGGGCCACGACGCGCGGGGCGGGCTCCTCGGCCTCGGCGGCGCGTCGGTAGAACTCGGCCTCGGAGATGAGGAGTTGTATCTCGTGGCTCAGCCCGGGGGCGTCCGGGGCGATCTTCAGCACATAGCGGGTGCCGTCGGTGAGCCGGAGCTCCTCTACCGTGTTGTAGGTGCCGCCGGACAGGGGGCGCAGATCGGCGAGCCGACCGGGAGGGATCGCCGATCTCTCCAGGATGCCTCCGGCCCTGTCCCAGGAATCCACCACCGTGCGCCCTCCCTCCCCCTGTGGTCAGCCGGCCGCGTACACGTCCTCGACGTAACGCCCGTTTGCGATCAGTCCGTCCAGCCATTCCTCGGCCGCGGTGCCGTCCGCGTCCCGCGTGCGGTCCCGGTACAGGGTACGGAACGCGTCCCGCACACCCGCTGCCCTTCGTGAACCGTCACCGCAGACGTCCACCCGGGCCCCGGCGCCGAGCAGCTCCCAGACCTCGTCGCGTCAACTGCCTTTCGCGGTACGGGAGTACTGCGATCAAGGTCGGTCGAGCCGATCCGGTCGTCCGCGCCACGGGACTACATGATCGTGTAGTCAAGAACGCCCCCGGGGACTTGCGGAAGCCCTCAGGACGGGTTCTCGGTCTCCGTGGCGGGACCGGTCGGCCGGGCGGTGGTGCCCCTCGGGATCACATGCGTCGGCAGGACGATGTGGCGCTTGCCGTCCGCCTCGGGGTCGTTGATCAGCTGCAGGACCAGTTCGCCGGCCAGCCGGCCCATCTCGGAGGGCGACTGGGCCACCGTGGTCAGGTCGAACCACTCGGCCAGGGGCTGGTCGTCGAAGCCGAGGACGGACATCTGCTCGGGCACCTCGATCCTGGCCCTGCGCAGGGTCCAGATGAGGCCGGCAGCGAGCTCGTCCTGCTCGGCGAAGACCGCGGTGGGCGGCTCGCGGAGGCTGAGCAGTTGCCCGAGAGCCTCGGCGACGGCGCGCTTGTCCGCGGCCGGAGCGGCCACCACGAGGGAGTCGTCCAGGGCGATGCCCGCCTCGGTGAGCGCCTGCTGGTAGCCGAGCAGTCGCTCGTGCGAGCTGAAGGAGAAGCCGCTGGCGCCCGGGCTCTGCATGAAGGCGATGCGGCGGTGTCCCAGGTTCAGCAGGTGCCGGGTGCCGTGCCGGGCGCCGGCCGCGTCGTCGACGTACACACTCGGGCGCCCCTCGGCGTGCTGGCTGACATAGAGGACGGGCATCCCGAGGTCGTCCAGTCGTGCGCCCTCCTCCTCGGTGAGGTCGAAGCAGTGGACCAGCAGCGCGTCGGCGTTGCGCCGGGCCGGCAACTGCTCGAAGAACGAGGCGCGTTCGGCCAGGTCGGGTATCACGTAGACGGTCAGCTCCATGTCCGCCGCGCGCAGCAGCGGGCCCAGGCTGGACAGAGCCGAGCCCATGAACCACGAGTTGAGCGTGGGCACCAGCACGGCGACGACGCCGGTCCTGCCGGTCACCAGGCTCGAGGCCTGCCGCGAGACCGCGAAGTTCAGCTCGCGCGCGGCCTTCTCGACCCGGGCGCGGACGTCCGGCGACACGCTCGACAGCCGGCGCAGCGTGCGGGAGACGGTGGACACGGAGACCCCGGCCCGTTCGGCGACATCGGCCATCGTGGGGTGCCGTTGAGCTGCAGGCATGGGCGGACGTTAGCACAAGCGTGCACGAATCCGCCGCCCTCGGTGACAGCGCTGTCATCGAATTACTTGCGCGTAACGCATTGACGTGCCCGCCATGCCCCTCCTAGCTTGCAAGCGTTGTCTCGCAGAGAGCGCACAAGGCCTCAGAAAGTAGTCATCACATGCTCTGAGCTGCAAAATCATCCTTGCAATCGCTGCCCGGGAGAAGCTTTGAAGAACAGGACGACCAGAGCGCTGCAACGCTCCGGTGCACTGTGCGCGGGGCTGGCCGCCCTCACCGCGTGCGGCGCCAATGGCGGCTCGGTGTCGAGCACGGGACGGGGCCCCATCACCTACGTCGCCGGTGCCGACAACACCGGCACGGTGGCGGCGGTGCTCGACCGCTGGAACAAGGCGCACCCGAGGGAGAAGGTCACCTTCGTCCAGCTGCCCACCGATCCCGACGCGCAGCGGCAGCAGATGATCCAGAACGCGGCGACGAGGTCGGACGCCTTCACGGTGCTGTCCCTCGACGTGGTGTGGACCTCGGAGTTCGCGGCGCATCGCTGGGTGGACCGGCTGCCCGAGGACCGCTTCCCGCTGGACGAGATGCTCAAGCCGATCGTCGCGACCGGAACCTACCGGGGCGGCCTCTACTCCGTCCCGGCCAGCTCGGACGGCGGCATGCTGTACTACCGCACCGATCTGCTCGAGCAGGCCGGCATCCACCAACCGCCCGTCACCTGGGCCGAGTTGAAGGCCGACTGCGCCAAGGTGCGGAAGCTGCCCGCGGCCAGGGGCGTGTCCTGTTACGCGGGCCAGTTCCAGAAGTACGAGGGCCTGACCGTGAACTTCGCCGAGGCGGTGAACTCCGCGGGCGGGGTCGTCACCGACGCGAAGGGGCGCCCGCACCTCGACACCCCGCAGGCCAGGAAGGGTCTGGACTTCCTGGTCCGCTCCTTCCGGGACGGCACCATCCCGAAGGAGGCCGCCACCTACCAGGAGGAGGACGCCCGGCGTGCCTTCCAGTCCGGCAAGCTGGTCTTCGAGCGGCAGTGGCCGTACATGTATCCGCTGGTCAACAACAAGGACGGCGCCAGTGAGGTCGCCGGGAAGTTCGCCGTCGCACCGCTGCCCGGCCTCGACGGCCCCGGCGCCTCCAGCCTGGGCGGCCACAACCTCGCCCTGTCCGCCTCGGCGAGGAACAAGGCCACGGCGCTGGATTTCATCCGGTTCTTCACCAGCCAGGAGACCCAGCGGTTCGCACTGGCCTACGCCCCGGCCGCACCCACCTACAAGACGCTGTACGCAGATCCCCGCCTGGTGAAGAAGTATCCGTACCTGCCCGTCCTCAAGCAGTCGATCCTGCACGCCGTCCCGCGGCCGCGTGTCTTCGGCTACGGCGATGTCACCGCCGCCATCCAGCGCGAGGCGTTCGCCGCCGTGACCGGGGCCGAGAGCAGCGCGAGCGCACTGCGCAACCTCCAGCGGGACCTGCGGCAGCAGTCGGCCGGGAAGTGAGGAGACACGACATGGTGACCACCCACAACCCGCCCGACCGCCTCGACCGGCCGGCAGCGAAGCCGCGCCGAAACGCCACCGGTCGGACCCTCCCGGGCCGCCGCCGCAAGGCCACCTCCGGCGAGGGCAGGATGGCCGCCCTCCTGGTCTCGCCGACGCTGCTGGTCCTGGCGATCGTCGTCCTCTACCCGACGATCGTGGCGCTGAAGGACTCGTTCTACGGCACCCCGGGCCTCGACCCGACGACCGGCTTCGTCCGCGACCACGACCCGTTCGTCGGCGCCGACAACTACACCGCGATCTACGGAGCGGCGGGCGACCGCTTCTGGAACGCCTTCTGGAACACGACCTTCCTCACCGTCACCACGGTCACCCTGGAGACTCTGCTCGGCATCGCGATGGCGCTGATCATGCACCGGGCGCTGCGCGGCCGGGCGGTCGTCCGCGCGTCCATCCTCGTGCCGTGGGCCATTCCCACCGCCGTCACCGCCCTGCTGTGGCGCTGGATCTTCAACAGTGACGGCGTGGCCAACGCCCTGATCGGCCGTCAGATCCTGTGGACCACCGAGGGCTTCCATGCCAAGGCCGCGGTCATCATCGCCGACGTGTGGAAGACGGCTCCCTTCATCGGACTGCTCGTGCTGGCCGGCCTGCAGGTGATCTCCAAGGAGGTGTACGAGGCGGCCCGGATGGACGGGGCGGGCGTATTGCGCCAGTTCTGGAGCATCACGCTGCCGCTCGTCAAACCCGCGCTGCTGGTGGCCGTGCTGTTCCGCACCCTCGACGCGCTGCGCATGTTCGACCTGCCGTACATCCTGATCGGCGCGCAGAAGACATCCGTGGAGACGCTGTCCATGCTGGCCCAGGACCAGGCCGCGAACGTGCGGTTCGGGCCGGCCGCCGCCTACGCGGTGATCCTCTTCGTCTACGTCTTCCTCATCGCGCTGGCGTTCGTCCGCCTGCTGGGTACGGACCTTGTGCCGCGTCGTCGTAAGGAAGTGACCGCATGACCCCCACCACCCTGCATCCGGCCGTGCGCAAAGCGCTTCTCTGGCTCGGGGTCGCCGCGGTCGTCGCCTACTGTCTGGCGCCCTTCTACTGGATGCTGGTCTCCAGCCTGCGCCGTACCTCGGACATCTTCGACAACTCCCTGTTGCCTGCCCGGATCTCCCTCGAGAACTACCGGGCCGTGCTGGACCCGTCCCAGGAGTTCGGCCGGGCGCTGCTCAACAGCCTTGTGGTGGCCGGGATCACCACCGTCTGCGCGCTGCTGCTGGCGACGTTCACGGCGTACGCGATGGCGCGCCTGGAGTTCCGCTTCAAGCGGTTCGTGCTGACACTGATCATCGCGACGTCGATGTTCCCGGTGGTGTCGATCGTGGTTCCGCTGCTGAAGATGTTCGTCGGCTTCGGCTGGATCAACACCTATCAGGCGATGATCGTGCCCAGCATGTCGTTCACGCTGCCGCTCGCGGTGTGGAACCTGACGGCGTTCTTCCGGCAGATGCCGGACGAGCTGGAGCACGCGGCCATGATCGACGGCTGCACCCGCGGCCAGGCGTTCCGCAAGGTCATCGTCCCGCTGGCCGCGCCGGGCATCTTCACCACCGCCATCATCACGTTCATCGCGGCCTGGAACGAGTTCCTCATCGCGTTGTCGATGACCAACAAGCCCGAGATCCAGACCGCGCCCGTCGCGATCTCGAAGTTCGCCGGGGCGACCCAGTTCGAGACGCCGTTCGGCAGTCAGATGGCCGCCGGAGTCCTGGTCACCGTCCCGCTCGTCGTCGTGGTGCTGCTGTTCCAGCGCCGGATCGTGGCCGGCCTCACGGCCGGCGCGGCGAAGTAGCCCTGTCCTTGCCCCCCCCACTGAACCGATCTCGAGGAGTACGCACCGACATGACCACCAGCACCGCCCCTTGGTGGCGCGACGCCGTCATCTACCAGGTCTACATCCGCAGTTTCGCCGACGGGAACGGCGACGGCGTCGGCGACATCGCCGGAATCCGCTCCCGGCTGCCGTATCTGAAGTCGCTGGGCGTGGACGCGATCTGGATCAACCCCTGGTACAAGTCGCCGATGGCCGACCACGGTTACGACGTCGCCGACTTCCGACAGATCGATCCGCTGTTCGGCACGGTCGCCGAGGCCGAGCAGCTCATCGAGGAGGCGCACGGGTACGGGATCCGGGTGATCCCCGACATCGTGCCCAACCACACCTCCGACCAACACGCCTGGTTCCGGGCCGCGTTGGCCGCCGGACCGGGCAGCCCCGAGCGGGAGCGCTACGTCTTCCGGGCCGGCCGCGGGCCCGAAGGCGCCGAACCGCCCAACGACTGGGTGTCCGCCTTCGGCGGCCCGGCCTGGACCCGGCTGCCCGACGGGGAGTGGTATCTGCACCTGTTCGCCCCGGAGCAGCCGGACCTCAACTGGGAACACCCGGAAGTACGGGCGGAGTTCGAGTCGATCCTGCGGTTCTGGTTCGGCCGCGGTGTGGACGGTTTCCGCATCGACGTGGCGCACGGGCTGATCAAGCACCCCGAACTGCCCGACCTGCCGCCCCGTCCGGAAGCGGCGGCCGAGGGGCCGCGCCGGCACCTCGACCATCCGCACTGGGACCGGGACGAGGTGCACGACATCTACCGTGCGTGGCGCCGGGTGGCCGACGAGTTCCCCGGTGACCGCTCGTTCGTCGCGGAGGCGTGGGCGGACACCCCGGAGCGGCTTGCCGCCTACGTCCGCCGGGACGGTCTGCACACGGCGTTCAACTTCGACTTCCTGATGTCCAGTTGGGACGCCAAGGACCTGCGCGCCGTCATCGACGACTCCCTCGCCATGCTCGGCGCGGTGGGCGCCCCGGCCACCTGGGTGCTGTCCAACCACGACGTCGTGCGCCACCCCAGCCGCTACGGCCGCAAGGTGGTCAGGCGATGGACGGCCAACGAGCCCTACCGCCCCGAAGGTCCCCTGGACCTCGAGCTGGGCACGCGGCGGGCCCGCGCCGCCGCCCTGCTGATGCTCGCCCTGCCCGGCGGTGCCTACATCTACCAGGGCGAGGAGCTGGGGCTGCCGGAGGTCGAGGACCTGCCCGAGGCGGTGCTGCAGGACCCGGTCTGGGAACGCTCCGGGCACACCGACCGCGGGCGCGACGGCTGCCGGGTGCCGATCCCCTGGTCGGGACGGAGCGCGCCGTACGGCTTCAGCCCGGAGGGCACGACGGCCGAGCCCTGGCTGCCGCAGCCGGCCCGCTGGGCGGACCTCGGCGTGGCCGGGCAGACCGGCGACGAGACCTCGATGCTGGAGCTGTACCGCGCCGCCCTGCGCCTGCGCCGCGCACACCCGGCCCTCGGCGACGGCAGCCTGACCTGGCTCGACGCGCCCGCGGGGGTGCTGGCCTTCAGCCGCGACCCGGGGTTCGTCTGCGTGGTGAACCTCTCGGCGGAGTCCTACCGGCTGCCCGAGCACACCTCGGTGCTGCTGGCCGGCGGGACGCTGCAGGAGGGGCTGCTGGCACCGGACCAGGCGGCCTGGCTCGCGGTGTAGCCGCCGACCGCGGGGAGGTCCGCAGGAGCTGCCGCCGGGCCTCCCCACCTGCACTTTCACCTCCGCCCGCGCGCATGATTGTGTAGTGCACGCAGTGCGAGGCAACTGGAAGTGAAGAGCATGCGGGAGGTGTTGGTGCTGGCCAACCCCGCGATGGCGGCCGAGTGCGGTACGACTCCGGGGCGGCTGCGCCGCCGTGACGTGCTGGAGCTGTTCCGGCCGCAGGAGGCCATGCAGGTGGATCGGATCGCGCAGGCACCTCGGCTGCGGCACCGGTCGCGGTATCAGGTGTCGGTGCGCTGGGAGGCGCCGGGCGGGGGCGAGCGGTTCGGGGAGCTGACCGCAGATCCGGTCAGCGACACGGTGGAGGAGACGCCCGCGCTGCTGGTGTTGCTGCGGGTGCTGGGCGCACGCGAGCCGACCGCCCGGCAGCCCGCCCGCGTCGCCCCCGTCGAGGCCCGCATCCTGGCCCTGCCGGCCGGGGGCGCCACCACCGCCAGGGCCGCGAAGGAGACCGGCCTCAGCACGGACGGCGTCACCTATCACCTACGACGGCTGTCGGCACGCTGGGACGCCTCGAACCGCACCGAACTGGTGGCGCGCGCCTACGCGCTCGGCGTGCTCACTCCCGGGGTGTGGCCGCCCGGCGCATAGGCCGTGCCCGCGCCCTCGGGTGCGCCGAAGCGGGCGAGGGTGTGCCAGACCATCTTCAGGTGCTGCAGTTCGTGGCGGCCGGTGCGCGCGGCGTCGCCGATGATCCGCGGGTCGACATGGCCGTCCTGGGCGATCCGGGCGCCCAACTCCGCGTACTGCGGCCCGCGGTAGTCCGCGTGCTCCCGCAGCTGCGCCACGCCGAGCCGGTAGCCGGGGTGCCACTCGACGGGGCAGGGCAACAGACGGGCGCCCGCCTCGACGGGCGTGCCGCGGTAGCTCTCGTCCAGGACGAGCGCCTCCATGTGCGCGGCGAGCAGGACGCCGCCGTGGACCTGGGCCTCGATGTAGTCGTTGAGGGCGTCCTGCTCGTCGGCCTCGGCGAGCGCGATCAGCGACATGCCGGCGGCGACCCCGAAGTCGGTCGGCTCGGCCGCGCTGTCGGGGTAGCAGAAGGTGGTGCGGGTAAGCGGCCTCGGGGCAGTGCGGGTGCGTTCCCGCGTCGTTCGGTGCGTGCTCTCGGTGTGCCGGACGAAGGTCCTCGTAGCGGAGCTACTTGGGCCTTTGGCCGGTGCGGCGAGAGTGCGTGCCGAACGGCGTGGAGGCGTGCCTGAACTGCCCCGAGGCCGCTTAGGGCGTCGGCGGTGAGCCGGAAGTGCGAGGAGCCGAACCGCGGTGCGGCGCCGACCACTTGGCGCCGGAAGTTCAACGCGCCGTACACGGGCCGCTCGTGCGGGTCCGCGTCGTCGTAGGCACCGCCGAAGATCCGGCTCTCCCAGCGCCACCGGTCGCCGCCGGGGTGCGCGGTGAGCCCGCCGTTGCCGGTGCCGGTGACGAACTGCGAGTGGTAGGCGCCGTCCTGGGCCAGCGCCTGGAGGATGGGCAGTCCGCCGACGAGCCGGTCGGGGTGGAAGTTCAGCGTGATCCGCAGCTCGGGGTTGACAGCCGGTCCCGTCGAGCGGGAGGCGACATGGCGCAGCGCCTGCCGCGCCCGCGCCGCGCCGACGTCTCCGAACTCCACTCGCTTCCCTTCTCCTTGCACGGGCATCCCCAGGCACCTCACGGCGCCTCCCCATGAGATCACTCAGAGATCGGCCACCGCCAGGACGATCTTGCCACGGTTGCTGCGTCGCTCCAGCAACTCGTGGGCTGTACGGGCCTGTTCGAGGGGTACTACGGTCTCGACCGGCACCCGGTATGCCCCGGCGGCGACCCGCTCGGCCAGCTCGCGCAGGTCCGGGCGGGGGTCGTAGCCGTGGATCTGGAGGTTGGTGAGCTGGAAGCCGAGGATCGCGACGTTCTTCGGGTAGAAGTCGCGGGTGTCGACGGTGCTCGGCTCCAGGGCGACGTTGGCGAGGGCTACGACCCGGCCGCCGTGGCCGACCTCGCGCAGACTCCGGCCGAACGCCCGGCCGCCGACGGTGTCGAGGACGACCTCGGCGCCGCGCCCGTCGGTCAGCCGCAGGACCTCGTCGACCTCCGCGTCATCGGGATGGACGGAGGTGTCGATGACGGCCTGGGCCCCGAACTCCCCTGCCCAGGCAGCCTTTTCGGCCGATCCGGCGAGGGCGATGACCCGCGCACCCGCCTCGGCGGCGATCTGCACAGCCGCGCTGCCGACTCCGCTCGCGGCCGCCTTCACCACCACCGTGTCCTCCTTGGTGACGCGGGCGAGGTGCCGCAGGCAGTACCAGGCGGAGAGCCAGGCGACGGGCAGCGTGGCCGCCTCGGTCAGGCCCACGCCGTGCGGCAGGACGGTGACCTGAGCGGCCGGTACGACCGCCAACTCGGCGTAGAAGCCAGGGGCGTTCACCCCGTCCAGGGCCATGACCCGCTGCCCGACCTCGAGACCGGTCACCCCCTCCCCCACGGCCGCGACGACGCCCGCCGCCTCCACTCCCGGGATCAGCGGCGGCCGTCCGGCACGGTGGTAGACGCCGGACCTGATCAGCGCGTCGGCACGGTTCACGCCCGCCGCCGCGACCCGCACCAGCACCTGGCCGGGCCCCGCCACGGGGTCGGGCGCCTCGACCGGCACCAGCACCTCGGGGCCGCCGAACTCGTCGATCCGTACCGCACGCATACCGCACCTGCTTCCTGTCGCAGCCGCCCAGACGGCTGACACCGGTTGAAGTGGTGTCACCATCGAACACCACTTCAACCGGTGTCAAGAGGGTGGGGCACACATACGACACCTCATGAACCGGTGTACGCTCGTCGCATGACCGGCATCCCCGCCCCCGCCGACCCGGCGCTCGCGTTCCCGTTCATCGGCGGCCGCCCGTGCCTGAACTTCGTCGCGACGCTCGGCCGGCGGCACACCGACACTCCGGCCGAGCGGATCCCGGACGCGGCCGCGCTGGCCCGCTGGTTCACGGAGGCGGAGCTGGCCGCGGACGGCGAGCCGGTGCGGGTCACCGCCCGGGAGCTGGCGGACGCCCGCGTCCTGCGCGAGGCCCTCTACCGCCTCGTACGCGCGTCGATGGCCGGGCGGGAACCGGAGCCGGCCGACATGGAGTTGATCAACGAGGCGGCCGCCCGGCCCGACCTCGCGCCCCAGCTGGGTCCCGTGCGCTGGACGGCTCGGCAGCCCGCCCGGGCGGCCCTGGCGACGGTGGCCCGGGACGCCGTACTCCTGGTGAGCAGTCCCTTGCTGGCGCGGGTCAAGGAGTGTGAGAACCCGGGCTGTTCGCTGCTGTTCCTGGACGACTCCCAGGCCCGCCGCCGTCGTTGGTGCTCCATGGAGCGGTGCGGCAACCTCGCGAAGGTCGCCGGGTACCGGTCCCGGAGCCGGGCCGCCACTACTCGGTGACGGTCCAGTGCGGGTCGCGGCCGAGGAAGGCGAGCAGCGCCTCGGCCCTGTCGTAGTCCTGCCCGACCTTCCGTGCGGGAGCGAACACCTGGTACGCGTCGCGGAGGTGGTCGACGAGACGCTCCGCCACCGGCCAGATGCCCTCGGCCAGTTCGACGCTCAGCGGCCGGTCCTGGCCCGTCGCGGCCGCGATGTCCCAGGCGTGCACGGCCGCGTCCATGGCGGCCGCCGCCGCGGCGAGCGACGGGGGCAGCGGACCGAGCGGTGTGGGCACCTGCTCGGCGTCGGCGGGTAGCCCGGCGTATGCGTCCGCCACCGCCCGGAGCACCTTGTCGAGCTCGGCCGCCGGGTCTCCGTCGAGGGCGTCGGCGGGGTGGAAGGGGTCGGAGTCCGGGCGGCCGCCGGTGATCGCGAGGCCGTAGCCCTGCTGGTCGATCCGGGCGTGGTTGAGGACCTGCCGGACCGTCCATTCGGCGCACGGCGTCGGCGCTCCCCACGCCGGCTCGGGAACCCCGGCGACCGCCTCCGCGAGATAGGCGTGAGCTCGTGTGAGAACCTCGAAGTCCCGGGTGTCCGCCATCACCGTTCTCCCCTCTTGCCGTCCGTCGGCCGTTGCCAACAATGTAGGTCTGCTTGCGGACAGTTACGGTCCGCAATGAGCGTCGAATGTGTCTGAGGAAGGGGAACGACCCGAGGTGCGAGATGTACGTGCGTGGACGGCGTCGGCCGTCCGGTTCGTGAAGCGGCGCCGGGACCCCGTCGTCGTACAGACGCTGCGGTCGGCCGTCGCGGCGACGGTCGCGTACGTCGTCGCACTGCGCCTCAGCCCCGAGCCGGCGCCGCTCACCGCCCCGCTGACCGCGCTGCTGGTCGTCCAGGTCACCCTGTACGCCACACTCACCAACGGCATCCGCCGGGTCAACTCGGTGGTGGCGGGCGTCCTGGTCGCCGTCGCCTTCAGCCTGCTGGTGGGTCTGACCTGGTGGAGTCTGGCCCTGCTGATCGTGGCCTCGCTGGTGGTCGGACGGCTGGTGCGGGTCGAGGAGTACGTGCCCGAGGTGGCGATCAGCGCAATGCTGGTGCTCGGCGTCACGACCGTCTCCGACACGGCCTGGGCGCGGGTGGTGGAGACGCTGATCGGCGCGGTCGTCGGGCTCGGCTGCAATCTGCTGCTCGCGCCGCCCGTGTGGGTGGAGGAGGCCGGCGAGTCCATCGACGGGCTGGCCCGCCGGCTGCGGCAGCTGATGCTGCGCATCGGCGAGGAGGCCGCGGGCCGCACCCCGGTCGAGCGCGCGGAGCAGCGGCTGCACGAGGCGCGCCGTCTCGACCACGACATCGTCGAGGTGGACGCCGCCCTGCGGCAGGCGGAGGACAGCCTGCGGCTCAACCCACGCGTGCGTGAAGGGCTGCTGCACCGGGTGGTACTGCGTACGGGGCTGGACACGCTGGAGATCTGCACGGTCGTGATGCGGGTGCTCGCGCGCACCTTCACCGACCTCGCCAAGGAACGCGATCCCGAGCCGCTGTTCACGCCCGAGACGGGTGCCGCTGTGGAGCGGCTGCTGTCGGAGATCGCCGACGCGGTGGTCAGCTTCGCGGTGCTGGTCACCACCCATGTGAGTGTCAGCGCCGAGTCCGCGGAGTCCCGGCTGGCCGCCGAGCTGCGCCAGGCCTCGGCCAGCCGCGACAAGCTGGCCCAGCTGCTCCTTGAGGAGGTCCAGCGCGACGCCCGCACCTGGCAGCTGTACGGCGCCGTGCTGACCGAGGTCAACCGCATCCTCGACGAGATGGACACCGAGCACCGCTCGCGCCGGCTGCTGGAGGAGCTGGACCGCACCTCCCAGGAGCAGCGCGAGCGCATGCCGCGGCTGACCCGGCTGCGCGAGAGCCTGCGCGACTCCGAGCGGCTGCGGGTTCCGGAGGTGCTGCGCAGGAACCATGGCGGGGCCGAGCGACGTTCTAGGTGACGTAGTCGCCGGGGCGCACGTTTCCGGTGGCCGGGACCTAGGGGGCGGGCGGATGACGGACACGACCGTGCGGATCGACGGGAACACCTTGCGGCTGCCGGGCGGTGTGGCGGTGCGGTTCGTGCGCACCCTGCGGCTGCCCGAGACGGGCACGCATCCGCTGCCGCCGGGCCTGGGCGAGTTCCCGGTCCGCCGGGTGGCGGACTTCCCGGACACGGTGCCCGAGCAGTGGCGGGCGCGGGGCGGTGTGATGCTGCCGGTGTATCTGCGCGAGGCGATGTGGCTGAGCTTCTCGGGGACCACGGAACCGGCCGCCCTGCAGGTCGGGGTCGGCAAGGTGTGCGCGGTGTCGGGCAAGCCGTGGAGCGACCGGCTGACCCGCAAACCGCAGAACTACGTCGTGCTGCCCCGCCAGCCGTGGCTGGACGGCATCAACTCCGGCAAGGGCACGGTCCGCCAGTTCGTGGCGGTGCCACTGGGCCTCGGCGCGACCGTCGAGGCCCAGGTCACGGGCGAGGAGACGTGGGGCGGCGTACAGCTGCAGTCCTTCCCGCTCAACGCCGGCCGGCTGGCCGAGTGGCGCGAGGAGGAGCGGCGCCGGGTGGAGCGCAGTCGCACGACGCTCTCGGCCGGGGGTTACGGCGCGGCGATGCCGATGGCGGCGCCCCCGCCGGGCGCGATGCCGGCACCGGCCGCGGCTCCGGCGAGCCGGCCGCGGGCGGCGGCGGCCATGGGGCTCGGCGTCGGCGGTTCGATGCGGCAGGAGGTCTACCGCGACGACCGGCAGCTCGAGGACTGGGCGAAGGAGCCCGCCGGGCGCGTGTTCGTGCACCTGGTCACGCCTCCGGAGTGGCACCGCATCACCGGCGAGGCTCCCCCGCCGTCGCCGGTGGACCGCGCGGCGTACACCCGGGCGGGTCTGCCCTGGTACGACTACTACGACCAGGACGCGCAGGACCTCGCTCCGACGGACACGCTGGAGGGCGTGAAGCCGGTGGGCGACTGGCTCGGTGACGACCACGAGCCCTGGACGGACCCCTCCCCGCACCAGGTGATGCCGCTGAAGGACGCGCCTGGCAAGCCGGTCGAGGACGGCGAGTGGTAGACGGCCGGTAAGGCGACCGGTGGACGACTGACGACAGTCACCGGCCATTGCAGCATGCGCAACGGCCGGTGCCGTTGTTGCACGGACCGGGTGGTCCGCGTCAAGGTGGTTTGTCACGAGCGGGACGGACGATCACCTGAGGTGCGGACATGGGAAGTGGGGCAGGAGCGTCGGGCGGCGCCTGGAGCAGGCGCCGTTTCGTCGGCGCGCTCGCGGGGACGGCCGCGGCGACGGCACTGCCGGCGCCCGCGCCACCCAGGTCCTCGTCGCCCTCGTCCGGTCACACCCCTACGACGCCCGAGACGGCCGCGGCCGCTCCCGAGCCGTCCGCGAAGCCTTCCGCACAGCCGTCGAGCCAGCCGTCCGGCCCCCGCCCGCTCTACCTGGGCACGTACACCACGGTCGAGGGCGGCGGCACGGGCATCGGCCTCGCCACCTACGACCCCGAGACCGGCGCCATCACCGGCACCGGAACCCTCACCGGCATCGCCAACCCGTCCTACCTCGCGCTGCACCCGGACGGCGGCACGCTGTACGCCGTGAACGAGCAGGACGACGGCGCCGTGACCGCCGTACGCCGCTCCGACCGCAAGATCCTGGGCAGCCGCAGCACCGGCGGGGCGGGCCCCTGCCATCTCGCCGTGCATCCGACCGGCCGCTGGCTGCTGAGCGCCAACTACGGGTCGGGCAGTGTGGCCGTGCACCCGATCGGCGACTCGGGCGCGCTGGGCGAGCGCACCGACCTGGTCAAACACTCGTCCCCGGCGGCCGGTCCGGGCCAGGAGGGCCCGCACGCCCACCAGTTCGTGACGAGTCCCGACGGCGGCCATGTGCTCGCCGTCGACCTGGGTACGGACACCGTCTACACGTACCGCCTCGACGAGCGCCGCGGCACTCTCACCGAGGTGTCGCGGGCGCAGACCCGGCCGGGCGCCGGTCCGCGCCATCTCACCTTCCACCCCGGCGGCCGGCACGCCTATCTGGCCAACGAGGTCGACGACACGGTCGCGGTCTGCACGTACGCGCCGGCCACGGGCCGTCTGACGATCGGCGAACCGCAGTCCACGGGATCCGGCTCCGGCACCAACTACCCGGCGCAGATCCTGGTGGCTGCGGGCGGCGGGTACGCCTATCTCGCCAACCGCGGCGACAACACCCTGGCTCGCTACGCCGTCGAAGCGGACGGCGCCCGGCTGCGGCTGCTGGACACGGTGCCGGTGTCCGGCGACTTCCCGCGGCAGATCGCCTTCTCGCCGGACGGGACGCTGCTGTTCGCGGCGAACCAGAAGTCCGGCACCGTCAGCGTCTTCCACGTGAACGACAAGAACGGTGAACTGCGGCTCGCGGGCAAGCCGTTCGCCTCACCGGTCGCCGTCTGTGCGCTGCCGCTGTAGGGCGCGCGGGCAGGAGGCGGCGGCGGCCTGCGTGAGCAGGACGTGCATGCGTTCGGTGAGCTGACCGACGTCGTCGGCCGGAGCGTGGAACGGCAGTCGTACGTCGCCGTGGGCGCGGTTGCGCTCGATGCGCAGCGTCAGTCCGTGCCGGTCGACGGCGAGGGGCTGGACGCGGACCGCGCTGTGCAGGCTGGCGTGGTCGACGAGGCGGGTGAGCCGCTCGACCGCGTCCGGGTGGCAGTCGGCGAGGTGGGTCAGCAGTTGAGCCTCGGCGAGGGCCAGCGGGTCGGGCGCGGCGGCGGCGAACTCGTCGAGGTCGACGACCACCGCACCGGACGGCGGCCGCAGCACGATCCGCGTGGGCGTGAACGCCAGATGGCCGTCCTCGGGCACGAAGTACCCCGCGAGCCAGAGCCGGGTGCGGATGCGGTTGCGAACCGGGACGGGCGCCACATCGGCGAACTCCAGCACGGCGGAGGGCTCGCCGCGGGGCGCGCAGATCGCGGCCGCGACCAATGCGCTGTCCTCGGGCACGCTCAGCAACACCCGGCCGTCCTCGTCCACGCTGTGCGCACCGACGAACTCCTCGCGACCGCCCTCCGCGGTCACCGCGCAGGACCACGCGGCGGCGAGCACCGAGCGGGCCCGCTCCGCCGCGGCAGGCGCGGCCGTCCAGCTTTGGCTGTCACCCATCCCAGAACCTCCTTAGGTAAGCCTTGCCTAACCTATCGAAGATCGAGGTGTACGCCAACCATGGGACGGCCCGAGCCGCGGCGGATCAGGGTGCGATGACGCCCAGCAGCGCCCGGGCGCACAGGTCGCGGACCTGTTCCCGGCCCAGGTCCGAGCCGCGCAGCCACTCCAGGCAGACGGCCGTGGTGAAGGCCAGCCAGCCCCGGACGGCGAGCCGGAGGTCGGGGCGCGCCTGGGCGGCCGGGCCGAGTTCGGGGTCCTCGGCGAGCGTCGCCAGGATCTGCCGCTCCTGCGCGGCGAGCGCCCGCCGGTAGACCTTGCGGACGGCCTGGTCGCCGGCCGCGTCCGCACGGTGGAAGGCACGGAAGCCGTGGGCGTGGGCGTGGACGTACTCCAAAAAGACGTCCAGTCCCGCGGTGAGTTGCTCGCGCGCGGGAACGCCCGGCACCGCCGCGGTCATCTGCAGCATCCGCTCGCTCTCGCGCTCGACGACCGCGAGGAAGAAGTCCCGCTTGGTCGGGAAGTAGTGGTAGAGCAGTCCGCGCGAGACCCCGGCGATCTCGGCGACCTGCTCGATCCACACGTCGTCGTACGGGCTCTCCGAGAACAGCCGCGCCCCCACGGACAGCAACTGCTCCCGCCGCTCCTCGGTGCTCAGTCGGCGGCGGGTGCGCTCGCCCGGGTTCGCGGCCATGCCCGCATTTTACTTGACGCCGGTTCAACAGCAGGATCAGACTGGACGCGTTATTGAACCCACGTACAACACGCACTGTCTGCTCTACAACGTGCCGCTGCAGCAAGGGAGATCGCGTCATGGCGGAGACGACGACAGGGGTCGCGCCGACGACGGAAGCCGGACTGCCGAAGGGGTTCCGCGGGGCGGAGCAGGGCTGGCCCGAGCTGCACCGCATTCCGCATCCCCCGCACCGGCTCCCCCTGCTCGGTGACGTCCTCGGTGCCGACCGGCGCGCGCCCGTGCAGGACTCCATGCGCTACGCGCGCCAGCTCGGGCCGATCTTCCGGCGGAAGGCGTTCGGCAACGAGTTCGTGTTCGTGTGGGGCGCGGAGCTCGCGGCGGACATGGCGGACGAGTCGCGGTTCGCCAAGCACGTGGGCCTCGGGGTCGCCAATCTGCGGCCGGTGGCCGGGGACGGGCTGTTCACGGCGTACAACCACGAGCCGAACTGGCAGCTGGCGCACGACGTGCTCGCCCCGGGCTTCAGCCGGGAGGCCATGGAGGGCTACCACCCGATGATGCTGGCGGTGGCCGGGCGGCTCACCGACCACTGGGACCGCGAGCTGGCGGCGGGCCGGGCGGTGGACGTGCCCGGCGACATGACCAAGCTGACGCTGGAGACGATCGCGCGCACCGGTTTCGGACACGACTTCGGGTCCTTCGAACGGCCCCGGCTGCACCCCTTCGTGAACGCGATGGTCGGCACGCTCACCTATGCCCAGCGGCTGAACAGCGTGCCGGCGCCGCTGGCCCCGCTCCTGCTGCGCAGCGCCTCGCGCCGCAACGAGGCCGACATCGCGTATCTCAACCGCACGGTCGACGACCTGGTCCGCGCCCGGCGCGAGTCGGGCGAGGGCGGGGGCGGCGACCTGCTGGACCGGATGCTGGAGACGGCACACCCGGAGACCGGGGAGCGGCTGTCCGCGGAGAACGTGCGCCGTCAGGTCATCACCTTCCTGGTGGCCGGCCACGAGACGACCTCGGGCGCGCTCTCCTTCGCCCTGCACTACCTCTCCCGCCACCCCGAGATCGCGGCCCGCGCGCGGGCCGAGGTGGACGCCGTCTGGGGCGATGCGGAGGTGCCCGGCTACGACCAGGTGGCGAAGCTGCGGTATGTGCGCCGGGTGCTGGACGAGGCGCTGCGGCTGTGGCCGACGGCGCCGGCCTTCGCCCGGGAGGCCCGTCAGGACACGGTGCTGGCGGGCGACCATCCGATGCGGCGGGGTGCATGGGCGCTGGTGCTCACGTCGATGCTGCACCGCGACCCGGAGGTGTGGGGCGCCGACGTGGAGCGGTTCGACCCGGACCGCTTCGACCCGAAGGCCGTACGGTCCCGGGCGGGGCACACCTTCAAGCCGTTCGGGACGGGCGCGCGGGCGTGCATCGGGCGGCAGTTCGCGCTGCACGAGGCGACGCTGGTGCTCGGCCTGCTGCTGCGCCGCTACGACCTGCGGCCCGACCCGGACTACCGGCTGCGGGTGACGGAGCGGCTGACGCTGATGCCGGAGGGACTGCGGCTGCATCTGCAGCGGCGCACGGTCACCGCCGGGGTCTCCCCGGCACCGGCCCTGGACGAGGCGCCGTCAGAGCTGCGCTGTCCAGTGCACGGGGCGGGTGACTGAGTCCGGCAGGCGCGTGCCCGCGCTGCCGCGGGCGGCGTTGAGCTGGGGCTGGGTGAGGAAGAAGGCACCGGTCAGATCGGCGTCGGTGAGGTCTGCGTCCCGCAGGTCGGCGCCGATCAGATCCGCGCCCCGCAGGTCGGCCCCGGTCAGGTCGGCGGCTATCAGGTAGGCGCCGCGGAGATTCGCACCGCGCAGGTCGGCGCCCTTGAGACGGGCACCGATCAGGTCGGCGCCGCGGCGGTCCTTCTTGCGGCCGCGGGTGCCCGCGCGCACCAGTTCGCTGGTCTTCAGCAGCAGCACGTTGACCGTCTGCCGGTGCGCGCCGACGTCCAACGCGGCCAGCTGCTCGGGGAGTTGACGGGTGAGCCCCTCGGTCTCGGCCAGGGCCCGGCGCAGGTCGGCGTGAACGGGGCGGGCGGCGGGCAGGGCGAGCGCCTCGTTGAGGTACCAGAGCAGTTCGTGCAGCTGCCGGACGACCGGGAACACGTCGAACATACGGCGGGCGTGCTCACGCGAGGCGGTACGCCAGTCCTGTCCGCGGAAGGTGACCTGCGAGACCTTCTGTCCGGCGCCGAAGCAGTCGTAGACCGTGCAGCCGGTGAAGCCCTTCTGCCGCAGGTCGGCGTGGATGCCGCACCGGTGGTCGCCCTGCAGATTCGGGCAGGGCTTGCCGGCCTGCTTGTCGATCGCGAAGTCGGCGGAGGCGGCGAAGGGCAGGGCGACACAGCACAGCCCGAAGCACTGCCCGCAGTCGCCGCGCAGGTCGGCCCGGCCGACTGTCTGATCTCGCATTCGCACAGTTTATCGAGACCGGGCCTTGTCGAGATCGGGCCGCCGCTCCGGCTCGTCATCGAACCGATCGGTGAGGCCCGTACGAGGCGGTGCGGGCCTGAGTGCTCGTTCAGTTGTCAGTGGCCGGACCTACAGTCGTCGTATGGCACTTTCACGCGAAGAACGGGAAGGATTCCTCGCCGAGCCGCATGTGGCCGCGCTGGGTGTCGCCGCCGGTGACGACCGCGGGCCGCTGGTGGTTCCGATCTGGTACGCCTATGAGTCCGGCGGTCTGCCGTGGATTCTCACCGGCGCGGACTCCCGGAAGATGACGCTGATCAGGGCGGCGGGCCGCTTCAGCCTGATGGTCCAGCGCACGGAGCCGACGACCCGGTACGTCTCGGTCGAAGGGCCGGTCACCGAGGTGGCCGAGGGGAGCGGCGCGCTCCATCGGGAGATGGCCGGCCGCTACCTCTCGGGGGCGGCACTCGACGAGTTCGTGGGCTGGGCCGAGGTCGAACTCGCCGATCACATGGTGGTGCGGATGCGGCCGGAGCACTGGTTCAGCGCGGATCTGGGCGCGGTCGCGTAGCGAGCCGCGGACGGTCCGAGAGCCCGTCAAGCCCGGGGAGACCGGGCGCCCTGACGGCGGCGGTCAGCCGGACAGCAGGGCGTGCTCCCACTTCTTCTCGCGCTCCTCGATGTACTCGGCGTCCCCGCGCCAGGCGTCGCCGTGGCCTTCCGCCCAGAGTCTCGCCCACGGCTGATTCCCGCGGGCGGACTGGTCGCGCAGGAAGTCGTGCATGGCGCGGGTGCGGCGGCCCAACATCGGTACGAGGGCTCGCCGTTCGGCCTCGTCGAGTCCGTAGGCGTCGGCGAGGAGGCGCAGCCGGGCGGCGGCGTCGGGAGTCTGCCAGTCGGGATGAGCGGACAGAGGTACGAAGCCGCGGATGGCGTAGGCGACGTCCCACAGGCGCGAACCGGGGGCCGCCGTGTCCCAGTCGATGAAGGCCCACCGGTCCTCGTCGCCGACCACGAGGTTCCAGGGCGCCAGGTCCTGATGGGCGATGATGTCGGCACCCTCCGCGGGAACGAGCACCTGCCAGTGGGCGTCGGCCGGCGGCGTGAAGCCCTGCACGGCGTCGTGGAACTCCCGGATCAGCCGGGCCACGCGGGCCAACTGCCGTTCCGGCTCCACCAGGGCGAACCGATCGGGCCAGATCACCTCACCCGGCACGAAGCTCAGCACCTCGCGCCCCTGCTCGTCGATCCCGAGCGGCCGCGGGGCCGCCCGGAATCCGACCTCGTGCAGGTGCGTGAGCAGTGCGTGCACCGCCGGGGTCCAGGGCCCGGCGGGCCGCCGGACGGTGTCGCCGATTCGGACTACGCCGTCGCTGACGTTGCCACCGGACAACGGTTGTTCGAGTTCGTGCTGCACGCAGCCAGTGTGTCCGACCTGCCCTTGGCGATCACCCCAATATCGCGTCGCGGGCATCGGGAACCTGCCTGCCGGTTCATGACCTCGCCCGCTTGGGCCGCTCCGGTACCTTGCGCTGCGTGGCTTCCGCGTCCTCCACCTCCTTCGTCAGCTTCGCGATCCTCGCCCGCTTCGCCTTGATCCCTCGGGCTATGAGCCGTAGGTGCGTCGACGACTCGGGCACGGCCGTCTCGAACTCCTCCAACCGGCGTTGCTCCAGGGCGAGTTCGGTCCTGAGGCGCGCCGCGCGGTCGGGAGGGGTGGGCGGGGACTGACCGTTGAAGATGACGTTGTGCTTGGGGCGCTCGGTCCAGACGGTCTCGCGTTCGGCGGCCTCCGCGTCGTCCGGGTAGTCGATCTGTATCCCGATGACGTGCGGCCCCCACGGCTGCTCCCGCAGGTGCGTGCGCACGCGGGTGAGCGGGCAGATCGATATGCCGACGTAGAGCAGCCCTTCCAGGCCGTACAGCCGGTACAGCGCCGTCCGGCCCGCGGTGTGCAGGCTGCCCTCCTCGTCGAACAAGCCACGTAGGAACTGCGAATCGACGTCGGTCATGACGCGGCTCCTTCGCCTCGACGCGCACCGCTCGTCCATCTCCCACGCTGCCACGCGGGTCTGACATCGCCTCGGCCGTGGCTCCCGCCGAAATCGGCCCGCCGGAAACCGAATCTCACCGATGAATTTCCGGCGCTGTGGGGGTCTCCTCATACAACGGAAAACAAGCTCGGATACCACAGATACGAGCCCACTTTTCAGGCGGGAGCCAGACGGATCGAGGAGAGAGACCATGTGCAGCCACCGGCCACCGTGCCCCACCGCAGACAGCCCGGACCACCACAGCGCCGTGATCGTGTCGGCCCATCCCGAACAGGGCTGGAGCCTGCTGTGCAACGGCACGATCGTGTTCGACGACACCGGTGAACTGCTGCCGGACGGGCGGGTCGTGGACCCGCACCGCACCCTCGGTCCGCTGGCCGTCGCCGCCTGAACCTCAGTCGAAGGCCCCGAGGTCGAGGCGGGCGAGCCGCTCAGGGTCGGCCAGGATGTGCAGGGCGACGATCCTGCCGTCGACGACGGTGACGCCCATGACCGACAGCGGCCGTCCCTCGGGCGCGTTGACGACCCCGACCTCCCCGTTGACCAGCACCACCCGCGCGAACTGCGCGAACTGCCGGAACAGCAGCGCCTGTTCGGCCACGGGCTTCGCGCCGCGCACCCACTTGGACGCGGCGGCACCCCCGACCAGCGCACCGGAGTCGGCCCGCAGCACGACGTCGGGATGGAGGACCGCGACCAGCGCCTCGAAGTCACCGGCACGGGCGGCCGCCATGAAGGCGTCGACGACCTCCCGCTGCCTCCCGAGGTCGGGCTCCGAGGACGGCGTGGCCCCGCGCACCCGGCGCCGGGCCCGGCTGGCGAGCTGTCTGGTCGCCGCCGAACTGCGTTCCACGATCGGCGCGATGTCGTCGAAGGGCACCGCGAACATGTCGTGCAGCACGAACGCCAGCCGCTCGGCGGGCTCCAGGGTCTCCAGCACCACCAGCAGCGCCAGCCCCACCGAGTCGGCCTGGAGCACCTCCTGCTCCGGATCGATCTGCGACAGGGGCCTGATCACGGGATCCGGCACGAAGGTCTCGTCGATGGGATCCTCGCGACGCGAGGCCCGGGACCGCAGCATGTCAAGACAGACCCGACCGACCACGGTGGTCAGCCAGCCGCCGAGATTCCGGATCCCGTCCGTGTCACTGCGACTCAGCTTCAGCCAGCTCTCCTGGACGGCGTCCTCCGCCTCGGCGATCGAGCCGAGCATGCGGTAGGCGACCGCCTTCAGATGGCCTCGGTGCTCCTCGAACCGGTCGGCCAGTACTTCCGTGCCGTTCATGTGCTCCCCCATGGTTGTCGGCTGCGCCTATCGGCCGAAGACCTCGAATGCCACCGCCGGCCTGCCCCCGAACCGCTCCCCCGTCGCCGTGGCGTTGGCGGTCAGGAAGCCGCGGACGTACGTCTCCGGGTCCTCGTCGGTCAACGCCTCGATGTAGCTGCGGTGTTCGAGCAGCGAGTGCACCGCGCGCTCCAGGCCCGGGGTCGCGTCCACGGCGTGCGTGGGCGAGGCGGAACCGGCGACGGCGACCCAGCGGACGCCGTTCCAGGGCTCGAGGCCCTGTTCGACGAGCTCGGGGAAGATCCACCGGTTGCCGGCGTCACCGGCCGCATCCAAGGTCGCGCGCCCCACCGCCACATGGTCCGGGGTGTTCCAGGCGACGCCGCCCCAGGTGTCGCGGTGGTTGAGGGTGATCACCAGCTCGGGCCGGTGCCGGCGGATCGCGGCGGCGATGTCGCGGCGCAGCGCGGTGCCGTACTCGATCACGCCGTCCCTGTGGTCGAGGAACTCCACCTGCGACACCCCCACGACGGCCGCGCTCGCCCGCTGCTCCCGCTCGCGCTGCGGAGCGCACTTCGCTGGCTCCAGCGTGTCGATGCCCGCCTCGCCGCGGCTCGCCAGGACATAGACGACCTCGCGGCCCTCGTCGGTCCAGGCGGCGACGGCCGCCGAGCACCCGTACTCGAGGTCGTCCGGGTGCGCGACGACGGCGAGGGCGCGCTGCCAGTCGGCGGGCATGGGCTCCAGCTCGGTGATCTTCGGCTCGGTCATGGTCGCAGACTAGCCCGTGACAGTGACATCACTCCCGGTGAATCTCACGCCTCGTCACGTGTCAGTGCCAGCAGCCGGTCCAGTACCCGCGGTCCGCCCGCCCTGACTCCGTCGTGCTCGAACTCGTCGGTCACCCAGGTGCGCAGGCCGCGGATGGTGCGGGCCGTCTCGAGGGCGTGGGTCGTGTCGACGTACATGTCGTCGTGGTAGACGGCCGCGGCCACCGGGACCTTGTTGGTGGCGAGGCGGGCGGGGTCGTAGAGGGGCTGCCAGTCGGTGCGGGCGGCGAGGAGTTCGGCGGTTTCGCGCAGGGGGCGCAGGGCCGGGTCGCAGTCGAACATCCAGGGGTGGATCGACTCGCCTGTGAAGAGGAGGGGGCCGTCGCCCGTGAGGGTCTTCGCGGCGTCGAACTGCGGGTATTCGGCGCGAACGCGTTCGGCCGACCAGGCGGTGGGGCGTTCGTCCTGGCCGTAGGTCGCCTCGTGGACGAGGGCGTAGAGGGGGTGGCTCGCGTACGACAGCAGGCCCTGGGCCTGCTCCTGGAACGCGTCGGAGAGTGCCGTGCCCTGCGGGGTGCGGACGAAGGCGTCCTCCAGGAGGTAGTGCAGGCGGTGGCTGCCCTCGCTGCCGCCGAGGACGATGCCGAGGGACTGGAAGGCCTCGACGGTGAGGCGGTAGCCGTTCGGCAGGGTCACCTCGTGGCTGAGGAGGTGGTCGGCGATACGGCGGGCGCGCTCGATGTCCTGCGGGTAGCGCGCGTAGTGCGCGGCGACCTTGCGTTCGATACGGGGGTAGGCGGCGCGGTAGACCTCGTCGGCGTGCGCGTCGAGGGACGGCAGCCCGCCGGTGATCACGGCCGCGGTCAGGCCCTCGGGCGCGCGGGAGAGGTAGTTCACGGTGCAGAAGCCGCCGAAGCTCTGGCCGAGGACGGTCCAGCGGGCGCCGCCGGTGACCCGGTCGCGGATCGCCTCGCAGTCGCGGACGATGGCGTCGGCCCGGAAGTGCGCGAGGTAGTCGGCCTGTTCGGCGGGGCCGCCGCGCAGCGGGAGGGTCTGGCGGTTGGCGGGGGTGGAGTGGCCGGTGCCGCGCTGGTCGAGGAGGAGGACGCGGTACTCCTTGAGGGCGCGGCCGAGCCAGGACTGCTTGCCCACGAAGCGGTTGGCGCCGAAGCCGGGGCCGCCCTGGAGGTAGACCAGCCACGGCAGGTTCTGGTGCGCCTTGTCGCCGGCGACGACCTCGCGGGCGTAGAGCTCGATCGTCTCCCCCGCCGGGTCGTCGTGGTCGAGGGGAACGGTGAAGCGGCGGTCGGTGAGGACGACACCGGGCTGACGGTACGTGGCAGTCAACAGGTCTCCTGGGACGGACGGATTTCGGGCCGCATCCCACTTCACCACATGTTCGTCCGGCGGCGGACCCCCGGGATCATGAAAACTTACTGACCGTCCGATCAGCGGGCGGCCAGGCTGGAGCGGCGTACGACCAGCTCCGGCTGGAGGACGACACGCCGGTGTTCGTGGCGTTTCGTTCCGGTCTCCGCCTCCGTCTCCTCCAGCAGGAGCTCGGCGGCCAGGGCGCCCATGGTGACGGCGGGCTGGCGGACCGACGTGAGCGGGACGGCGGCGGCCGCCGCGAACTCGATGTCGTCGTAGCCGACGATGGCGAGGTCGTCGGGGACTCCCACACCGGCCGCGTACATGGCCTGCAGGACCCCGAGGGCGAGGAGGTCGTTGGCGCAGAAGACCGCGGTGGGGCGCTCGGCGAGGCCGAGGAGACGGGCGCCGGCGTCGCGTCCGGCGGCCACGTCGAGCCGCTCGGTGGGCAGTTCACGCAGGCAGTCCGGTCCGAGGCCGGCCTCGGCGAGGGCGTTCAGGGCGCCGGTACGGCGGTCGCGGACCTGGTTGAGGCCGGGCGGGCCGCTGACGTACGCGATGGTCCGGTGGCCGGCGTCGACGAGGTGGCGCACGGCCAGGGCGCCGCCCGCCACGTCGTCGACGGAGACGGAGCACTCGGTGGTGCCCTCGGCGACCCGGTCGACGAGGACGAAGGGGATGTTGTGGCGGCGGAACGTCTCGATGTTCCGGCCGGAGGCGTCGGTGGGCGTGAGCAGCACGCCGCGCACCCGCTGCTCGGCGAAGAGCGACAGGTAGTCGGCTTCCTCGCCGGCGCTCTGGGCGCTGTTGCAGACCATCACGCCGAGTCCGGCATCCCGCGCGGCACGCTCGGCACCGCGCGCGACGTCGACGAAGAACGGGTTGCCCATGTCCAGGACGAGCAGCCCCATGATCCGGCTGCGGCCCGCGCGCAGTTGGCGCGCGGACTCGCTGCGGACGTAGCCGAGCCGGTCTATGGCGGACTGCACCCGCGCCCGGGTCTCGGTGGCGACCGTGTCCGGACGGTTGATCACGTTCGACACCGTGCCGACGGAGACTCCGGCGGCGCGGGCGACGTCCTTGATACCCACCGACTGGGACATCAGGCAGGGACCTCCAGGGGGACACGGGACGGCCGGAAGGCCTTCACAGTACCGTCAACATCGGACGCATCATGCCCGGTCACGCGGGCAGTGCGAAGTCCACGACGTGGAGCGCCGAGGGGGTCGTACCGCTCGACTTCTCCTGGTACATGAACGACAGGACGTTGTCCGCCTTCACCCGCAGCTCGTCGATCACGACCTCGCCGAAGGCGTTGAGATCGCTGCCGTCGTACAGCAGCGTCCAGTCGGTGTACCCGGAGGACTTGGAGGCGCCGGCGATGCGGCCGTAGGGGAAGATCGCGTACGCGTTGTCGTACTTGTCCAGGACCAGTTTGGTGCGCTGGCTGGAGTTGAGTGCGACGGGGATCTCCGTCTTGGTCCAGGTGCCGGAGGAGTTCTTGCGGAGGTGGAAGGCGCGGCCGTTGGCGGTGCGGTCGCTGACGTAGTTGGTGGTGCACTGGCCGAAGCGGCCGGGGACGTAGCTGATGATCGCGTGCGGGAGGCCGGACGAGTCGGTGCCCTGGCTCTCCTGGTTCATCAGCGAGTGGTCGGGGTTGAGCGAGTCGACGACCAGGCCGCTGTCCGTGACGGCCACGGTGTCGGAGCTGCCGGTCGTCCCTACGACGGTGCCCGCGTCGTTGCGCCAGGTGCGGCCGCGGTCGGTCGAGTAGGCGTAGCCGGTGTCGTGGTTGGTGATGCCGCCGCTGTTGCACATCACGGCGGCGTTCTGCTCGCGCCAGGTGAAGAAGGAGTGCAGCCGGCCGTTGACGTCGTAGTCGATGCCGTGCAGGTACATGTTGCGGGCGGTCGAGGAGCCGTGCGAGCTGGTGTACGTCCCTGTGGAGCTGGACCACTCCCCGAGGGCCGTCCAGCTGGAACCGTCGTACTCGGCAAGGGCGTTGCGGCCGTTGCCGGAGATCCCGACCCGGTAGCTGAGCTGCAACTTGCCCTCGGGGGTCGAGACGAACTGCGGGTAGGTGAACTGGGAGGTGAGTGCCAGCCCGTCCAGCGAGGTCTGCACCGAGCCGAAGACCGACGAAGTCCAGGACGTGGACGCCGCGTTGTCGAGGAGTGCGGCGATCGACTTCACGTAGCAGTAGCCGTCGCTGTGGGAGTCCATGTTGATGTGGAGGCGGCCGTCGACCTTGGAGACGCCCATGGAGATGACGTTGTGCGAGTCGCTGGACTTGAGCTTGTGGGACAGGGTGACCGTCGACCAGCTCGAGCCGCCGAGCACACGGCGGGCGATGACGGCGTTGCCGGTCGAGGTGTACCAGGCGGCGTACTGGTAGCCCTTGTAGGTCAACAGGCCGTTCTTCTGGAACGAGTTGTTGTTGACCAGACCGTCGTAGGAGACGAAGAAGATGGCCTGACCGTCGAGTTGGGTCGTGCTCTTCTTGCTGACGGACGGGCCGGGGTCGGCGGCCCGTGCGATGCCCGGCGTTGCCACGGCCGCAAGTATGGCGGTCGCGAGCACGGTACGTCTTCTCATGGGGGCTCCGGGGGGACGGATACGGGGGTGTCAGGCGAGGTGGAACACTTCGGTGAGCGGTTTCATGGCCTCGTCGGGCCGGGCGCCGTCCAGCGACTCGAAGAACGGGCCCATCTCCGCCTGCCAGCGGGCGTTGACGTCGGTGGCTTCCATACCGGCGAGTGCGGCTTCGAAGTCCTCGGTCTCCAGGTAGCCCACGAGCAGGCCGTCGTCGCGCAGGAAGAGCGAGTAGTTGCGCCAGCCGGTGGCGGAGAGCGCTTGAAGCATCTCCGGCCACACGGCGGCATGGCGTTCGCGGTACTCGGCGAGCCGGTCCTCGCGGACCTTGAGAAGGAAACAGACGCGCTGCATGGAGTACCGCCCCCCGACTAGAAGTTGAACTGGTCGATGTTCTTCGCGTTGAACACGGTCGGCTTGCCCAGGTTGATCACGCCGTCCTTGCCGATCGTGTACTCGGTGCCGCCGGCCTTGAAGGTCTCGCCCTCCTTGCCGGTGATCTGACCGGAGACCAGCGCGACGGCGGTGCGGGCGGCGAGGTCGCCGAGCTTGGCCGGGTCCCACAGCTCGAAGGCGTCGACGGTGCCGTTCTTGACGTACTTGCGCATGTCGTTGGGGGTGCCGAGGCCGGTCAGCTTGACCTTGCCCTTGTACTTGGAGCCGGACAGGTACTGGGCGGCGGCCTTGATGCCGACGGTGGTCGGGGAGATGATCCCCTTCAGGTTCGGGTACTCCTGGAGCAGGCCCTGGGTCTGCTGGAAGGACTGCTGGGCGTCGTCGTTGCCGAAGGCGGTCTTGACCAGCTTGATGTTCTTGTACTTGGGGTCCTTCAGCTCGTCCTTCATGTAGCCGATCCAGGTGTTCTGGTTCGTGGCCGTCTGGGCGGCGGACAGGATCGCGATCTCGCCCTTGTAGCCGATCTGCTCGGCGAGCAGCTGGACTTCGGTGCGGCCGAGGTCCTCGGCGCTGGCCTGCGAGACGAAGGCGTTGCGGCAGTCGGCCTTGGTGTCGGAGTCGTAGGTGACGACCTTGATGCCGTTCTTCATGGCCTGCTTGAGCGCGGTGCACAGGGCGCCCGGGTCCTGCGCGGAGACGGCCATCGCGTTCACCTGCTGCTGGGTGAGCGTGTTGACGTAGGAGACCTGCCCGGCGGTGTCGGTGGCGCTGGAGGGGCCGACCTCCTTGTACTTGTTGCCCAGTTCGGTGAGCGCCTTCTCGCCGCCCTTGTCGGCGGAGGTGAAGTACGGGTTGTTGACCTGCTTGGGCAGGAACCCGACGGTCAGCCCCTTCTTGAGGGCAGCGTTCGGGTTCGCCTTCCCGGCGGAGGCGGCCGAGGCGCTGTCGTCCTTGACGTCGTTCTTGGTGGTGCCACCGCAGGCGGTCGCGGCGAGAGCGAGCGATGAAACGGCGGCGAGCGCCACACAAGCACGGCGGAGGGATGGCTTACGCATGGCATGGGGTCCTTTGCTACGAGGGTGAGCGACAGCGCCCCGACAGGGGCGCGGGACTGTGTTGAATTTGCGGTTTCACCGCGGGGGCGCGACCGGCCGGATCCGGCCCGCAGCCGACAAACGACCTATCCGGCGGAGCGAGCCGCCCTCGCGATGGAAATCTGACGTGCGACCCGGGGACCGAGCACCGAGACGACGAGCAACACACCGGTGACGACGATCTGCGACTGTGCCGAGACATTGAGCAGACTCATGACGTTCTGCAGCGCACCGAGCAGGAACACCCCGGCGATGGCGCCACCGAGCGTCCCCTTGCCGCCGTCGAAGTCGATACCGCCGAGCAACACCGCGGCGACGACGGAGAGTTCGAGTCCCGTCGCGTTGTCGTAGCGGGCGCTGGCGTAGTGCAGCGCCCAGAAGATCCCGGTGAGCGAGGCCATCAGCCCCGTCACCGTGAACAGGATCAACTTGTGTCGCTTGACCCGGATCCCGGCGAACCGCGCCGCCTCCTCGTTCGCACCGATCGCGAACAACGACCGCCCGAACGGGGTGGCATGCAGGACCACGACGGCGATGGCGAGCAGCACGAGGAAGGGGAGGAAGGCCTGCGGAAGGAAGGTGTCCCCCATCCGCCCCGCCGCGAAGTCCAGGTACTGCGTGGGGAAGTCGGTCACCGCGTTGGAGCCGAGCACGATCTGTGCGATACCCCGGTAGGCGGCCAGCGTGCCGATGGTGACGGCGAGGGAGGGCAGCCCGAGCCGGGTGACCAGCAGGCCGTTGATCAGCCCGCAGACGACGCCCAGCAGCAGGCAGATCGGGATGATCGTCTCGATCGCCATGCCGTCGTTCCACAGCTTGCCCATGACCGCGCCGGACAGGCCGGCGGTGGAGGCGACGGACAGGTCGATCTCGCCGGCGACGACGAGCAGCGTCATCGGGAGGGCGATCAGGGCGATCGGCAGGGTGTTGCCGATGAGGAAGGACAGGTTGAGGGCGTTGCCGAAGCCGTCGACCGTAGTGAACGACAGCAGCAGAAGGACGACCAGGAGCGCGCCGACGACCGTGTCCCAGCGGACCGCGCGCGTCAAGGACTCAGGCATGGCGGGCGTTCCCCTTCTTCGGGGCCGAGTTCTTCACAGCCGAGTTCTTCGCGGCCGATTTCTTCAGGGCGGCAGCCACTCGCAGTGCGACGATCCGGTCGACCGCGATGGCGAGGATGAGCAGGATGCCGTTGATGGCCAGCACCCACACGGAGCTGACGCCGAGGGCGGGCAGCACGCTGTTGATGGACGTCAGCAGCAGGGCGCCGAGAGCAGCGCCGTACACGCTCCCGGAGCCGCCGGTGAAGACGACGCCGCCGACCACGACCGCGCTGACCACGGTGAGTTCGTAGCCGGTGCCGGTCCCGGAGTCGACGTTGCCGAAGCGGGCCAGGTACATCGCACCGGCGAGTCCGGCGAGGCCGCCGCAGAAGGTGTACGCGGCCAAGATCCGCTTGCGGACGGGGATGCCGGCGAGCCGGGCGGCCTCCGGGTTGGAGCCGAGCGCGTACAGCTCCCGGCCGCTGCCGAAGTGTTTGAGGTAGTACGCCGTGGCCACCAGCACCGCCAGCGCGATCAGCGCCAGCCACGGTACGGCGGAGATGCCGCCGGAGCCGAAGTCCACGAAGCTGCCGGGGAGATCGGCCGCGGTGATCTGGCGGGAGCCGACCCAGATGGAGTCGATGCCGCGGATGATGTACAGCGTGCCGAGGGTGACGACGAGGGCGGGCACCTGGCCGAGGCTGACGAGCAGGCCGTTGAGCAGACCGAAGCCGATGCCCATGAGCACGGCCAGGAAGACGGCGACGACCGCGTTCCCGCCGCCGTGCAGATAGTCGCCGGCGGCGAAGGCGGTGATGCCGAGGGTCGAGCCGACGGACAGGTCGACGTTCCGCGTGATCACCACCAGGGACTGGCCGGTGGCGACCAGCACCAGGATCGTCGCGTTGAGGAGCAGGTCCTTGATGCCCTGCTCGGAGAGGAACTCGCTGTTGCCCGCCTGCGTGATGCCGATCATCACCAGGAAGACGACCAGGATGGCGAGTTCGCGCATCTTGAAGACGCGGTCGACGAGCCGGGTGCCGCTGGACCTGGGCACCTCGGCGACGGGGGTTTCGTCGGTAGTGGTCACCGTCATGCGGCGGCCCTCCCGGTGGCTGCGGCCATCACGGTTTCCTCGGTGGCTTCGGCGCGTGGGATCTCGGCGGTGAGGCGGCCCTCGTGCATGACGAGCACGCGGTCGGCCATGCCGAGAATCTCGGGCAGGTCGGAGGAGATCATCAGGACGGCCACGCCGTCGGCGGCCAACTCGCTGAGCAGCCGGTGCACTTCGGCCTTGGTGCCGACGTCGATGCCGCGGGTCGGCTCGTCGACGATCAGGACCCTCGGGCCGGTGGCGAGCCACTTGGCGAGGACCACCTTCTGCTGGTTGCCACCGGACAGGGTGTTCACCGTGTCGGCGATCCGGGCGTACTTGACCTGGAGCTTGACGGCCCAGTCGAGGGAGCGGCTGCGTTCGGCGCCGCGGTCCATCAGTCCGGCCCTGACGGTCGTACGCAGTCCGGTGAGGCCGATGTTGCGCTCGATGGACATGCCCATCACCAGGCCCTGGGCGCGGCGGTCCTCGGGGACGAGGGCCAGCCCGGCGGCCATGGCGGTGGACGGGGCGCCGTTGGTGAGCCTGCGCCCCTGGACCTCGACCTCGCCGGCGTCCCAGCGGTCGATGCCGAAGACGGCCCGGGCAACCTCCGTACGGCCGGCGCCGACGAGCCCGGCGAGGCCGACGATCTCCCCGTGCCGTACGTCGAAGGAGACATCGGTGAAGACGCCCTCGCGGGTCAACCGCCGTACGTTCAGGGCGACTTGGCCCGGCTTGACGTCCTGCTTGGGATACAGCTCGTCCAGGTCGCGGCCGACCATGCGCCGTACGAGATCGTCCTCGGTCATGCCCTCGATCGGCTCGCTGGAGATCCAGGCGCCGTCGCGCAGGGTGGTCACCCGCTGGCAGATCTCGAAGATTTCCTCCAGCCGGTGCGAGATGAACAGCACCGCGGCGCCCTGTTCGCGCAGTGCGCGTACGACGCCGAAGAGGCGGGCGACCTCGCTGCCGGTGAGGGCGGCCGTCGGCTCGTCCATGATCAGTACGCGGGCCTCGAAGGAGAGGGCCTTGGCGATCTCGACGATCTGCTGGTCGGCGATGGACAGGCCGCGGGCCGGGCGGTCGGGGTCGAGCTCGACGCCCAGGCGCTGCATCAGGGCCAGGGTCGCTTCATGGGTGGCCCTGTGGTCGATACGGCCGAGGGCGCGCCGGGGCTGGCGGCCCATG
The DNA here is from genome assembly GCF_040644055.1 of Streptomyces sp. NPDC047043. Lineage (NCBI taxonomy): Bacteria > Bacillati > Actinomycetota > Actinomycetes > Kitasatosporales > Streptomycetaceae > Streptomyces > Streptomyces sp. NPDC047043. The sequence goes on from NZ_JBEYVO010000029.1 coordinate 186,449, forward strand.
AAGATGTTCTCGGCGATCGAAAGGTCGGGGAAGAGTGTGGGTTCCTGGTAGATGACGGCGATGCCGGCGTCGCGGGCGTCGCCGGGCCCGTGGAAGACGACGGGCTCACCGTCGAGCAGCACCCGGCCGGCGTCCGGCCGGTGCACACCGGCAAGGGTCTTGATCAGGGTCGACTTGCCCGCGCCGTTCTCCCCGGCGAGCGCGTGCACCTCGCCGGGGAACAGCTCCAGGGAAACGTCCCGCAGGGCGCGCACCGCGCCGAAGGACTTCGAGATGTCCTCGAGCGCCAGCACCGGGGCCGGACCCGTGTCGGACGGGTGGGTCATGAAGGGCTCCTCGACGACGCCGACCAGAGGCTCACGACGTCGTGAAAGGTTTCAACTTGGTTGCCGGGACGTTAGGCGCGGCGGCCATGTCACGTCAATGGGTGGGCCCCGAAAAAGTTTCGAGAACCCTTCGAGAGCCAAAGGTCACGGTCAGGCCACGGGCAACAGGGTTTGCCGGAACGCTTGACACCCCTACGGGGAGCTCTAAGCTTCCCGTCCTGAATCGATTCATCCATATGCCCTTCCGGCCCGACGTCACAGGAGCCCTGAAGTGACCGAGCTCGCCGCGGTGAAGACCGCGCTGAAGACCCAGGCAGTCGAGACGCCGTCATGGGCGTACGGGAACTCGGGGACCCGGTTCAAGGTGTTCGCCCAGCAGGGCGTTCCCCGTACACCGCGGGAGAAGCTGGCCGATGCGGCACAGGTGCATGCGGTCACCGGCGTGGCGCCGACGGTTGCGCTGCACATTCCGTGGGACAAGGTGGACGACTACGGGGCGCTGGCGAAGTTCGCCGAGGATCATGGCCTGAGGCTCGGGGCGATCAACTCGAACACGTTCCAGGACGACGACTACAGGCTGGGCAGCATCTGCCATCCGGATGCGGCGGTGCGGCGCAAGGCGCTGG
>NZ_JBEYVO010000030.1:0-185973 GCF_040644055.1 Streptomyces sp. NPDC047043
TCGGAAAGGTCGCTGGGGTACGGCTTCCGCTGGCTCACGTCCCAGAGGGATCATGGGTGTGACGGAAGATCAGGTTCCGCTGATCATTGGGCGGTCCCGTGCCATCTCTACGTCAGACGTACTTCGAGTATCGAAGCTGAGCGAAACGGGCGGGCAGGTCTGGAAGTCTGGAAGTGATGAAGCGTATTGATCTGTTGAAAGGCCTCAAACTGGCACAGCGGCAGAACTCGCATACCGGCATGAGGCATACCTGAACGCCCACTAAGAGGTCATTTTCCTCTGTGGTGCGGTGATAAGTAGCGGTTTGTGCTTGGTGTCGGGCTGGTGTGAGTGAGGTGGCCTGGCCCGCTGTGTTTGCTGGGGCGGATGGTGTGACCTCCGTGGCGGGGGTTGTCTTGCGCCTGTCTCATTCCAAGTCACCCCATTCTGTTCCGTGCTTCGGCTCGGCCGCGAACGCGCCTGGGCGCACGCCCCCGCCGCGCGGTATGCCCAGGTCATGACGGAATGTCGTACGTATCCGAGTGATCTGTCCGATGCACGCTAGGGGTTGATCGAGCCGGTACTGGCCGCGTGGCGCTTCGAGCGCCGCGGTCGGGCCCTGGATTTCGGCCGCCCGCCCCGGCACGACCTCCGCGAGATCATGAATGCGATCCTCTACGTGGACCGCACCGGCTGCCAGTGGGCCTACCTCCCGCACGACTTTCCGCCCTGGCAGTCGGTAGACCCTCCCAGCCCGTGCCGAGGCCATGATTCATCTCGCCATGACCGACCTCATGGCCCGCCGCCTCACCGGCGAGAACACCATCTCCTGGCGCGACCTGACACCAACACATCAAAGCCCCATCCAGGGATGAAACGGCAGGAAGAAACGACCTCTTAACCAGTCGCGGGCGGACTCAGGCGCTCCGCGTCGCCCTGCGAAAACACGGCATCTGCCTGCGTCGACAGCGCCATCCGTGATCACGCCACTCTTGAGGTGCTCCCGATTTCTCCGGCTGCCGCCGCGGGCAGTTGCAATGGGGCGCCGGTTCTCGCCTGAACCTCCTCCTCGGTGACGCCTGGAGCGAGTGCCGTCAGGTGCAGGCCTTCCCGGGTCACGTCGATGGTGGCGAGGTCGGTAATGATGCGGTTGACCACGCCGGCGGCGGTCAGCGGCAGCGTGCAGTCCTCGACGATCTTGGGGCTTCCGTCCTTGGCGACGTGGTCGGTGAGCACCACGATCCGGCGGGCGCCGACCACGAGGTCCATGGCCCCGCCCATGCCCTTGACCAGGGCGCCGGGAATGGTCCAGTTCGCGAGGTCGCCCTTCGCGCTCACCTGCAGGGCGCCCAGGATGGCGATGTCGATGTGGCCGCCGCGGATCATGCCGAAGGACGTCGCGGAGTCGAAGTAGCTCGCACCGGGAATGACGGTGACCGTCTGCTTGCCCGCGTTGATGACGTCGGCGTCCTCCTCGCCCTCCCAGGGGAACGGGCCGAGGCCGAGGATGCCGTTCTCGCTCTGCAAGGTCACCCGGACGCCGTCGGGGATGTGGTTGGCCACGAGGGTCGGGATGCCAATGCCGAGATTCACATAGTTGCCGTCGCTGAGTTCGGCGGCCGCGATCGCGGCCATCTCATCGCGTGTCCGGGGCACGGTCGTCGCTCCTACGCCTCGACGGTCACGCGGGGGCGGACCGTGCGCTGCTCGATTTCCTTGGTCCGCTCACGCGCGACCACCAGATGGTTCACGTAGACGCCGGGAGTCGTGACCAGTTCGGGGTCGATGTACTCCTCGGCGAGGTGCTCGGCCTCGGCGACGGTGACCCGGCCGCACGTGGCTATGAGGGGGTTGAAGTTGCGTGCGGCGGCCCGGTACGTGAGGTTGCCCGCCTGGTCTGCGGTGTGGGCGTGCACGAGTGCGAGGTCGGCAACGATCGCGCGCTCCTGGACATGGACGTGTCCGTCGAACTCGGCGTGCGGCTTGCCCTCGGCGACGGGCGTGCCCACGCCGGTGCGCGTGTAGAAGGCCGGGATGCCGGCCCCGCCGGCCCTCATGCGCTCGGCGAGTGTGCCCTGCGGGGAGAACTCCACGTCGAGGACCTTGTCCAGGTACTGCTGGGCGAACAGCTTGTTCTCGCCGACGTAGGAGGCGATCACCTTGGCCACCTGACGGTTCTCCAGCAGCAGGCCGAGGCCCTTGCCGTCGACCCCCATGTTGTTGGACACGACAGTCAGCCCGGTGACCCCGCTGTTCCGTACGACCTCGATGAGGTCGTACGGAACGCCACAGAGACCGAACCCGCCGACGGCGATCGTCATCCCGTCCGTCAGCACGCCGGCCAGAGCCTCTTCCGCGGTCGCACGCAGCTTGATCAACTCGTCCACCTCCCATCCGATGCGTTCGCTGTCCGAGCGGCCGAGTCAATCCTCGTGTGCCCTTGACACGCAAGAGATGGGCCCCTTGTTGGGGAAAACCGATTGTCGGGCGAGCGGTGATCCCGCACGGCGTCCACTGAGTGAACGTACGATGAGGGCATGGAAACAGCCCCGGCAGCTCACCTAGTCGGCAGGATGGGAGCGGTGCTGCGCGCGCTGTCGACGGTCAACGACGCCGGTGCGGGCACCGCCGAGCTGGCGAGGTCGACCAGCCTGCCTCGGCCATCCGTGCACCGGCTGCTCGTCTCGTTGGCGGAGGAAGGCTTCGTCGACCGCGATCGACGCAGTGGGCGCTGGTTCCTCGGCCCCGAGCTGTACCTGCTCGGCGGGGTGGCTGGCATTCGCTACGACATCACCCGCCAGGCACACGAGAGCGTGCACCGGCTCGCGGCGAAGACGGGAGAGAGCGCGTTCTTCTCCGCCCGGCGAGGTGACGAGACGGTGTGTCTGCTGCGGGAGGACGGGGATTTCCCGATCCGCTCCTTCGTGCTGTACGAGGGCGCGCGCTTCCCGCTCGGGGTCGTGTCGGCGGGCCTGGCGGTCCTGTCGTTCCTCGATGACACCGAGATCGACGCGTATCTGGCCGAGAGGGACCTGGTCGACCGGTGGGGTCCGGCGCACGCGCCGGAGGCGGTGCGCGAGCGGATCGCACAGACCCGGATCGACGGCTACGCCGTCAACCCCGGACTCGTCGTGGAAGGCAGCTGGGGCATGGCGGCCGCCGTGTTCGACCGTTCCGGGCAGCCCGCGTGGGCGCTGACCCTGACGGGGGTGGAGACCAGGTTCCGCGCCGAGCGCAGACCGGAACTCGGCGCGCTCCTCCTGCGCGAGGCTCACGCGCTCGGTCGCACGCTGAACTCCAGCGGGAGCGCACGGCGCTGACCGCTGCTAGGAGCGGACGGCGGGCGGTGATGTCGGTCGCCTGTGCCGTGCGATTGTGGTCTCGCTCGCCGAACGGCCGCTCCCCGGTCTCTGTGTCACCGGTACCTATGGGCTGATCCGCCTCACCCCACCGGACGGCACTGCCCATCAGGCGAATTGAGACTGTTCGGCCCAGACCACCTTTCCGTGGCTGGTGTAGCGGGTCCCCCAGCGTTGAGTGAGCTGGGCGACGAGGAACAGGCCCCGACCCCCCTCGTCGCTCGGCTGCGCCCGACGCAGGTGCGGGGTGGTCGTGCTGCCGTCCCACACTTCGTAGATCAGTGTGTCGTCCTTGATGAGCTGCAGGCGGATCGCACCGCCGCCGTACCGGATCGCATTGGTGACCAGCTCGCTCACGATGAGCTCGGCGCTAAAGGCACTCTCCTCCAGCCCCCATTCCGACAGCCGCTCACAGACGCGTCGGCGGACGTCGGCCACGACGGAGGGGTCCGCCGGAATGTCCCACCTGCCTATCTGCGTCCGGTCGAGGAGGCGCGTGCGGGCAAGGAGCAGCGCCACGTCGTCGGTCCGTTCCGTGGACAGCAAGGCGTCCAGGATCGCGTCACCCAGGTCGTCGAGCGAGGCGGCAGACCTGCTCAGGAGGCCGCGCAACTGCTCGAGCCGTGTGTCCATGTCCTGGTCACGGGTCTCGACGAGGCCGTCCGTGAAAAGGGCGAGCACACTCCCTTCAGGTACGGCGATCTCGGCGGACTCGAAGGGCAGGCTGCTCAGGCCGAGGGGAGGACCGACCGGGACATCGATGAGGTGCGCCATTCCCTCCGGAGGGACCAGGATGGGTGGCAGATGCCCGGCGGCGGCCAGGACGCAGGTGCCGGCGACCGGATCGTAGACGGCATACAGGCAGGTTGCGCCGACGTCGCCGGGTATCTCGCCCAGTCCGGGGACGGGAGACGCGTCGGTGTCCGAAGTGTTGCTCACGATGTCGTCGAGGTGGGTGAGGAGCTCATCCGGCGGCAGGTCGATGTCCGCGAGCGTGCGTACTGCGGTCCGGAGCCGCCCCATGGTCGCGGCCGCGGCGATCCCATGTCCGACGACGTCACCGACCACCAAGCCGACCCGCGCGCCGGGCAGCGGGATCACATCGAACCAGTCGCCGCCAGTCTCCACGTCCCCGCTGGCGGGCAGGTAGCGGGCGGCTGTCTCGACGGCCGGGTGCGTTCCGGGGAGATGAGGCAGAAGCGTTCGCTGGAGACCGAGTGCGATGCCGCGTTCGCGGCGGAACCGTCGCGCGTTGTCCAGGCACACGGCCGCGCGTGCGGCCAGCTCAGCGGCGATCGTAAGGTCATCCGACGCGAAAAGCTCGGAGGAATGGGCGTTCCGGACGAGCAGCACCGCGCCCAGAGGTACGCCGCGCACCTGTAGGGGAACCGCGATGAGCGAGTGGACACCGCCCCGTTGCAGGGGTTCCGTCTGCGCTGGATCTTCTTCGAACCAGCGTCTGACCGCCGGGTCCGCAAGGGTGCGCAATTCCGGCTCTCCGCTTCGCAGGCATGCCGCCACAAGTGAGGAGGCGGTGTGCACCACCGGCTCATCGGACACAGGATGGCGGGACAGGCTGTCGGAGTGCGGCAGAGACACCACTCGTCGCAGCGCGACCGGACCCACCAGCGCCGATGTCGGCAGCTCCCCTTCGACAACGTGGTCCAGCAGGTAGACCGCGGCGCCGTCAGCGAAGCGTGGAACGATCACCTCGGCGAGTTCCCTGGCGGTGCCCGCCACGTCCAGGCTCATCCCCAAGTGATCACGCGCCTCGTTGATCAGTGCCATTCGATTGCGTGAGCCGTGCAGCTCCGAGTAGTCGAAGATGCAGGTCGCCACCGCATGCGTACGGCCGTCCGCGTCAGTGAGGGGAAAGGCATCGACTGCCCAGGCGTGGGCTCGAGGTTCCCCGGGGGCTCGGACATAGGCCTCCCTCGATTCCGGGACTCCGGTCTCCGCGACCCGCAGTATCTGCTGTGTGACCGCGGAGAAGCCCGGTCCGGTGAGGAACTCCGTTAGATGGCGTCCGCTGAGCTCTGCTTCGGACGCGCCGGCCGCACGAGCCATGGCCGGGTTGACACGCAGGAGGCGGCCTTCCGGGTCTGTGATCCCGGTGGGGATCGGATTCCGGTAGAACGCCCACGTCAGAAGCTGATCTCGATCGCGGCGGTCCGTGCCCGCCACATCGGCGGCAGTCAGTAGGTAACCCGCATGCACCCCTTGCAAGACGAGGGGGGACACCAATGGCGCGACATCGACCGGATTGCCGTCACGGTGCCGGAAGGCCATGCCGTCTGCCGCGAGCAGTGCATTCAGAGGCCTTCCGACGACCTCGTCGGTGGCGAAGCCCAGGAGCGACTGGGCGCCACGACTCCAGCAGGTCACGGTCCCGCCGGAGTCAGCCACGACCACAGGAGTGGCCGTATCGATCATCGTGTTCACGGCCGCCAGGGTTCTGCCGGGCGGCACTAGGGGGTCGCTCATAGCGCCTCACCTGGCCTCGACGGACAATCCGCCCTCCTTACGATGATCCCATCCGTCGGTCACATGCAAGACGAACGAGCTTGGCTCGCGGGCCGGGGGTCGCTCAGGCTGGTTCTCGCACTAGGTGGACCAGCCTGGCGGCGTTGTCGTCGGCGGACAGGTCCAGCGGCAGCCCGTGGGTGAGGAGCACGGCGCCGTGGTGGACGGCTCCGGTGGTGGTGTCGCGGTAGCGGGCCGAGGGGTCGAGGGCCCGCAGCGGCAGGGCCGGGTCCTCGTGGCCGAAGCGCCGTGCGCGCCGCAGTGCGACGACCGCGGTCTCGGCGCCGTCGGCCGCCAGGTACTGCACGGCACTCAAGTCGCCGTCCCCGAACGGCCGCAGACGGTACTGCTCGCCCAGCTGCACCAGGTGCCGTACGGCCTTGTAGGCCGCGACGAGTTCGGTGGCCCGGGCCAGTTCCTCGCTCCGCCACCGGTTCAGGTCGCCGCCGATGCCCAGGACGCCGGTCATGGCGGCGTGGAAGCGGAAGTCCAGCGGCACGCTGCGGCCGGTGTACGGATTGGGACTATCGGTCACCCAGGCGCCCATGACGCGCGCCGGGTACAACTGGGAGAAGCCGTGCTGGATCTCGACCCGGTCCACGGCGTCAGTGTTGTCCGACGTCCACACCTGGTCCGTGCGGGCGAGTATGCCCAGGTCGAGGCGGCCGCCGCCACTGCTGCAGGACTCGATGCGCAGGTGCGCATGGTCGGCGCGCAGCCGGTCGAGCAGGGCGTACAGGGCGTGGACGTGGTCGGTCCACAGCCGGTCGGGGTCGCCCTTGGCGTCCGGCCAGCCCGCCTCCGAGAAGGGGCGGTTCATGTCCCACTTGAGGAAGTCGATGGCGTTCTTCGACAGCAGGTCGTCGAGGGTGCCGTGCAGCCAGGCGGCGACGTCGGGGCGGGCGAGATTGAGGACCAACTGGTTGCGCTGCTCGGTGCGGCGGCGGTGGGGGTGGTGGAGGACCCAGTCGGGGTGGGCGCGGTAGAGGTCGCTGTCGGGGTTGACCATCTCGGGTTCGACCCACAGGCCGAACTGCATGCCGAGGTCGTGGACCCGTTCGATGAGCGGGGTGAGGCCGTCGGGGAAGCGGTTGGGGTTGGGGGTCCAGTCGCCGAGGCCGGCGGCGTCGTGGGTGCGGGCGCCGAACCAGCCGTCGTCCATGACGAACAGCTCCACGCCGAGCGCCGCCGCCTTCTCCGCGAGCTCGATCTGCGCGGTGACGTCGATGTCGAACTCGGTGGCCTCCCAGGAGTTGTACAGGACGGGCCGCACGTCGTTCGGGTGCGGCAGGACGTGGTCGCGGACGTACCGGTGCCACAGGCGGCTCGCCGCCCCGAACCCGCCTTCGGTGTACGCGCCCGCGCAGACCGGGGTGACCAGTTCCGCGCCGGGCGCGAGCTCCTGCGTGACGGGGTCGTGCCCGAAGCCCGCCGAGACGGTGACTCGCTCGGTGGGCAGTCGTTGTGCCGTCAGCCGCCAAGTCCCGCTCCAGGCAAGGGCGCAGGACCAAACCGGGCCATGGTCCTCGCTCGTGCTCCCGTCGTCGATCATCGCCCACGGATTGGCCTGGTGGCTGGTGGTGCCGCGACGGCTGGTCAGCACCGTCTCGCCGTACGGCAGGGGCGTGCGGTGCAGTTGGGTCTCGGCCGACCACTGGCCCCTCACCTGGCTCAGCCGGTAGTCGCGAAGCAGGGGCAGGACCCAGGTGGCCGAGTCGCCGCGGACGACGGTGATGGGTCCGTCGGTCGCGTCGCCGGTGTGGCGCAGGACGAGGTGGCGTTCGAGCACGTCCGTGCCGGCGCGCAGCCGGTAGTGCGTCTCGACGGTGAGCGGGTAGTGCCGGTCGGCGAACCGAAGGACCAGTTCCCCGCCGTCGTCGGCAAAGTCGGCGAGGCGGAGTTCAAGGTCGCGCACGCCGTCCGGGAAGCGGACCTGGACGCCCGCGTGGGCGTAGCGCATGGCGCCGGCCGGGTCGAGGTCGAGGGTGCCGTCCGCCGGGTCCTCGAAGGAACGGCGGCCGGGAGCCGGGTAGTTCAGCAGGGATACGGCTTGTTCGAGGGTGAGGCGGGGGCCCCAGTGCAGGCCGCGCAGTCGATGGTCGTCGTCGAAGTGGAGGACGTAGCTGGAGCCGGGTCCGGACAGGACCCAGAGGCGGTGCTCGGGGTCGTGGGCGATGCTCGGCATGGCGGCCTTTCGGTGCTCAGGGGGGAAGGGGGCGGCGGGGACGGGGGGAGCCGTCCCCGCCGCGTCGGCTGTGTCAGCCGTTCACGGGGGCGACTTCGACGTAGTCGATGTCGGGGGCCCAGGAGGAGGAGTTGGAGAACTTCAGGGAGTTGGTGCCGGAGTTGAGGGTGACGGTGGTCGGCAGGGTCCAGTAGTCGTTCCAGCTGTAGGTGTTGCGGAAGGTCAGCGTGGTGGCGGTGCCGCCGTTGACCGACAGCTGGGCGGTGCGGGACTCGACGTTGGTGTTGTAGTTGCCGGAGCCGGAGCGGTCGTTGTGGGCGTAGTGGATGACGACCGTGTAGGGGCCGGCCGCGGTGGCGCTGACGTTGGCGAAGGTGAGCGTGTTGGCGCTGCCGTTGCCGACATAGCCGACGTTCTTGCCGCCCGAGGCCCAGCTGTCGGACTGCGCCTTGGCCTGCCCGGCCAGAGTCGCGCTCTCGGCCTCGTACTTGGTGACCCCGGTGGTGTCGCCGGAGCCGGCCACCTTCAGATCCCTCAGCGTGAGCGTGGTGCCGCTGTTCGGGCTGACGGCGATCCGGTTGATGCCGGCGGTGAGGTACAGCTTGGCGCTGGAGGTGGTGGCCGAGCCGCCGGAGGAGCCGTAGGTGGCGACCGTGGTGCCGTTCAGGGCGAGGCCGGTGCTGCCGCCGGCGGAGGCGTAGTCGGTCTTGACGTTGTAGTAGCCGTCGGTCGGGGCGTAGGCGTCGAACGTGGCCTTGTCACCGGAGGTCATCACCAGACGGCCGGTGCCGGTCTCACCGACATCGCTGTACGAGTACGACGGGCTGCCGCTGACGTCGGCGAGCGTCGCCTCGTACACCGTCTCGGGGGTGCTGGGGACGGCGGTGAGGTCGATCTTGTCGAGGGTGACCTGCCCCTTGGACGTGCCCAGGGTCGGGTCGGTCACGGCGAGCGAGACGGTGTGGCTGCCGGCGCTCAGGGTGACCGGGACGGTGACGGTGGAGCGGTACTGCCAGTTCAGTGTGGAGGGGTAGTTGACGAACTGGGGGTTGGCGCCGTCGATGCGCAGGGCCTGCTGGGACGGGGAGCCGTTCTGGTTGCCGTAGAAGATGCGCAGGTTGTAGGTGCCGGCGGTCGGGGCGTTGACGGTGAAGACGACCTTGCTGTCGCTCTGGGTGAGGTAGCCGACGTCCTTCGTGCCGGAGGTGGCGTACAGCTGGGCGGTGGAGTAGCTGGCCCCGGTGGCCTGCTGGACTACGGTGCCGTCGGTGATGGCCGCGTTCTCGGCCTCGTAGGAGGAGTACGACGGGACGCTGGGCGTGGCGGCGGTGCCGCCGCCGTTCGGGGTGACCGTGATGCGGTAGGCGGACATGGAGTTCAGGCCGGTCAGCGGCACGGTAATGGAGCCGCCGGAGGGGGTGAAGGCTGCGCGGGAGATGGTCTGCGGCGGAGCGGAGACGCCTTCGTAGCCGCTCCAGTCCAGGGCCTGGACCGTGACCTCGACCTTGCTGCCGAAGGTGCCGCTGGGCATGTTGTTGATCACCACGTTGGTGTCGGTCGAGGAGCCGCCGACGATCACCTGGGCCTGCTTGCGGCCGGTGTCGAGGGAGGCGATGCCCTGCAGCGTGTCCTGCACGTTGGCCTGCGGCGGGGTCGTCTGGACGGTCTTCCCCGTCATCCCGGCGTACCAGTGCCAGAACCACCAGGAGCCGTTGGGGATGTTGGTGTGAACGGTGTTGCCGTCCATGTTTCCGGCGATGTCCCAGTACGGCTGCTGGGCGTAGACCTTGGTGTCCTCGAACATCGAGGCCCACTGGATCATCTGCCCGGGCACCGACAGATCGCGGCGGTTGGCGTACTCGTCGATGTTGACCGTGATCGGGCTGATGCCGCGCGCGCTCTCCAGGGAGCGGTAAGTGCTGTAGCGACCGCGGTAGTTGGCCAGCGAGGACGGGCCCAGCTCGTGCCAGGTGAAGACGTCCGGCAGCTGGTTGTTGGCCTTGGCGTAGGTGAGGAAGTCGCCGAAGAACTTGCTGTTCCAGTTGGCGGTGTTGGGCCCGCCTATCTTCGCGCTCGGGTAGTCGGCCTTGATGCGCTGGTAGACGGTGCTCCAGTCGGACTCGAAGCTGCTCAGCGCCGAGGCGTAGGTGCTGGAATTCGAACTGCCCAGCCCGGTGTACCAGTTGCCGTCCGGCTCGTTGAACGGGACGAAGACCACCTTGTCCGCGTACGAGGTCGCCTTGACCGCGTTGACAGCGGTGTCGACCTTGGTGAGGTAGTCGCTCATGCCCAGGTTCTGGTACGGCCAGTCCGAGTACTCGTCCTGGATGTTGGTGTACATCGTGCCGCCGCCGTTGCGGAAGAACGACGGCGCGACCTGGAGGATGTCGCCGTTGGGGTGCTGGGCCCCGTTCGGGGGCTTCTGGGAACCGGTGGTCAGCTTCAGCGGCGCGAGCAGGTTGTCACCCGGTACGCCGTCGTCGCTCTGCCCGTAGAGCGCGCCGTTCGAACCGTGCAAGACGGCACCCGTGGTGTTGCCGAGGTCCACGGCGAAGTTCTGGGTGGCCGCTGCGGCGGACTGCGGCAGGGCGAGAACCGTGCCGACGAGTGCGGCGGCCAGCAGCGCGCCGGTCAGCGACGTTCTCGTACGGCGGCCGGGCGGCAGCGCCGCCTCGGGGGTGTGGAATGGCATGAAGACCTGGCTTTCCCCTCCCGCCACGCTGCGGGAGGTCGGATGGTAGGGCCGGGACGCGATGTGTTACCGCTCACATCCCCCGCGGAAGGAGCGGTGCGGCTCGCTCGTACGCGTCGCCGACGACGGTTTTGGGGCGCCGTCGGGGAGAAGGCCCTGCAAGACGGGTCGGAAGGGGGTGGGAAGTACCTCGGAGGGGGTCGGTGGGGTCCGGCGGGAATGACCCCGCCGGATGGGTCTCAGTGGGAGCGGTGGGGTGCCACTCCCGTGCTCTCCCGGACGATCAGCTCGGGCTCCGCCCACAGCGGCGGCGCGGGAGCGTTCTCCGGGTCGAGCAGCCGGTGCAGCATGCCGAACGCGCCTCGCCCGAGCCCTTCGAAGTCCAGTCGTACGGTGGTCAGGGCGGGGTGGGTGTAGCCCGCGTAGAGCGCGTCGTCGAAGCCGACGACGCTCAGGTCACGCGGTACGTCCCGGCCGGCTTCCCGGGCCGCGCGCAGCACACCCAGCGCCAGTTCGTCGTTGCCGCAGAGCACTGCGGTGACCTGCGGGTCGGCGACCAGGGCTCGGGCGGCCACGTACCCGGATCGCGGGCTCCAGCCGCCTTCGAGCGGTTCGGGGACGGGCCGTCCGGCGGCCACCAGGGCGTCCCGCCAGCCCTCGGCACGCTGGCCGACCCTGGCGGTGGAGGACGGGATCGCCAGGTGGTGGACGGTGCGATGGCCCAGGCTGAGCAGGTACCGCGTGGCCTGCGCCGCCGCCACCCGGTCGTCCAACCACGCCTCGGGCCGGCTACCGGTCCGAGGCTCCTGCGGCCGCTCCACCACCGCGGCCGCCGGGAAATCGGTCGGCAGAGCGCGCCAGGCGCGCTCACCGGGCGCATTGAAGGCGATGACCAGCACCGGCTCACCCGGTCTGGCGAGCCTGCCCGCCACATCCTCAGCCGTCAGCGGCGCATGCTCGTCCAGGACGCTGATCGCCACCGCGAAGTCGGCCGCCCGCGCCGCCTCCTCGATGCCCCGCAGGGCCAGGGACGCCCCGTACAGCGTGGTGTCCGCGGTGAGCACGGTCACCGAGCGCACCACTCCCCCCGCCAGCGCCCGGGCGAGCCGGTTGGGCTTGTAGCCCAGCTCGTCGATGACCTCCAGCACCCTCTCCCGGGTGGCCTTGCTCACCCTCGGGCGAGCGTTGATCACGCGGGAGACGGTCTGGTGGGAGACCCCAGCCGCCTTGGCCACGTCGAAGATGCTGACCGAACGCTGCCGGTCGGCACCCTGCTCGGAGGGCTCCTCGTCGGAATGGTCCGGGGCCGGCTTCTGCATGGTGATGGACTCCTGGCGGACGGAGGGGGTGCGGGCGGCGGTGAGGTCGCGGGCTACTTGATCGCCGCGTTGGACTCCTCGTTCACGGAGTCGGCCGCCTTCTGGGGCGACTGCTGCCCGAGCCACACCTGGTTGAAGGCGTCCTGCACCTTGACGTTATAGGTGGCCGATGACGTGGTCAGCGGGTAGCCCATCGTGGTGCCCGCGGCCTCCTTCGAGAAGGCGCTGACGTCCACGCCCTGCTTCTGCCACACGTCCACGAATTCCTGGTTGAGCGTGGGGATGCCGGGCCACACCGACCCCGCCGAGACGATGATCTTCTGCGACTCCTCGGATGCCAGCCACTTCACGAGTTCCCACGCCTCCTTCGGGTGCTTGCTGCCGGCATACAGGGCGTTGCTGAGCCCGTTGTACACCGTTCCCTTCCCGACCGGACCACTGGGCAGCTCGGCGACGCCGAAGTTGCCCTTCATCGAGGACTGGTAGGCGTTGAGGTCCCAGCTGCCGTCCCAGACGACGGCGGCCTGCTTGCGGGCCATGACCTGCGGCAGCGCGGCCCCGTTGGGGGTGTTGGTGACGGAGGCGGGAACCGCGACGTGGTACTTCAGCCGCAGGTCCTGAATGAACTGGACGGCCTGCACGCAGGACGGCTGGTTGATGGTCCACTTGCCCCACTGCTTGTCCTGGAGCTTGCAGCCGTTCTGCGTGGCGGCGTCCCACCAGTCGGTCTGGCCGTTGGCCGAAGAGAGGGCGAGGCCGTACTGCTTGACGTGCTTCGCGTCGAAGCCCGCCTGGTTGGGGTGCTTGCCGCCTGCGTCGATCGTGAGCTTCTGCAGGGCCTTGACGAAGGTGCCGCCGTCGGTGGTGTTCCAGGACAGGTTGCTCAGCTGGTCCTGGGTCAGCCCGGCCGTCTTCAGCATGGACTTGTTGTAGATCTGGGCGATGGTGTCCCAGTCCTTGGGCAGGCCGTACTGCTTGCCGTTCTGCTGCCAGCCCGCCAGCAGCTTGGTGTCGTAGATCGACGTGTTCAGCTTGTCGGCCTTGATGTACGGCGTCAGGTCGGTGAGCACGCCCTGCTGGGCGAACTGCGGGAAGTACGCCACGTGGTCCCAGAACACGTCCGGCGCGGTGCGGCCGGCCATCTGGGTCTGCAGCTTGCTCCAGTACTGCGCCCACGCGTTCAGCTCGATCTTGACCTTGATCTTCGGGTGCTGCTTCTCGAAGGCGTCGATCGACTTCTGCAGCGCGGGCTTCTGGACCGCGTCCCACATGGCGTACCTGAGGGTGACGGTGCCGTCGGAGGAGGTGCCGGAGTCGGACGAACCACAGGCGGTGGTGAGACCGAGCAGGAGGGCGCCGGTGGCGGCCGCGGTCAGGGCTCTTCTGGTGGCTGCGGACATGGTTGGGGATCCTTTCGTGCGGGTGATGCAAGGCGGGTGAAGAACCGGGGCTGCGCGTGATGCGTTAGCGCTCACACTTTTTGGGCGTACGAAGTCCGGGGCGACCCGGGGTGGGTCACTTCAGGCCGGTGAGGGCGATGGAGCGGACGATGTGCCGTTGGAACAGCAGGAACACGGCGATCAGCGGCAGCAGAGCGAGTGCGGCGCCGGCCAGCACGATGTGCGGCAGGTCGGAGACGTGCTGGCCCTGGAGGGCGGAGATGCCCACGGTGATCACCCGGGTGCGGTCGCTGTTGGTGATGATCAGCGGCCAGATCAGGTTGTTCCAGGTGTTGATGAACGTGATGGTGGCGAGCGTGGCCAGGATGGGGCGGCTGAGCGGCAGCATGATCCGTACGAGGATGGTCCAGGTGCCCGCCCCGTCGATACGGGCGGCGGCCTCCAGGTCCTTCGGAATGGTGAGGAAGAACTGGCGGACCAGGAACACGCCGTACGGGGTGCCGAAGACGGTGGGCAGGATCAGGCCGGCGAAGGTGTCCACCATGCCCAGGTCGCGCATCATCAGGAAGAGCGGGACCAGGGTGATCATCTGCGGGACCATCATGGTGGCGATGTAGGCCCTGAACAGCCACTCCCGCCCCGGGAAGTCCAGCCGGGCCAGCGCGTACGCCGCCATCGCGCTGAACACGACCTGACCGGCCGTGACGACCACCGCCACAAGCAGCGTGTGCAGCAGGAAGGACGACATCCCGTAGTCGCTCCACACGTCCGCGAAGTTGGCGAACGTCGCGGGATGCGCGGGCGTCCAGGCGTCGGTGGTCAGCAGGTCCTTCGGGCTCTTGAAGGCGGCGTTGAGGGTCAGCAGGTAGGGGCCGATGGACAGCAGCGCTCCCACGGCGAGGACGGCGTACAGACCCGTCCGGCGGACGGCGGTGGGGATCGAAGACATGGTGATGGCGGCCCTCAGCTGAAGTCGTAGACGGTGCGCTTGCGGAAGTACAGGAACTGGACCGCCGTCACGAGCAGGATCAACGCGAACAGGAGCATCGCCAGCGCCGAGGCGTAGCCGCTGCGGAAGAGCTGGAACGCCTGCTGGTAGATGTGGTAGTTCATCGTGTCCGTCGAACCGCCGGGCCCGCCCTGGGTCATCACGTAGACGGTGTCGAACATCTGGAACGACCCGATGGTGTTGGTGACCAGCACGAAGAACATCGAGGGCCGCAGCAGCGGGAGCGTGATCCGGAAGAAGCGCTGCACGGATCCGGCGCCGTCGAGGGCGGCGGCCTCGTAGAGCGACTCGGGGATCGCCTGCAGGCCTGCCAGCAGGAAGAGCATCGTGTAGCCGGTGTACTGCCAGATGTTGACCGAGGCCATCACCGGCATCGCCCAGGTCGTGGACGACAGCCAGGCCGGACCGTCGACGCCGAACAGGGCCAGGAACTGGTTGATCACACCGTGCTGCGGGTCGAAAGCCCAACTCCACACGATGCCCAGGGCCACCGGCATGGCCATCCACGGCAACACGAACAGCACCCGGAAGGCCTTGCCGCCTTTCATCCGGCGGTTCATCGCCAGGGCGAGCAGCAGGGCCAGCACGGTCTGCGCCGGGATGTTCAGCACGACGTAGTAGAGGGTGTTGCGCACCGAGCGCCACACCTCGCTGTCGCCCATCATCTCGCGGTAGTTGGCCAGCCCGACGAAGCGCGGCGACCCCATTAGGTTCCAGTCGAAGAAGCTGATCACGACGACGCCGACGATCGGGGCGAGGAGGAAGAGCAGGAACCCGGCCAGGCTCGGTGCGAGCAGGATGTACGCCTCGACGATCGTACGGATCCTGCTCCGCCTACGGCGACGGGCGCCGTCGTCGGCTGGAGAGGGTGCGGCCTCGAGGGAACCGCGGTCGGCTGCCGGTCTCGACACGGCAGCAGGTGAGTTAGCGATCACATCTACGCTCCGGAAAGGCGGCTCAATCGAATGCACTAGAGCGAGGGAGAGAGGGGAACGGTGAGCCGAAGCTGATGGAAGTGGCTCAAGGTGCCGTCGCGGGGTGATGCGTCAGCACGTGCGAATGAGAGTGTGAGCGCTAACACCCACGGGGTCAAGAGGTGCCGTACAGGTTCACGACCGACGGCTCGCGCCCGGCAGGGCCTCAGCACTCCGTCGTGCGGTTCCAAACCGGGATGAGCGCCCGCACTCGGGGATTGCAACCCTCGCCATCATGCCGACATCGAGCTGTGCGCCAACGCGCGCGCGACTGTCGGAAATCCTCCACTTCCACTGTTCGGATGTCGATTTTCCGGGCTTCTCGGGCTGTGGCTGGCTCCTGGCTGGAACCGGCTGGAAAGTGGCCGTCGTGTTGGCGACCCGCCGCACCGGAACGGAGGATCTGTGAACCTCGGAACAACGGCGACCGGACCACGGCAGAGTCCCAAGGCCACGCTCGTCATGGCCTGCGTCGGAGTGTTCGTCGCCTATCTGCCGGTCACCAGCGTCTCGGTGAGCCTTCCCGCCATCCAGCGGGCCCTGCACGCGTCGACCTCTCAACTGTCCTGGATTTCCGACGCGTTCGTCCTGCCCATGGCGGCCCTCATCCTGACCGCTGGTGTCTTCGGCGATGTTCACGGCCGCAAGAAGGTATTCCAGGCGGGCCTGTTGTTCGCCGCCGTCGGAGCCATCATCGCCCTGTGCGCACAGTCGGTCCAGGTGCTGTGGGTCGGGCAGGCGCTGGCCGGGATGGGCGCGGCCGCGCTGCTGCCCACGACCTTGGCGCTGATCAGCCACGCGGTACCCGACCCGCACCAGCGCGCCAAGTTCGTCGGGCTGTGGGCCGCGGCCCTGATGACGGCGCTGGCCGTCGGTCCCCTGATGGCCGGGGTCATCCTCGACCACGCTGTTTGGCGCTGGATCTACCTGCCTGCCATACCCGTGGCGCTCCTTACCATGGCAGTCGCGGCGGCACTGGTCACCGACTCCAAGGCGCCGGGTACGCGGCGGCTGGACTGGCCCGGCCAGATCACCGCCGCTTTCGCGATCACCTCGCTCGTCTACGGCGTGATCGAGGGCGGTGCCAAGTCTTTCTCCGAGCCTCGGGTGATCGTGGCGCTCGCGCTGGCCGCCGCCAGTGCCGTCGCCTTCGTCCTTGCCGAGAAGCGCAGCGCCAGCCCGATGCTGGACCTGGCGCTCTTCCGCAGTCCTGCGTTCAGCGCCACCACTCTGATCGCGATGATCAGCTTCCTGGGACTGATCGGCTTCTTCTTCGTCCTCAGCCTTTACTTCGGCATGGTGCAGCGGCTCGCCACCCTCGACGCGGCGTACCGGATGCTGTCGGTGTCGGCGGTGTGTCTGCTCGTCGGGGTGGTGGTCGGGCCGTTGATGCGCCGGGTCTCGGCGCGCCTCCTGATCACGACCGGTCTGCTGGTCACCGCAGGGGCCCTGGTGTCCCTGACCGCGCTGGACGCGCAGACCCCGTTTGGCGCGCTGGCCTGGCGGCTGGCGCTGCTGGGGCTCGGCCTAGGCCTGGTCGTCACGCCGATGACCGCCACCGCCGTGGCCTCCGTACCGCACCGCCTGGCCGGTATGGCGGCGGCGGGAAACAACGCCTTCCGGCAGGTGGGCGGCGCCCTCGGCCCCGCCGTCCTAGGTGTGCTGCTGACCACCAGGACGACCGACACCCTGCCCGGCCATCTGGCCGACGCAGGGGTGGACGGCGCGACGGCGCACCGGATCACCGCGGCCGTGGACGCCGGCGGGCTGGGGGTGGTAGCTCGGATGGATCTGGGAGCGGACACCGGCCGCGCTTTGGGCGCCCTTTCCGAAGCCTTCCTCGACGGCCTTCAACTGTGCCTGATCGTGGCCGCTGCTCTCGCGCTGCTCGCCGCTGTCGTCGGAGCAGTGCTATTGCGCGCCCCGCGCCCTTCGGTGCAGGCGGCAGCCGAGGATGCGAACGCGGCGCTCGAGCGGGAGCCGGCGGCGTTGGTAGGCGCAGGTGCTGCGCACGGTCCATCGTGGACCCGGCGTCCGGGGTCGGACGGGCCCGGATTCGCGGGGGGCGACGACGTCCCGGGGCGAGCCGGCCTGCAGACGGTTCTCACCGGTCGAATCCGCGACGCCGCAGGTGACGGCGTGGTGGGTGCCACGGTCACTCTCGTCTCACCGGCCGGCCGCCAGGTCGCCCGGGCGGTCTCCCACGGCGCCGGCCTGTACGAGTTGACCGCCCCGACCGCGGGGGCACACGTGCTCATCGCCGCGACTGAGGGCCGCCTGCCTCAGGCGACGACGGTCATGCTCGGCGAACAGCCGCTGGTCCATGACCTGGTCCTAACCGGGAACAGCATCCTCGCAGGCACCGTGGTCTCCGCCGGGGACAGAACGCCCGTTGACGGCGCCCTGGTCACCGTCACGGACGGGCGCGGAGACGTGCTGGCCAGCGGCAAGACCGACACTTCAGGAAAGTTCAGGTTCGATGAGCTGAGCGTTGGCGGCGACCTCACCGTCACGGTGAACGCGCGCGGCTTCCAGCTGGCCGCACTCCCCGCCCAGGTGCCCGATGCCGGAGGCACCGCGCTGGAGGTGCCACTGCGACTGGGCACGCGGCTGCAAGGCGTCGTACGGGCGGGTGCCCACCGCGAAAGCCTGGCCGACGCGCGGGTCACACTCTTGGACCGGGCCGGAAACGTGGTGGCCACCACGGACACGGACGGCGACGGCGCTTATGTCTTCACCGACCTGGACGAGGGCAGCTACTCGGTCGTCGCCTCCGGATATCCGCCGGTGGCCACCACGGTCGCCCTGGACGGCCGGGGTCTGGACGACGTCCACCTGGAACTGGCTCACCCGGACCACTTGAACAGCGGCCCAGTCGGCCGCTCCGACACGTATCGGATCCGTCATCCCGGGCATGGACAGCCGGATCCGGTGCGGGGCGCCATCCGTGGGGACGGGAGCGCGCCCAGGTGAGGCCCAGGCCCCTCCCCCAGGGACTGGGCCTCACCCCCATACGACTCGGAGGTCATGGCCGCTGCGAAGCATCGCGTTCCGCGACAGGATCATTTCACCGGCACCCGGCTGAAGGAGCAGGAGCTTCCCGTGCGGTCCCAGGCACTCGATAAACTCGATCTGAAGCTACTTCAGGCGCTGCAGCTCGACGGTCGGGCGCCGTTCAACCGGATCGCGGAGGTCCTGGGGGTTTCCGACCAGACCGTCGCCCGCCGCTTCCGACGGCTGCGCAGCGCCGTCCACCTGCGCGTGCTCGGTATCACCGACGAAAGCCGGCTAGGCCGCAGCACCTGGCTCCTGCGCCTGTGCTGCACCCCGGACACCGCCGAACAACTGGCCGACGCACTGGCCCGGCGCTCGGACACCGCCTACGTCAGCGTGATCTCGGGCGGCACCGAAGTGATGTGCGCGATGAAGCCCCGCACCCGGCAGGCGAGGGACGAACTCCTCCTCGACCGTCTCCAGCGCACCCCCCGCGTCACCTCGGTCAGCGCCCACTGCCTGCTGCACCACTTCTACGGAGGCCGACTCGGGTGGCTCAGCAAGATCAACGCCCTCGATTCCGACGAGCAGGCCGCCCTCAGCCCGCCACCCGTCGATTCAGCCACCGTTCCCGTCGTTCTGGAGGAAGAGGACGAGGCGCTGCTGGCCGTCCTCGGCCGCGACGGACGGGCTCCACTCACCGAACTGCAGGCGAGTACCGGCCTGTCGGAATCCGCGGTCAGGCGGCGCCTGGATCGCCTGCGCTCCTCCGGCATCCTCTACCTGGATGTGCAGTTCGACCACGAGCATCTCGGCAACGACGTCGTCGCCATGCTCTGGCTCACCGTCGCCCCGGCCGCACTCGCCGACGTCGGCCGTACCCTCGCCTCACACCCCGAGGTGCGCTTTGCGGCGGCCACCACCGGCCAGGCCAACATCGTCGCCGCCACCCTGCACCCCAGCACTGGCGAGCTGTACACCTACCTCAGTGACAAGATCGGAGCCCTCGACGGAGTCCGCTCCGTCGAGACCGCCCTCACTCTGCGAGAGGTCAAGCAACTCACTTACGAGCCTGGCCGCTGAGGGGAGTTGACGCCGACCGCCAGGTGCATCAAGTCGAGACCGCAAGCTGTATCCACACCAGTCACCTCGACTGACGACGATCCCGACGCACCCTGCTTCCAGGTGTGGCGCTTGTACATTAGAAAATCTCCGCAGGTCCGTGTCCAGCCTCACTACCGTGGCTGCGTGGCCACAACGAACATGTCCCCCGCCGGCCGGCCGGTCGCGCCGGCCTACCCATTCAACGACCCGGGCCAGCCCGTCCTCCTGCACGATGGCCCTATCGGTGGGTGCGGACCAACCGATGTTCCGGGTCGGGTTGAGCTGACCTGCTCGAACGGCTTCAGCTTCGAGTGGGAGGTTGGTGATGGAGTCTCGCCGGGTTTCGCCAACCGAGACGAGGTGTCTCTGACACTCCGCCGTTCCTCGGGCGACATGACCATGCTCGGCGTGCCGCGCAACATCGACGGCGGATGGTCGAATGGGGCTGTGTTCGGCGACGCCAAGGCGCCCCTGGCCCGAGTCCTCGTTCACTGCTTCAACCTGCCCGACTGGCACGGCCCACTCCCGCTCGTCGAGAAGACGGCCGGCGGTGGCGAGCACGAGTGGTCCGGTCGCTGGGAGCACCGAGCAAACGGCTGGGAGATCACCCTCGACGTGCGTCCCGACCACCAGCGGGTTTGGCGTGATCTCCACAAGACTGATGTGTACGTCATGACGCACGCAATGGAGGTGCGTCGCGCCGATGGCTCCACCTTCACGGCTGACGAGGTTGACCCCTTGCTGACCGCTCTACAGGTCGGGATCTCGTTCGCGCTCGGCCGTTGGGCCGCTCCCATGCTGCCCGTCGGTGAAGACATTGACGGACACGTCGTGTGGGAGCAGTGGCGAGCTGCCTTCTGTGACCCGGCCCGCCAGAGCAGCGACGGCTGGTGGTACGACCAAGATCATGAGTCGCTCGGCGACTTCTTGCGCCTCGTCATCGGCGCCTTCGCCGCCCCGAACAAGCTCACGCCATTGCGCTTTCAGATGGTGTATGCCATCTCGGCCCTGAGGAGCCGCGACTTCATAGAACCCCGGATCATCATGGGCGCGGCCGGCCTGGAGCACGTCATGTGGAAGAGCCTCGTCCTCCCCGGCGTCATGACCAAACAGGAGTACAACCGCTGCCCGGCACACGATCGGCTCCGCCAGGTCCTGCGAGCCGCTCAGATCCCCGTCCATATCGACCCTGCCCTCCTACCAGCGGCCGCGCAGTACGCCGCTGACGTGAAGGCGAAGGAGAACAGGGACGTCGACGGGGCCGATGTCGTGACATGGGTCAGGAACCGGCTCGTGCATCCTCAAGACTCGCAGGAACCTGTGTACCGGTTGGACGGGCTGACAAGGGACGCCTGGTTGCTCGCTCGGCACTACCTCGTACTGCTGATCCTCAACGCATGTGGATACAAAGGCAGTTACAGGAACCTCACACGGATCCGGGGCTGGGTGGGTGACGTCACCAAGGTGCCCTGGAACTGACGGGACGCTGGTTGTCCAGAAGCCCGAAGGTCAAGCCATACGATGCTGCCGCCGTCGACGCCGGGCGACGACAGCCGGGGCCCCGTCCACCACTCACACCAGGACGCCGAGGATCAACCGTGGGTCGGATAGTCGGTGTAGCCCCGGTGGTCGCCGCCGTAGAAGGTGGCGCGGTCGGGGGTGTTGAACGGACCGCCGGTGGCGAGTCGCTTGGGCAGGTCGGGGTTGGCCAGGAACAGGCTGCCGTAGGCGATCAGGTCGGCGACGCCGTCCTCGATCAGCTGCAGTTCCTCCGGGCCGGTGGGGCGCGGGGCGGTGAAGGGGTTGAGGATGTAGGTGCCCGGCCACTGCTTGCGCAGGCGCAGGGTCAGGTCGCGGACCTCGGCCCATTCCATGTGGTGCAGGTAGGCCAGGCCGAGCGAGGCGAGCGCGTCCACCAGAGCGGTGTAGGTCGCCTCCCGGTCACCGGGGTGGGACTCGTCGACGTCCTGCAGGGGAACCCCGGGAGAGAGGCGGAAACCGACCCTGTCCGGGCCGATGGCCTTGGCAACGGCCTTGGCGGTCTCGACGGCGAAGCGGATGCGGGCCCGTGGCGAACCACCCCAACGGTCCGTGCGCCGGTTGGAGTTGGGGGCAAGGAACTGGTGGATGAGGTAGCCGCTTGCTCCGTGCAGCTCCACGCCGTCGAAGCCGGCCTCGATCGCGTTGCGCGCGGCGGCGGCGAAATCCTCGATCGTGTCGCGTATCTCGTGCTCGCTGAGCTCCTTCGGCGTCACGAGGTCCTTCAAACCCTCGTGCGTGTAGACCTGCCCCTTGGCCGTGATCGCGGACGGTCCGACCGGCTGAAGACCCGTCTGGCTCGGGTGACCGACCCGACCGGCATGCATCAGCTGCAGGAAGATGACGCCGCCCTCGGCGTGTACGGCGTCGGTCACCTTTCGCCAGGCCTCGACCTGCTCGGCGGAGTGGATGCCTGGGGTGTTGGGGTAGCCCTGGCCGACCAACGACGGCTGTACGCTCTCCGTGATGATCAGGCCGGCACTCGCTCGCTGCGCGTAGTACGTGGCCATCAGCTCGGTCGGGCTCTGGCCGGCGCCGTAGGCGCGGCTGCGGGTCATCGGAGCCATCACGACGCGGTTGGCCAGGCGCGCGCAGTCGAGATCGTAGGGCTGGAAGGCAGTCGACATGAATTCGTCCTTGTCTCACAGTGCGGGCTGCTCTTTCCGGCAGCCGTGGTGATGGCGCGCTGACCGTGACTACGGCCTGTGTCAGCGATCGACCCGGGGTGTCATGGCAGGAGGAGCACTTTGCCGATCTGCCGTTGGCTTTCCAGGTAGGCGTGGGCCCCGGCCGCGGACGCCAGGGGGTAGGACCGGTCGATGACCGGGGTGATCTTTCCGGCCGCCACCAGTTCCAGGCACAGCTGCTGGTCTCGCCTGGTCGCTCCGCGGACAGCGGCGATCCTCACCTGCCCGCCAATGAGCGCGAAGGCGTCCAGGTCAAGTCGGGATCCCTGACTGGTCGGTGTGCCCAAGACGATGACCGTCCCACCAAGCCGTGCGCAGGAGAGGGAGAACTGGAAGAAGTCGTTGCCGCCCACACAGTCCCAGACGGCGTCGGCGCCCAGACCGTGCGACAGCTCCCTGACCCGTTGCGGTAGTTGGGGGTCCTCGGAGTGCAGTATGTGGTCGTAGCCGAGCTTCCTGAGTGCTTCGTCGCGATCCGGCTTTGTGGTCGTACCGATGACGGTGGCTCCGCTCGCCTTGGCCAGCTGGGCGCAGGCGATCGCCATCCCGCCGCTGGCACCCGTGACGACCACTGTGTCGCCAGGACCGACAGGCGCCTGCCGCGCACAGTTCAGCGGCGTTGAGTAGGTCCACATGGTGGCCGCGGCCCTCTCGAACTCGACACCGTCGGGGATGGGCAGCAGCGCGTCCGCGCGACGTACGACGTACTCGGCGTATCCCCCGAAGACCTGGTGACCGGGGTAGACCGTGTCGATGCAGAGGTTTTCGAGCCCGCGTACGCACAAGGACAGTTACGGCACGGCGGATGCGGAAGCTGCACCGCCCTGTCTCCCGGGCGCCACCTCGTGACGTTCTCGCCAGTGGCGACGATTTCACCGGCTGCGTCCCTGCCGAGCTGAAACGGCAAGGGCCATGGCGGCCGTCCCGGGAGGGGCTGCGGCAAGTTGCCCGCGCGGTACCGGAGATCCCAGCTGTTGACGGCCGTGGCCCGCACACGCATCAGGACCTCGTCCGGGCCGACCTCGGGAATCGGCACCTCTAAGTACTTCAGCACCTCGGGGCCGCCATGCTCGAACAGGCGGACCGCCATCATGGTCTGTTCCACTCTCACGTTCCTTCAGTGCGTCACGCGATTCGTCGAAGGCTCCACGGAGCCGTCCGCGCCTCACCCCATCCCGGTGAGACCTTGTGCGGTCAGACCCGGACGATGCGTCTCGCCAAGGTTCGATCAGGAAGCGGAGGGCCCAACGATCGGCCACTTGGTCTCGGGTCGGGTGAGCGTCAGATGGAAGGCCCGCCCGGCCGTGTCAGGGTCGGACGACGGCGTCGGGTTGGCGAGCAAGTACGCGACCGTCGCCGGTGGCCCCGGCAGTCCGGCGGCCTGATCGAGCGACACGCGGTCGATCGGTACGGCACGCCCGTTGATCTTTTCCGCGATGTCGGTGATGGTGAAGTCGCTGGGCCCGACAAGGTCGTAGACACCGGCTTTGCCGAGGCCGCGGCCAGCGTTGATGATCGCGGCCACGACGTCGGCGGCGTAGACGGGGCGGAACCGCTGCATGCCGTCGCCTACGATGCGCACCGGGGCATCGGCGGCCTTTTGACGCAGCATCAGCTCGAAGGAACTGGGGGCGTCGTTTCCGCCCACCATCGGGTCAATACGGAAGATCACGCTGTCGGTGACGGTGCTGATGAGGTCTTCGGCCTCACCCTTGGTCTTGAGGTACCAGTTGTCGTGTGCGGGGTCGGCGCCGAGGTATGACACGTAGATGAGCCGCGCCGCGGGGTTGATCGAATCCACGACCCTGCGAGTGGAGACGACGTTTCCGTCCTGGTACGCCTCCAGGCCGGCAGCAGCGAAGACACCGCTGAGATGAATCACCACCGATGCCTCCGCGAGGGCCTCGACGGCCCGTGAGGAGTGCCTCCAGTCCGGGACGACCTCGTCGGCCGGCAGGTCCTCCGACGTCCGGACGAGTGCGATCACACGCTCACCGGAGGCTGCGAGACGGGGCAACAGGTCGCGCCCGGTGCGGCTGTTCGCGCTGGTGACGACGATGGTACGGGGAGTGCTGGACATCGAAGCCCCTTTCCCGATCATGTGCAGTGCGAATATATCACACAGCATATATTCACTTGGCATCTATTCTTGGCCCATGGATGCGATCGAGGAGTTCGGCCTGCTACTCAAGGCTCTGACCCGGGAGGCAGACCGGCGGATCAACGACCTGCTGCGCCCCCTGGGGGTCACGTCGAGTCAAGCCGAGGCGTTGCAGCTTCTCGACCGGTACGGACCGATGTCCCTCGGCGAGTTGGGCACACTTCTGATCGCGGAAGGGGGCCATCCGAGTCGACTCGTGGACCGACTGGTCGCCTCAGGACTGCTTCAGCGAGAGTCCGCCAGCGACGACCGACGCCGGATCGAGATTTCCTGCACCCCACGCGGCCGCGAGCTCGCCCACGCCGCCGCAGAACGCAAGGAGGCCTTCCGGACGTGGCTGGGCGACCGACTGAAGGGGCTCGACCTGGCGTCCACCACTAGCGTGCTGGAAACCTGCCTGCGCGACACCCCCTTGGCCGAGACCGTCCATGAACGCCGCACACGGCCGATCGCAGCGAAGGCTCCGCAACGGCCCGAAATCTGAGGCGGGCAGAGATTTCCGTCGAGCGTCGAGAACACCTCCCGCAGAGCGGTACAAAAGTGCAACTGCTGCTCTAAGTAACCTGTTTGTTATGTGCAGTAGGATGACGAGTATGACGGAGGTAATGGGGCGCCGCGAGCGCAAGAAGGCCCAGACGCGCAAGGCATTGGCGGACGCCGCGCTGAAGTTGTTCACCGAACGTGGCTTTGACAATGTCGGGGTCAGGGATGTGGCCGAAGAGGCGGACGTGGCGGTCACGACGCTGTTCAAGCACTTCCCCAGCAAGGAAGCGCTCGTCTTCGACGACGACGCGGACGAGGAGGCACGCCTGGTCGCCGCCGTGCGTGACCGAGAGCCCGGTCAGTCCGTCCTTGATGCCCTGCACGACTATCTCCAGCGCGGTCAGGCGGCCCTCAGCGACCAGGCCTCGGAATTCGCGGACTTCATGCAGTTGGTGAACTCGACGCCCGCCCTGCAGGAGTACATGCATCGGATGTGGCGCCGGCACGAAACAGCACTGGCCGCTGCCATCGCCGAGGCCACCGGCGCCCCTGAAGGCGACATTCGCGTCGCAGCGCTCGCCCGCTTCGTCATCGAGGCCGGGAGCCTCGTCAACGGGTACAAGGATCCCGAACTTGCCCTACGTGAAGTGTTCGACCTGCTGGAAAACGGCTGGGAGGCCGGCTCGTCCTGAGCCCCGCCCGATACCCCGTGGGCGGGGGCAGGTGAGGTGTCTGTACGGACACCTCACCTGCCCCCGCCTCTCCTCTCACACGCGCGCGTGTTCGGCTTCGGACGCGCCCGCGTCGGGGACGGCCTCCAGAGTGCGGGTCAGCTTCTCTCCCTCGATGTCCACATTGGGCAGGATCCGGTTGAGCCAGCTGGGCAGCTTCCATGCCCACTCGTCCAGGAGCGCGAGGACCGCGGGAACGAGAGTCATTCGGACCATGAACGCGTCGAAGAAGACGGCGGAGGCGAGCCCGAGCCCGATCATCTTGATGAACGATTCGCTCATCCCGATGAAGCCGGCGAACACCGCGATCATGATGACCGCGGCCGCGGTGACGACCCGCGCACTGTGCCGGAACCCGGTCACGATGGCCTGCCGGGGGCGCTCCCCATGGACGTACGCCTCCCTGATCCGGGTTACGAGGAACACCTCGTAGTCCATCGCGAGGCCGAACACCACACCGATCAGGAAGATCGGCATCATGCTCACGATGGGGCCGGTCTGATCGATCCCGAGCACTCCCGTGAGCCAGCCCCACTGGAAGACCGCGACGAGCACACCGAAGGCGCCGCCCACCGAGAACAGGAAGCCGAGGGCCGCCTTGAGAGGCACGAGAATGGAGCGGAAGACGACCATCAGGAGCAGGAAGGCGAGCCCGACGATGACCGCCAGGTAGGGCACCAGGGCTTCACCGAGCTTCTGCGACAGGTCGATGTTGACGGCGGTCGTGCTGGTGACCAGCATCTTCGCGCCGGTCTTGGACTTGAGCCCGGGCGCCTCGTCACGAAGCGTGTGGATGAGGTCCTTGGTCTTGGTAGACGTCGGAGCGGTGGTGGGCACCACGCTGATGAGCGCGGTGTCTCCGGCCTTGTTGAACATGGCCGGCGACACGGACACGACGCCGTGGGTCTTCGCGAGGTCGGTAGTCGCCTGCTTGGCGGCGGCCTTCGGGTCGGTGACGCCCTTGGCGTCGATGACGATGGTGAGCGGTCCGTTGAAACCGGGGCCGAAGCCGTCGGCAAGGGCGTCGTAGGCGCGGCGCTGAGTGGTGGAGGTGGGCTGCGACTCATCGCCCGGGATACCGAGTTGGATGGAGAACGTCGGTACGGCGACCACCCCGAGGCCGATCACGCTGAAGAGCAGCACGGCGAGCGGCCGACGGGTGACGAAGGACGCCCAGCGGCTGCCCATGTTGGGCTTCGCGGCCTTCTCGCGGTCCTTCTCGCTGAGCTCCTCACCCTTGCGCAGGTGTCGCGGCAGGACCGCTTTCTGGAAGAACCCGAGGAGCGCGGGCAACAGGGTGAGGGCGAGGACGATGGCGATGAGAACCGTGCCGGCCGCGGCGAGCCCCATCTTGGTGAGCACGGGAATACCCACGACGGACAGACCCGCGAGCGCGATGATCACTGTCAGGCCCGCGAAGGTGACGGCCGATCCCGCGGTGCCGACGGCCCGCCCCACCGCGTCCTCGGCGTTGTGGCCCAGGGCCCGTTCGGAGCGATAGCGGGAGACGATGAACAGGGCGTAGTCGATGCCGACGGCGAGGCCCAGCATCAAGGCGAGGGTTGTGGTCGTCGAGGACATGCCGATGGCGATGACCGAGGCGACGCCGACGGCGATTCCGACGATCGCGGTGAGCAGCGGAAGTCCTGCGGCCGCCAACGAGCTGAAGGTGACGACGAGTACGATCGCCGCGACGGCGAGTCCGATGATCTCCGTGACGCCGCCGAGCTCCGGGTCGGGCTCCAGGGCGGAACCGCCGATGTTGACGGTGAGCCCGCTGCGCTTCCCGTCCTGGATCGTGTCCTTCAAGGCGTTCTTGGTGGCGTCCGTGAGGTCGGCGCTCTTCACCTTGTAGGTCACGGTGGCGTAGGCGGTCGTGCCGTCCTTGCTCACCGCGTCGGCGGTCGTGAAGGGGTCGATGGCGCTCTTGGCCTGCCCACCGTCCCCGACCTCGGTGACGATCTTCTCGACGGCCGCCTTGTTGGCGCTCGCGGTGATCTTCTGCCCATGGGGAGCGACGAACACTATCCGCGCCTCGGCTCCGTCGGAGCTGGAGCCGGGGAAGCGCTGGTCGAGCAGGTCGAACGCCTTCTGCGACTCCGTGCCCGGCAGGACGAGGTCGTCGTCCGGCGCAGACGGAGCCTTGGCGGCCGCGAAGGCGCAGGCAGCGAGGATGGCCACCCAGAGCAGGGCGACGAGTCGGCGTTTCCGGAAGGAGAGGCGCCCTAGTCGGTACAGGAAGGTAGCCACGGGTGAGGTACTTCCAATCGTGATCGGCAACAAGAACGGCAGTTGGCTTCGATGTGTCGCAACGAGGGGTTGTTCGTCGCCTGCACCCCAGCGGACGGTTCTCAGGACTGTCCCGAGCCGCGGGGCTGGTCCCGGCTGCGCCGGGGGCAGCGTCTCCTCGTCACCCTTTAGACGTAACTGATCGCCTAGTGGCTTCGATTTAAAAGTGTAGCTGATGCGCCAATGGTGTTGTTGCAGTTGTGCGCCACGCCACGTTGCCCGCTTCAACCCAGAGGTGATCCACGAGAAAGGCGCTGATGGCAGGCCTTTTCAGGGAG
Source organism: Streptomyces sp. NPDC047043 (assembly GCF_040644055.1). NCBI lineage: Bacteria > Bacillati > Actinomycetota > Actinomycetes > Kitasatosporales > Streptomycetaceae > Streptomyces > Streptomyces sp. NPDC047043. The sequence goes on from NZ_JBEYVO010000030.1 coordinate 28,207, forward strand.
CCGACAGTGAGGGCAGTCGGGAATGGACAAGGCCTTCGAGGGCGTCGCCGGGCGAGGAGATGAAGGGCGGATGACCTACGCGCCTCAGTGGCCGGTGATCTCTTCCCTCGCCCTGACGTCCTGGTCCGTCAGGATGAGGAGCTTGCGTTCGTGCTCGGTGAGGACCTTGAGGAATCCGGGTTCGGCCTGCATGACATAGCCCTGCAGCTCCTTCCCGTCCTGCGTCTCGATCCGCTCCATCGGAACCCAGGGGGTGCTGATCGTCGCCGCGCCGAGCAGCATCGCCAGTCCCACCAGCGCGACAAGGTGCCGAGTCGTCCAGAGGGCCGCCCGTTTCAACCCTCCGCCGGCCTGAACGCTGAACACGATCCCGAAGATCAGGCCGCCGACTCCGAACATGAGCCACAACAGCCACCAGCTGTGGAACGTCGCGATATAGGCGACGACGGCCACGACGGCGATCAGCAAGAGCAGCGCGCCTGCCAGGTCCGGCCTCTCGGGCTGCCGTCCCTCGGCAAGCGCCCTTTCCCGGGACTTCCCCGCCGCCCGCCGTTCCATCACCAGCCTGAGGAGGGCAACTGGCACCAGGAGCGTGAGGAACACCACGGAGGCGAGCGAGTCCGCCATCACGGTGCCCAGCACAAGGCCGATGCTGTCCTTCAGATCGAGGGTGTGGAGAACCGCGAAAGCGGTGTGCCAGTTGTAGTCGGAAACAGCGAAGAGCCGCAGTACGAGAAAGGCGAACGCGGCTGTGGTCACCGCATACCCGGTACCACGTCCGTCCGTCTCCGCCTCAAGAGATGCCATGTTCGCCTGAGTGCCTTTCCATCACGAGCTCGGTAATTCCAGGAGCCACAGCCATCTGTGAGCCTGGCCTCCGCGTTCGCGATGCCGAGCGCCAGGCATGACAGGGTTTACCTGTCGGCGTCGTTCCCCTCGGCGGCCATGTCGTCGAACTGCGCGAGCAGGGCCAGCATCTGCTTGTCACCGTCGGGGGAGATCATGAGGTCGAGGTGGTGGGAAGCTATCTCGGCCATCGGCAGCACGTACTCGTGCATCGCCTTCTCGTACGTCTCAATCGCCGCGGCCGGGTCGCCCGGGTTGTTGATGACGGCCAGAGCCAGTTCGGTGGCGTCCAACAGGGCGAGGTTGGCGCCCGCGCCGGCGAAGGGGGACATGAGGTGCGCCGCGTCGCCGATCAGGGTGACGCCCGACTTGCTCTGCCAGGCCAGCCCCACGGGAAGCTGCATGATCGGGCGGGGCACGATCGTGTCGTCGCAGTGACGGATGAGGTCGGTCAGTTGTGGTGCCCAGTCGGTGAAGTACCCCAACATCGCGGCGCGCGCCTCGTCCGGGCGGTCGAACGGGATCCCGCACGCGGTCAGCCAGTCCTCGCCTGTGCGGAAGGCCACGTAGGTGCGGATCCGGCCGTCGCCGTTGCGCTGCGGCATGATGCCCTTGTTGTCGCCCAGTGCGTACAGGCTGCCACGGCCGATGAGTTCGGCGAGGTCCGGCTGGGTGCCGTCCACGTCCGTGATGCCGAGCTCGATGAAGTTGACGCCGCTGTGCTCCGGCTCGGCGTCGGTAACTAGCGGGCGGACGTGGGACCACGCGCCGTCGGCTCCGACCAACAGGTCGCAGGTGGCGAAGGTGCCGTCGGCGAAGTGCAGCTCGTTCCGGCCATCCCTGAGAGGGATAGCCTCCTTGAGGTACTTGCCCCAGCGGATCGAGTCGGGGTCGAGCGAATCCAACAGGATGTCCCGCAGCACCCCCCGGTCGATCTCGGGTCGATCCAGGTCGTCTTCCTCGGCGACTTGTTCACACAGCAGCGTGCCGTGCTTGTCGAACAGCTTCATGTCCTGGCCCTCGGGGCGGACCGCGGCACGGAATTCTGCGGTCAGGCCGGCCTCCTGTATGGCGCGCTGTCCGGACTCCTCGTGCATGTCGAGGGTGCCGCCCTGGCTGGGTCGGACGTAGCGGGTTGTGTCGGCCTCGTAGATGGTGGCCTCGATGCCGTGGACCTGCAGAACGCGGGCGAGGGTGAGACCACCGAGACCACCCCCGACGATGGCGATGCGGGGGGTGGTGGGATTCATGACGCTACTCCGTTCAGGTGGCGCAGAGGTTCGGGATCAGGCGGACCGAGGAACCGCGGCCTCTTCGGCGACCGGCTTCGGGGGCATGGGCTTGCCGCGCAGCGGGATCTCCTTGACGAAGAGGGCGGCCACGAAGCCGGCGGCGCACAGGCACGCGGCGAGCAGGAAGATGTGCTGGGTACCGGTGGCGACACCGTCGAGATAGGCGTCCCGGGCCTGGGCGGGCAGCTTGGCCAGGGCGGAAGCACTGATCTTCGTGGATTCCCCGGAACCGGAGGAGACGGGCACACGGCCTGCCGTGGCGTGGGTGAACAGGGAGCCGAAGACGGCGGTACCCAGGGAACCACCCACGGTACGGAACAGCATGACGCCCGCGGAGGCCGCACCCATGTCCCGCATCTCCACGCTGTTCTGCGCGATGGTCGTGGTCATCTGCAGCATGAAGCCCAGGCCGATGCCGACCAGCGCCATGTAGATCCCGGCGACGACGCGGGAGGTGTCGGTGTCCATGGTGGCGAGCAGGCCGGTGCCCACAGTGAGGAGGGCGCCGCCCAGAATGGGGAAGATCTTGTACTTGCCGGTGCGGGACATGTACTTGCCGGCGATGTTGGAGACCAGGGCGACGGGGATCATCATCGGCATCAGCAGCAGGCCGGAGTTGGTGGCCGAGGCGCCCTGCACGCTCTGCTGGAACAGCGGCAGGTAGAGCGTGGCGCCGAACATGACGACACCGGCCGCGAAGATCATGACAACGCTCAGAACGAAGTTGCGTTCGCTGAACACGCGCAGCGGAAGCAGGGGCTCGGAGGCCCGCTTCTGCGAGGCGATGAAGCCGGCCAGAGCGACCGCCGTGAGGGCGAACAGCGACAGGATCTGCCACGAGCCCCAGGCGTACTGGGTGCCCGCCCACGTGGCGGCCAGCACGATCGCGGTGATCGTGGTGGTCATCAGAACAATGCCCAGCCAGTCGATCCGGGCCTTGCTGCGGATGGCGGGCAACTTCAGCATGACCGTGCACCAGACCAGGGCCAGCAGTCCGAGCGGAATGTTGATGTAGAAAGCCCAGCGCCAGCCGATGTGGTCGGCCACGAAGCCGCCGACCAGCGGGCCTCCGATGGTACCGATGGCCATGACCGCGGCCGTCATGCCCTGGTAACGGCCTCGCTCACGCGGCGGAACCAGGGCACCGATGAGCGTGATCGCGAGGGCCGAGATGCCGCCGGCGCCCAGGCCCTGGATCGCCCGGAAGCTGATCAACTGGGTCATCGACTGCGAGGCCCCGGACAGGACCGAGCCGAGCAGGAAGACGCCGATCGAGGCGAGGAAGAGGTGTTTGCGGCCGAAGAGGTCCCCCAGCTTTCCCCACACGGGGGTGGATGCGGCGGTGGCCAGGGCGTAGGCGGTGACGACCCAGGAGATGTGGGACAGGCCGCCGAGGTCGCCGACGATCGTCGTCATCGAGGTGCCGACGATGGCGTTGTCGAGCATCGCCAGCAGCATCGCCAGCATGACGCCGAGCATCGTGAAGCGGATGCGGTTGGGGCTTGCGGACGGTTCGGTCGGCGAAGGCGCAGTTGGAGCCGTCGACATGGCAGATCATGCCTTTCGCGGAGGAGGAGGCGTCGTAGGAGCGGTCGCAACGGAGCCCGCTCTTGTGCCGTCCAGGGAAGCACAACCAGATGTAAAAGTACAACCGATAGCCTTATTTATCCGCTCGCCTTACGGGTTTACAGTGGCAGGCATGACCGAGATGACACACATGCCAGAGACGACAGGCGTGACCGAAGCGCTAGGGCGTCGGGAGCGCAAGAAGGCCCAGACCCGCAAGGCGCTGTCGGAGGCTGCGGTGCGACTGTTCACCGAGCGTGGCTTCGACAACGTGGGCGTCAGAGAGGTGGCCGAGGAGGCGGATGTGTCCGTGACCACGCTGTTCAAGCACTTCCCGAGCAAGGAGGCCCTGATCTTCGACGAGGACGAGGGCCGGGAAGCGTCCCTGATCGCCGCCGTTCACGACCGGGATCCCGGCCAGTCGATCCTCGACGCACTCCGGGGCCACATCATGCGCACCCGCATCGCGTTCCGCGATGACACCATGGAGTTCACCGCACTCTTCAAACTTGTGGATGAGACACCATCCCTGCAGGAGTACCTGCACCGGATGTGGCGGCGACACGAGACGGCACTGGCCACCGCCATCAGCGAAGCCATCGGCGCTCCCGCAGGTGACGTCCGCGCCGCCGCACTGGCCCGATTCGTCATGGAGAGTGGCAACCTGGTCCAGGGACGCGAAGACCCCCAACGGGCCCTGGTGGAGATCTTCGGCCTGCTCGCACACGGCTGGAGCGACGGCTCGAACTGAGCCGTGCGGCCCGGCTCAGGTGAACACCGGCTCGGACTTCCGAGCCGCCTGAGACCGGGCCGAGAATGCGGATCCCGTCAACTTGCCTTTTATGAACGAGGGAAGTGACCGGCGCGACCACATTCGGTCACTGACCGCCCTCTTCTCCCGCGCTCTCCGTGGCCGCGTTGCGCGGCAGCAGCTTCACTGCCGGAAGGCAGACGGCAGTGACCGCGAGGACCACGATCAGAGCGACCTTGATCGCATGGACGGGGGCGCCCGCATGCAGGTAGACGGTGGTCACGACGGCCGAGCCGATGCCGTTGGCCAACTGCTGCACGGAGGTCAGAGTGCCTGAGGCACTGCCCGCTTCGGCAGGGTCGATGTCACCGAGGGCGATGTCGATGATGAGGCCGTAGCAGCAGCCCATACCCACGCCGGTGACGAAGATGGGAAGGGCAAGCTGCCACAGGGTCACGTCCATGCCCTTGGCGGAGAGCAGGGCAAGCAGCAGGCCCGCGCCGAGCATGGTGACGACCATGCCGACGGCGATCAGCTTGCGGCCGAGCCTGCCGCCCAGGCCGATGCACAGGCCGGAGCCGGCGATGATGCCGAAAGTCAGTGGCAGAAGCCCCACTGCCGTGTGCCCCGGAGTCTCCCTCAGCGGCCCCTGCATGAACAGGGAGAACACATAGGTGATGCCGGCGGTGACGGCGAAGAACAGCAGGCCGACGATCATGCCGGAGCTGAATCCCTTGTTCTTCAGCAGGCTCGGCTTGATCAACGGCTCGGCCGCAGAGGTCTGCCTGCGACCGAACAGCACCAGGAAGATCACTCCCATGAGCAGAGAGGCGATCGGCACGGCCCCCCAGCCGTAGGTGGAGCCCTCGATCAGGCCGAACATCAGGCCGAACATGGTCACGGCCAGCAGTCCCGCGCCGACGCCGTCGACCGTGACGGACGGGTCTGCGCCGTCGCGGGGCAGGAGCTTGAGGGCGACCGCCACGCCGACGACGCCGAGCACGATGTTGACCAGGAAGATGGGCCGCCACCCGAGTCCGGCGATGTCCGCGTCGATGATGAAGCCGGCCAGAAGCGGACCGCCCACGGTGGCCACCCCGAGCAGCGGGCCGAAGATGTTGAACGCCTTCTTCAGCAGGTCGCGCGGGAAGGTCTTGGTCATGATGGCCATGCCCTGCGGGATGAGCATTGCGCCGAAGAGGCCCTGCACGACGCGGGCCACGATCAACACCGCCGGGTCCGGAGACAGGCCCGCGACCGCCGAGGCCACGGTGAAGCCGGCCATGCCGGTGAGGAACATGCGGCGTTGCCCGTACCTGTCACCGAGCCGTCCGCCGATGACGAGCAGGATGCCCATGGCAAGGGCATAGGACGAGCCGAGCCATTTGATCAAGCCCTCACCGCCCCCGATGTCGCCCACGATCGTCGGCGCGGCGATGTTCGTGACCGTGGAGTCGATCAGGTCCAGGGCATCGGCCAGCAGGACGAGCCCCAGGATCAGCCAGCAGGCCAGCCGGGAGATCGACCCGGCCGCGGACACACTGCTCTGGGTCTGTTGTGTGGTGGTCATGGCGCTCCTACCAGGGCGGATCCGAGTCACACGCTTCATGGGCGGAAGATCACGAGATCCCCGAGGGGCGCATGTCCGGGTGGGAAGGTCCCAGCCACAAGAAATCAGAATCATTCTGAATATGCAACCGGATCGAAATCAGAGTCCTTCTGTAACCGGTAGCATGGTGGACATGGTGATCCAGGAACCAGGACGACGTGAACGAAAGAAGGCGGCGACGCGACAGGCTCTGTCGGACGCGGCGCTGAGGCTCTTCGCCGAACGCGGCTATGACAAGGTCACGCTCGCCGAGGTGGCCGCCGAGGCCGACACCGCGATCGCGACGGTGTTCGCGCACTTCCCCGCCGGGAAGGACGCGCTCATCTTCGACGACGGCAGCGCTCGGCGAGCCGACCTGGAGGCGGCCGTACGAGAGCGCCCCGAGGGCACCTCCATCCTCGACGCGGTGCACGGTTATCTCGCCCGACGTGGTCCATTCATCGAGGGCATGAGCGCCGAGCAGCGCACGAAGGCAGACCTGATCATCAACACCCCGGCGCTGCGCGCATATGCCCGCACGCTGTGGATCGGCTGCCAGGACTCCCTGGTTCAGGCCGTCGCCGACGAGAGCGGACGTGAGCCGGGGGATCCGGCGGTGCGCACACTGGCCCGCTATGTCCTCGAACTGCCCGACCTCATCGGTGCGGACGACGACCCTCGGGCCTCCCTGGACGCCGCCTTCGCCCACCTGCGCCTGGGCTGGCCGGACTTGTAGGCGGCCCCACTCCACGGGCGGGCGGGAGCCGTCGGAACCTACACCGACGGATGTACGCCGTTCAGCCCGCGGATGCAGACACGGTCCCCGGAACGTCGCTCCACGGTCTGTCGATTCGGGCAGGGCCCGGTTCTAGCGTGATGCAGGTCCGGTCGCGAACGGACTGCCCCACTACGACTTCCCTCTAGTTCCGACGAGGACCCTTCATGATCGAGGCCCATTCCCTCACCAAACGCTACGGTGAGCGCACCGCAGTGGAAGATCTCAGCTTCACCGTACGGCCCGGTGTCGTCACCGGTTTCCTCGGGCCGAACGGCGCTGGCAAGTCCACGACGATGCGGATGCTGCTGGGTCTGGACGCGCGGGCCGCGCCGTGGTCAACGGCAAGAGCTGTGCCGACCACCGGGCGCCGCTGCACGAGGTGGGGGCGATGCTGGAGGCCCGCGCCATCCACACCGGGCGCAGCGCCCGCAACCACCTGCTGGCGCTCGCCGCCACCCACGGCATCTCGGCGCGCCGCGTGGACGAGGTGATCGACCTGGTCGGGCTGCGCGCGGTGGCGAAGAAGCGCGTCGGCGGCTTCTCACTGGGCATGGGGCAGCGGCTCGGTATCGCCAGCGCCCTGCTCGGCGACCCGGCCACGGTGATCCTCGACGAGCCCGTCAACGGCCTGGACCCCGAGGGCCTCCTGTGGATCCGCAATCTGCTGAAGGGGCTGGCCGCCGAAGGTCGTACGGTCCTGGTCTCCTCGCACCTCATGTCGGAGATGGCGCTGACCGCCGAGCACCTGATCGTCATCGGACGCGGTCGGTTGATCGCTGACACGTCGGTCGCGGAGTTCACTGCGCAGGCTGCCGGGGACCTGGTGCGGGTGCGCACCAACGAGGCGGAGAAACTGCGCGAGCTGATGGCAGGCCCGGACGTCACCGTCTCCTCCCAGGAGCCGGGTGTGCTGCTGGTGACCGGCATCACCAGCGACTGGATCGGGCGGATCGCAGCCGAGGAAGGCATCGCCCTGGCCGAACTGACGCCGCAGCAGGCGTCGTTGGAGGAGGCGTTCATGGAGCTCACCCGGGACGCCGTGGAGTACCAGGCGCCCGCGACGCAGGGCGCCGGCGCGGGTGCGGAGGAGCGTGCGGCATGACGACGGCAACGGTGATTCCCGAGGCGGAGCGCGGCGAGGTCACACAGCTGAAGGTGATCAACTCGGAATGGATCAAGCTTCGTTCGCTGCGGTCCACGCTGTTCACGCTGGCAGCAGCGGTGATCGCGATGATTGGCCTGGGCTACTTGTTCAGCTACTTCACCGCTGACCGCTGGTCCCATCTGCCGGCCGACGAACGGCTGCACTTCGATCCGACGCTGACGAGTCTGCGCGGCTTCTTCCTCGCCCAGCTGGCCGTCGGAGTCCTGGGCGTCCTGGTGGTCAGCGGCGAATACGCCACCGGGATGATCCGCGCCTCGCTGTCCGCGGTGCCGCGGAGACTGCCCGTGCTGTGGGCGAAGGCGCTGGTGTTCTGCGCCGTGACGTGGGCGCTGATGACGATCGCCGCGCTGATCGCCTTCCTGGTCGGGCAGGCCGCACTGTCCGGCCACCATCTCGGGACGTCCCTGGGCGCCGCGGGCGTGCTGCGCGCGGTGTTCGGCGCCGGTCTGTATCTGACGGGCGTGGGCCTGATCGGGGTGGCGCTGGGCGCGCTGATCCGCAACACCGCGGGCGGCATCGCCACCCTGTTCGGTGTCCTGCTGGTGGTTCCGGTGCTCGCCGAAGCGCTGCCGTCCTCCTGGTACGACGCGATCAACAAGTACCTGCCGAGCACGGCGGGGCAGGGGCTCATCCACGTCCACGCGGACCCGAACACGCTGTCGCCGTGGGCCGGTTTCGCGGTGTTCTGCCTGTATGCGGCGGTCGCGCTGGCCGGGGCCGCGGTAGCGCTGAAGCGGCGGGACGCCTGATGCCGGCCGACGGCCGCAGGGCACGACGATGACGTACGCCCTGCCTCAGGCCGTACGTGTCCGGGCCCGGTCGTGGCGCGCCCTCGCCGGGCGCCCCCGGCTGCGCCTGCGCACCCTGCTGTCGGTGCAGTCGGTGGATACGCTGTTCGCGGCGGCCGTCTTCGTGGCGATGACGGGAGCGATGCACCGTGCCATGCACCCCTTCCTGGGGCACCTGTTGCTGCTCAACGCGCTGCTGTCGCTGCCCCTTGTGTGGCGGCGCCGTGCTCCGCTCGTGTCATTCCTGGCCATGTCGTCGGTGGCGTTCGCCCAGTGGTGCCTCGGCCTGCGCACGCCGGCGGACATGACACTGCTGATCGCGCTGTACACGGTGGCCGCGCACGCGTCGAAGCGGCACACCTGGCTCGCCATCGGCGTGCTGGAGACCGGAGCGCTGCTCGCGTCGGCCCGGTGGTCATCGCAGGAACGGGTCCTCGAGTCGTTCGTCGCACTGTCCGCGATGGCCGTGGCCGCGTACGTGATCGGCATGAACATGCGCAGCAGGCGCGCCCAGTACGCCTTCCTGGAGGAGCGCGCCGTACGACTGGAGCGGGAACGCGACCAGCAGGCCCGGCTGGCGGTCGCCGGCGAGCGCACCCGTATCGCCCGGGAGATGCACGACATCGTCACGCACAACCTGTCGGTGATGGTGGCGCTCGCCGACGGCGCCGTCTTCGCCCAGGAGCTGCACCCGGAACAGGCCACCGCGGCGATGCGGCAAGTGTCGACGACCGGCCGGCAGGCGATCACCGACATGCGGCGCTTCCTCGGCGTACTGCGCGCCGACGAACCCGATGCGCTGCGCCACCCGATGCCGGGAATAGCGCAACTGGAACCGCTCGCCGACCAGGTCCGGGCGGCAGGGCTGCCCACCCGCCTCGACATCTCGGGCGACCCCGCGGCCGTACCCGTCCCTGCGCAACTGACCGTCTACCGGCTGGTCCAGGAGGCGCTCACGAACACCCTGAAGCACACCCGCCGGGCACCCGGGCCGACGTACGAGTGCGCTGTACCGCGCACCACATCAGCGTGCAGATCACCGACGACGGTCCCGCGGCGGAGTTGCCGGCCTCGACCGGCGGGCAGGGGCTGCACGGGATGCGGGAGCGGGCCGCGGTGTACGGCGGCGAGTTCGAGGCCGGGCCGCGCCCCGACGGCGGCTGGCAGGTACGGGCCGTGCTGGCCCTGTCCGGAAACGAAGTGTGAGCCATGACGATCAGAGTCCTCCTCGTCGACGACGAGCCGCTGCTGCGGATGGCGTTCTCCATGGTCTTGGAGGCGCAGCCGGACATGGCGGCCGTCGGCGAGGCCGGCAACGGCGCCGAGGCCGTGCGTCTGACCGGTATACGGCGACCCGACGTGGTGCTGATGGACGTGCGAATGCCGGGGATGGACGGCATCGAGGCGACCGAGCGGATCGTGGCGGAGTGCCCCGAGGCGAGGGTGCTGATCCTGACCACCTTCGACCTCGACGAGTACGCCTTCGCCGGCCTGCGCGCGGGAGCCTCCGGCTTCTTGCTGAAGAACGCGATGCCCCAGGAACTCCTGGCCGCGATCCGCTGCGTGGCCGTCGGCGACGCGGTCGTCGCGCCCCGTGTCACCCGCCTCCTGCTGGAGAACTTCGCCCACCGGCTTCCCGCCAAGTCCGAAGACGGTGGGCGCGGGGACGAGCGGCTGGACCGAATCACCGTGCGCGAACGCGAGGTCCTCACCCAGATGGGCCGCGGTCTGTCCAATGCGGAGATCGCCGAGACCCTCCACCTGGCCGAGGCGACGGTCAAGACGCACGTCAGCCGCATCCTGGGCAAGCTGGAGCTGCGGGACCGGGTCCAGGCAGTGGTCCTGGCGTACGAGACCCGGCTCGTACAGCCCGGCTGAGCCCGAGGACACGATGTCAGTCAAGCGGGTCGGCGGTGGCGAGCTGCTGCAGGCGGGAGGACTCGATGTCGAGGCCGTGCTGGGCCCGGCTCAGCGCCGAGGAGCTGTACGTCCCCTTTTCACGCTCCGCCAGCAGGCGTTCGCTCTCGGCGGCCAGCACTCTCAGCCGCAACTCGAGGTACTGCTCCTGCAGATCCGCCTCCTCGTGGGGTGCTTTCGGGATCTGCGCGGCGTTCGTGTCGGGGATGCGGGAGTCGGCACGGACCTGATCCAGGATCTGCGGGTCGTAGACCTTCCCGTCGGCCCGGTGCAGTTGCGGATCGTCGAGCACGTCCCGGGCGGCGAGGGCGAGTTCGCCGAGGAGTTGCTCGACGTCGTCGCGCAACTGTTGCGGGTCATCGGCAGGGATCTTCACCTTCCGGATGACCATCGGCAGCGTCAGTCCCTGCAGCAGCAGCGTGGTGGCCGCCACCACGAACGCGATCAGGATCAGCAGGGGCCGGTCGGGAGTGTCCTCGGGAAGCGTCTGGGCCGCGGCCACGGTGATCACACCGCGCATTCCGGCCCAGGCCAGCACCACACCGCCGCGCCAGTCAATGGCCTGGTTCAGATGGAACTCCACGTCCGCTGCGATCCTGGTGATCCGGAGCGCGAACCGCTGCTTCTTCTGCTCGGTGTCCAGGCGTGGCCCCGAACCCCGGCGCCGGGAGGTGTCGACGCGGTCATCGACGTCGGGGCCCGTGTGGCCTCCGTCCAGCCGGGCCTGGATGTGCGCCAAGCGGGGCTTGACCCGAGCCGCGCGGCGCGTGTCGCCGTGCAGTGCGGCGATCAACGGGGCCGTGAACACCATACGTACGGCGATGACCAGCGCGGAGGCCGCCAGTCCGACGACGATGGCCCGTCCCACGTCCAAATGATCGCGCTGAACCTCATCGACCAAGGTCTTGATGCCCAGGCCCATGAGCAGGAAGACGGCGTTCTCCAGCAAGAAGGCAAGAGTGCGCCAGTTGGTGGCTTCGGTCAGCCGGTCCTGCGCCCGCAGGAACCGCGGTGCCTGGTGTCCGGTGACCAACCCCGCTACCACGACGGCCAGCACGCCCGAGGCGTGGAACTCCTCGGCCGGCACGAAGGCGACGAAGGGGATGACGAAGGAGACCGCCGTGTTGAGGACCGGGTCGCTCAGGCGACCGCGCACCCGGACATTGACCTGCCCCACGACCAGCCCCACCACCACGGCGACAGCCACCGCGTACACGAATTCGCCGGCGATGCCCCACAACGACACCGTTCCGGCAACGGCGGCCAACGCGGAACGCAGCAGCACCAGCGCGGAGGCGTCATTGATCAGCCCCTCCCCCTCGAGCACCGTCAGCAGCCGGTGCGGCAGCCCCAGGCGCCGCCCGACCGATGTGGCGGCGACCGCGTCCGTGGGACTGACGACTGCGCCCAGGGCGAAAGCGGCGGGCCAGCTGATGTCGGGCAGCAGAGTGTGAAAGAGCCAGCCGGACCCCAGCGTGCTGGCCGCCACGAGCACCACAGCCAGACCGGTGATCGGTTTGAGGTTGCGGCGGAAGTCGACGACCGGCATGTTGACGGCGCCGGAGTACAGCAAGGGGGGCAGCACCCCGGCCAGGACCCACTCCGGATCCAGCTCGGGATGCGGCACGCCGGGTACGTAACTCAGGCCGATTCCCACCACGACCAGACTCAGCGGTGCCGCCACCCCCAGCTTCTGGGAGAAGGCGGCCACGGCCACGATGCTGATGACGCCAACAGCGGCGACGAGAGTGAATTCCACAGATGTGACCAGGTACTTTCAGAGGTGCGATCGTCTGGCAGCCGAGTGGTCCGGGACGTCCTGGCCGATAAGACAGGACACGCGTCCTCTTATACAAGACGCCTCAGGAGCAGCCGCCGCTCACCCCACTTCCTCTGCGCGCACCGTGTCGTGCACCCTCAGAAGCCGGACTACGGACTTCTCGTCCCGGTTCTCCAGGGCGTCGACCAGTTCCACGTGAAGCCCGCACCGGTCGCGCAGGTACGGCCCCAGGGGAACGCCGTCCTGCGGGAGGACTGCCTGCGCATGGCGCTCGACCAGGTCGAGCAGGTTGACGTACAGGGAGCGCAGCAGCGCGCTCGGCGTGATGTCGGCCACTCGTGCGTGAAGATGCCAGTTCGCTCGGACGAACTGCTCGGCGTCCTCCGAGCCTGCGGCCTCCTCCATCCGCGCAAGCAGGGCACGCAGATCCTTGATGTCGGCCGGCGAACCGTGCCACAACGCGTCCTGCCACAGCAGCGGCTCCAAGGCGTTACGGATGCGCAGGGCCTCCGCCACGTCGTCCTGCGCGGAATCAAGCGCCAGAACGGACTGGGCGAGCCTTGCCATCGGCGTCTGCTCCGCCGCGAACAGACCGCCCCCCGGCCCTCGTTGCACCGTGACGACACCCCGCGTCTGCAGCAGCCGGAGCGTCTCGTTGAAGGTGCCCACCGAGACTCCACACCGGGCTCGCAGTTCGTCCTTCGTGCCCAGACGAGTTCCAGCGGCGACGCGTGCGGCAAACTCCGTCACCATGTCGGCGGCCATCTCCGCCCGGGACTTCGCCCCGTCCTGGCCCCATTCCGATCGCCGCAGCGCCGGAGGATCCATGCCTCTGGCACGCCCCTCATGCCACGCGCCCTCGTCCCGCGCTGCCACGGTCACTCCCCCTTTCGCGTCGGAATTCGCCCCCACACCTGCGATTCATCATGACGAATAGCTTCCCACCTCTTGACGCCTAATGAAACCAGGGTGCAACATCGCCATAATCATCATGGTGAATAAAACTGATCTCCATCGACGGTGAGCGCGCCCTCAGGCGGCCACCATCGAGGGATCCCGCATGACCACCTTCAGACACCTCACAGTGAAGGTCCTTCCATGCACAAGGCCGTACGGGCACCGTAGAGGCGGTAGCGGACCCTTCCGACGGGCCAGGCTCGAGCGTTCTGCCGGCCGAGGACCCGCCGAGCGCACCGAGCATCCCGCCCCATCACAGACGCGCCCCCTGCGCGCACTCTCCGACCTGCACACCCCAGGACGTTCGGTCGCGTTCACCCCCTTGCAACATGTCGCACCATTCGGTTCACTGTTCTGCATCGCGCTACATTCCCTGGAGACGACATGCTAGGCATCGTCCTTGTCGTGCTCAGTGGGCTCTGGACCGGCGGCCTCACGACGACCGCCTGGGAACGCATCCCGGTCTGGCGCCGCCTCGACCCGGTGTCCCGCGCCGTCGACTTTCGACGGTCGCTGCACCGGATGGATCCGACCATGCCGGTCATCGCGGTCGTCATCGTCGTTCTGGGCGTTGTCTACGCCCTGCGGCATGACGGCGACGCCCGGACACTGGCGTGGATCGCCCTCGGCGCAGTCGCGCTGATCGTCGTCGTCTCGATCGTGCTGCTCGAACCCATCAACACCAAGTTCCGTCGGCTCCCCGAGGGCACACCGCCACCGGATGCCGAGTCCCTGCACAACCGCTGGTCGCGGCTGCACATCGCCCGCGCGGTGGTGGCCGTCGCCAGCCTGGCTCTGTTCGTCTCCGCAACACATTCCTAGGAGGTCACCATGAATCGCATCCCGCCCCCGGACCCCTCGCGTGAACCGCTCAAGATCAACGTCTTCGAGCGGATGGCAAACGCTGCCAACCAGCTGATGGCGCTGTTCCCCTACGACGACGCCGGCTCGATCGTGCCCTGCGGCGCCGTGCTGTCAGGCGGTCCGGACAAGGAGTACGGGCACTTCTTCCACGGCAACTCCGTCGCCGAGGTCGTGGTCGTCTACGGCTCCCACAAGTCGCTGCTGTCCTCGGGGCAGATCTTCGCCACCCAGCCGTTGCACGGGGTCAACTCGTTCCTGCGGGACGAGAAGGACCCTGAGGCCTTCGGGGTCATGACGATCACCCAGCACCAGTCGGAGTCGGGGGACCAGCACGAAACGGTGATGGCCCGCTGCCAGGAGTGCAAGGCCGAGCTGGTCAGGGTCGACTACGACGCCACCCCGCACGGAGCCGAGGGCCACGACCCCACCCGGTTCGGCGCCGCCGACGACCGCGTTCGCCAGTTCCCCACCACCGCGGGGTCCATGGAGTTCCTGGAACTGCGCAACAGTGACGAGGGCCGTACCTGCGCTGAGTGCGGGCACGTCAACACCCTCTTCCCCGCCGCGGAATGGGGATGGGTGCGCCAGGTCGAGCAGACCGACGTCGTCAACAACGCCTACCGCGCGCTGGTCAAGGAGGGCCTGTCGTGAACCGTCGCCGCATGCTGCACGCCTTCAAGGCCGGCCAGGAGGTCGGCAACTACGAGGACGCCGCCGTCCTGCAGGAGGCCGTCGACCCGCAGCTCTACCTGTCGCGCAACTGGCTTCCCCAGCCCTTCCACCTGATCTGCTCCAAGGACACGGTGATCACCCAGCTGAGCGGCGCCTCGCAGATCGGCCTGCGGGACAGCTCTGTCAACACGTTCCGCATGGGGGTGGGCGACCTGGCGTACGTCCCTGCGGGCACCCCCCACCAGATGACCCCCAGTGAGGAGGGCGTCTGCCTGCGCTACATGCCCCTCGACGCCGGGCTGGTGGGTGCGGTCTGGTACTGCCCCGGCTGCGAGGTCGAACTGCAGAGGCACGAGTGGGAGCACTCAAACGAGCTCCCCGCCTCGGGTTTCTACGCCGACGCCTGCGCGCGCTTCAACGCCGACCTCGAGGGCCGCACCTGCGGCAAGTGCGGCGCTGTGCACCCGGAGATCGACCTGGCCGCGTACGGCTGGAAGGACGAGTGACGGAACCGAGCCCCCTGAGGTCGCCCCAGTGGTGACCGGCCTGGTTCGGAAGGGACATCGCGTCCACGGCACCCGGGCCACGCGCACGGACCGCACACATCGGATCGAAGGGATTGGCACGTGTTCAAGGATTACCTCGTCGTATCCGTCGGAAACCAGGATCGCTATGTCGAGATGCAGGACTACGCGATCAACAACCACGCCCAGACCGTCATGAGTCACCGCCCGTTCAAGGGCGTCTTCCGGCGCTTCATCATCAATCGGGTCGCCCAGCCCGAGACGCTGCCGGCGCAGCTTCTGTACAACCGTCGCACGGAAGTGGCCCTGGTCGTCGAGCACACCTGTGACGACGCGGCGCTGTTCCGCGAAGCCCTCGAGGACGAGGAGTACAAGGCTGTCATCGGACCCGACGAGGAATACATGGCGCGAGAGTTCCTGGACGCCCCTCCCGTTGCCGCGGAAATGAACGAGAAGGTGATCTTCTCGGAATCCGGTGCGGGGAAGTACCGCGTATTCGACTTCCTCAAGCGGCGTTCCGATGTCAGCCCCGCCGACTTCTCCGACTGGCTCGACCGGGAAGGCGTGCTGCTCGCCGACCTGGCGGAGTTCCGCGCGGCCGCGTCACGACGCGTCCACAACCACATCGGTACCGGCACGGCCGTCTACGCGGAAAGCGGCGGCGCCGAGGCCTCGACCGGCCGGGAATACGACGGCATCGTCGAGACCTGGGTGTCCTCGCCCGACGAACTCTCCCGTTTCTACCCCGAGATGAGACGTCGGCACGCCGACTACGTGGATCCCGACGCCAGCTTCTCCGTGGTCGCCACCGAGAACGTCTTCGTCACCGATCAGACGTAGAGCACGATCGGCCGAACCTGGGCCACATCGAACGGCCATGGGCTCATCACCGTGACCTCACCTGCAGGTTCCGTTTCACCGACCGTGCGAGCGCCGCAGTCGCGGTGACTGAGCTGGACGCCGCTCTCGTCCACTCAGCACCGTCGGCAGGATGCCTGGCTCGTAGGCCATCACCCGTGTCCAGGTTTCCTGCGACGCAGCGGCATCGCGCTGACCGTCCGGCATCCCAGAGACTCGTCGCCATCGGCATGTCGGCGCGCGTCGCCGAGCCGTACGGCTCGAAAGCGGTCAATCTCTGCCTCCGTCGGACTACCCCCATCTCCGTCAAGGAGTGCGCCCGTTGAGCTCGACGACAGCAATCCCCGCACGACGTCGACAGGTCGGTGTTCTCGTCCTCGCCTGTCTCATTCTCCTCGTGGACGGCTACGACCTCTTCACCCTGGGCACCGTGGGGCCCAGCCTCGTGGACTACAAGCCCTGGGGGGCGACCACCTCGACCATCGGACTACTTGGCAGTGTCACCGCCATCGGCATGCCGTTCGGCTCGGCCCTCGCGGGCTGGGCCGGCGACCGCTGGGGACGACGCGTGCCGATGGCCGTCGCAATCATCTGGGTCTCGGCCTCGATGCTGGGGGCCGCGCTCGCGCCCGGACTGGGGTTCTTCACCGTGGTCCGGTTCTGCACCGGTATCGGTATCGGTGCGCTGGCTCCGCTCGTGGGTGCCTTCGTCACCGACAGCGCACCACCGCATCGCAGGACGCTGCACCTCATGGTGGCGCTGGGGGCCCTCGGAATCGGCGGCATCGCTTCATCACTCCTTGGCAGGCTGCTTCTGCCCGACGTGCACTTCCAGTGGTTGTTCCTGCCTGGTGCAGTGCCCGTCGTCATCGTCCCGCTGGTCTGGCGGCTGGTCCCTGCCGCTCCCCCGCCTCACGAACCGGCCCTCGCCACGGCCCGGCGCAACCACGTGGTCCAGCTGCTCAGCCCCCAGTTCAGGCGCACCAGCATGCTGTTCTGGGGCGCCACCTTCATGAGCATGGCCCTGGTCTACAGCACCAGCTCGTGGCTGCCCACGGTGATGGTGAAGGCCGGGTACGACCTCGGTTCGTCGCTGGACTTCCTCATGACCTTCACCATGGGCGCCGTCGTCGGAGGCCTGGTCCTCGCGCCGATCGCTGACCGGGGCCATCTACGGATCGTGACGTTGGGGACGTTCCTGCTCGCTGCCGTCGCACTGCTCGTACTCAGCACACCGCAGCCACGCCCGCTACTGCTCGTGGTATCAGCGCTCGCCGGCCTTGGCTCGCTGGGCTGCCAGAACATGGTCGCGGCCTGCATGACCGCCTTCTATCCGCCACACCTGCGCGGCACCGGACTGGGTGTGGGGCTCGGCGTTGGCCGCGTGGGTGCAATGGTCGGCCCGACCTATCTCTCCGCCGTGACCGGCGCGTTCGACTCCCCCCGCGCGGGCTTCTACGCCTTCATGATTCCCGCCGTCCTGGGGGCGTCCGTCATCGCGCTGCTGCCCCGCCGGTTCGCACCCTCGTCCACCGAGCCCGCCTCAGCTGAAGCCGCAGCTACAGTCGCCCGATCGTGACCCGAGGCGGCTCACGCAGGGACCTGTTCGTCCCTGGCCGCCGGGGCCGCGTCGGCGATCAGCTGTTGCATCAGGTCTACGAACTCTCCGCGCTGGGCATTGGACAGCGGCCGTACCAGTTCGCTCTGTACGTCGAGTACAGCCCGGGCGTGCTGGTAGAGCTGCCCCCGTCCCGCGGCGGACAGGGTCAGCAGGTTCCGGCGGCCGTCGACCGCGTCGCGGGTGCGGGCAATGAGTTCCCGGCTCTCCAGCCGGGCGATGACGTCACCGCCGCTGGACTTGTCCAGCGAGGCGTGTCTGCCCAGCATGCGCTGATCGATGGGCGACTTGCCCTGCAGGACGAGCAGCACGCTGTACTGCACGGAGGTCAACTCGGGCGACACCCGTTCGCTCCAGAGCATGGTGTGGAGTTGCTGTGCGCGACGGATCAGGTGACCGGGTGACGTGTGCAGCCGTATGGGCGGCAACCGCAACGGCCAACCGGACACTGCGGCGTTCTGTGGAATCGACGCCGTGGTGGTGGGCGGATCCCCGCGGTAGACGACCAGCCGAAGCAGCCGCAGCAGGGCTTCGCCCTCGTCGAAGGACAGCGCCTGCAGCAGCCGGTCCTGTACGTCGAGTACGGCCGGCGCCGTCCGCACCAGGATGGTCTCGCCCGGTTCGGTCAGGCGGGCGAGCATGCGTCGGCCGTCCTCCGGGTCACGGTCCCGTACGACCAGTCCTCGGCCTTCGAGCCGGCGAAGGACCCCCGCCGTGGTGGTCTTGTCCAGCGACATGAGTTCGGCCACGGTCCGCTGGTCGATCCCGGGCTGCTGCCCGAGGACGAGGAGGACGCCGTACTGCATCGACGTCAGGTTCTGCGGTACGTGTTGCTGCCACAACGCGGCATGCAACTGCTGCGTGCGACGGATGAGGTGCCCCGGCGTGCTCGCGAGAACGGGCAGCCTCTCGGCCGCCACCTGCCCGGACCTGCCGACGGTCACCATGCCCCCTCACGATCGCCCTCGATGGTACGCGTGCCTTCTCAGCCCGGCGGATCAATCGGTCAGGTCGAGGGCGGCGCGGACGATGCTGTCGGCGTCCAGCCCGTGATGGCGATACACGTCCTCGATGCACCCCGACTGGCCGAACCGGGTGACGCCCAGGGCCGTAGTGCGGACCCGGTTGATGGTGGCCAGAAAGGACAACGTGTGCGGGTGCCCGTCGAGCACGGTCACCAGGGGTGTCGCCCGTGCTGCGGGAAATATCTGGTCCAGGATCCACGAGTCGGCCTGCTCGTGGCCCTGGCGGGCGCGCACTGCTCGGTACAGCAGGTCGGGGCTGGTCACGCAGATCACGTCGGCGGTGATTCCCGCCTGCTCGAGGCGGTCGGCCGCTGCGACGGCTTCGGGTACCACCGCCCCCATCGCCGCGATCGTGACGCTCGGCTCCTGGACGCGGCGCAACAGGTAGGCACCCGCCACGACATGCCGTCGGCGGCGTTCCCGGGCGGCCGGGTCGGCGGGCACCGCGGCCAGCGCCTGGTCGACCGGCCGGGTCGACAGACGGAAGTAGGCCGAGTCGCCGTCAGGCCTGCCGAGCCGCGCCAGCGCGGCGAGCAGGGTCCACTCGGCGTCGATCGCGAACGCCGGTTCGTAGCTGGTGCAGCCCGGCTGCTCGAGTCCGATCGAGGGTGTTTTCACGGACTGGTGCGCGCCGCCTTCGGAGGCCAGGGACACACCTGAGGGAGTGCCGATCAGAATCGACTGGCCGCCGGCGTACGTACCGAAGGACCACGGCTCCAACGCGCGCTCCACGAAGGGGTCGTAGAGCACGCCGATCGGCAGCAGCGGCTCGCCCCACCGGCTCCAGGTCGCGCCGAGCTCGCCCAGGAGCCCCACCAGGTTGGTTTCGGCGATCCCGAGCTCGATGTGCTGTCCGCTCGGCTTCTCGCGCCAGTGCAGGATCGTGTCGGGATCGTCGGCGAACCAGTCCCGCCGCTCGTCGGGCGACCAGACACCCACCTTGTTCACCCAGCCGCCCAGGTTGGTCGTCGAGCTGACGTCCGGGCTGACCGTCACCACCCGCCGCGCCGCCTCCGGGGCCTCCCGGGTCAGGTCCAGGAGCACCCGGCCCAGCGAGGCCTGGGTGCTCGACGCCCCTGAGGGGGTTCGCCCGAAGTCGGCCGGCATGGCCGGGGTCTTGCGCGGTATCGGCTCCTGCCGGTACAGCCGCTGGGCAGTCCGCACGCACAAGGAGTGGACCGGGCTGTCCGCGGCGAACCTCCGCCAGGGATCGGCCGGATCAGCTCCGAGACGGGTGGCCAGTTCTCCCAGCTGCTCCGGACTCAGCAGCGCCGAGTGGTTCTGAGGATGTCCTCTGGTCGCCAGGCCGTACCCCTTGACGGTGTACGCGAAGACCACTGTCGGCCGGTCGTCACTGATCGAGGCGAACGCCTCGTCCAACGCCGCGAGGTCATGGCCACCGAGGTTTGCGATCGCGTCGACGAGAGTCTGGTCGTCCACCTGGCCCACCAGCTCAGCGATCCGATCGGCGCCGGGCCCGACTCCGGGCAGCCGCTGCCGCAGTTCCCTCGCGTCCAAGCGCAGCAGCCGCTGATACTCGGGGTTGGTCATCTCCTCGATCCGCTGCCGCAGCTCAGGGCCACCGGGCCGGCCGAACAACTCCTGAAGCAGCCGTCCGTACTTGACCGTGATGACCTGCCAGCCCGCGGCGGCGAACATGCCCTGCAGCTTGCCCGCCGCGATGTCCGGCACGACCCGGTCCAGCGACTGCCGGTTCAGGTCGACGACCCAGACCACTTCCCCCAGCTGACCGACCGCCGGATCCAGCACCGCCTCCCAGACAGCGCCCTCGTCCAGCTCCGCGTCACCCAGCAGCGAGTACTGACGTCCCCTGCCCGCATCCCCTCCCATGGCCTGCACATACCGGCGAGACACCGCTCCCCAGATCGGGGCAGTCGCGCCGATCCCGACGGATCCGGTCGAGTAGTCCACCGGATCCGGATCCTTGGCCCGGCTCGGATAACTCTGCAGGCCGCCGAACTCCCGCAGCCGTGGCAGATACGACACGTCGAGCCGACCGAGCAGGTAGTTGATCGCATGCAGCACCGGCGAAGCGTGCGGCTTCACCGACACCCGGTCCTCCGGCCGCAGATGCCGGAACCACAGTGCGGTCATGATCGACACCATCGAGGCTGACGACGCCTGATGGCCCCCGACCTTCAGTCCGGACGGATTCGGCCGCTCCCGATTGGCGTGGTGAACCATCGCAGCGGACAGCCACAGGACGCGGTCCTCGAGCTGGCGCAGCACCTCGAAGGTTTCGTCGGTCCGCTTCGGGTCGATCACGGGGCTGCTCACGGGCTGCCCTCCTTGTCCAATCGGACTACGGATGGAAATTAGGAAGCATACGGATCGATTGGAATCTATGGCTGCTGACAGTCGACGTCAAGCGTCGCCAGTGACAGGAGGAATGCGCTTGATGGGAGCCACAGATAGCGACTAGATCGTCCGTGAACTGCCTAACCCTGCGCTCCGAGCAGCAAGCGGACCGTACATTTCGCCGCGCTTTACTTGCCGGTCACAGCATGGAAGCTGAGGTGAACAGGCAGGACGAGAGCGCGTGTCAGTCGCGGATAGCGAGCTTCCAGAACGCGCGCCGAGAGAGGAATGAACCGTGAGGTTTGCGCGCGCACGCGTCGAGAGCTTCGGCTGGACCGACCACCGTCTGCTCGTGGCCGGGGGAAGGGGACCGTGGATCGACCTTCGGGCCTGGGCCCGCGACGATCTCGTCCGTCGAGGCGCGACCGAGGATCGCGCGAACGACCTCGCGGCTGCCTGTGTGCCCGGCAGTCTGTCGCAGGCCCTTCAGGGAGGCGACGTCTTCCTCGACCTCGTCGATCGTGCGGTCGCGGACGCGGACGGTCGCTGGGCCTGGGGAGATGTGCTCACCTTCGGCAACGCCGCTGATCCCGCGAGCTACCGCGACTTCATGGTCTTCGAGGAGCACTTCAGGTTCGGCTACGAGTGGCAGGGAAAGCCCGTCCCGGAAGTCATGTATGAACTGCCCGTCTGCTATGCCGGCGATCCCGGTTCGTTCATGGGGCCGTTCGACGAGATCCCGTGGCCGTCGTACTCCGAGCGCCTGGACTACGAGTTGGAGCTCGGGATCGTCCTGGGGCGAACGACGTACGACGTCAGTCCGGACGAGGCGCTCGGTCATGTACTCGGTTTGACGATCCTGAACGACGTCAGCGCACGTGACATCCAGGCACGCGAGATGACAGGCGGCCTGGGCCCTTCCAAGGGCAAGCACTTCGCCTGTGTCGCCGGGCCGATGGTCGTCTCGCTCGACGAGTTGTCCTCCGAGCGGCTCGGGATGCGCGTCCGGGTCAACGGTGACGTCTGGTGCGAGACCACCACCGACCGGATGGTCTGGTCCGTCGCCGAGATCGTCTCCTGGGCTTCGCAAGGCGAGCGACTGCCTGCGGGGACCCTGCTCGGCAGCGGCACATGCAACGGCGGATCGTCGATCGAGCTCGGCCGTGACCTGTCGCCCGGCGACGAGATCGAGCTGACCATCGAAGGGCTGGGAATGACGCGCAACCGCCTGGGTCAACCCGGCAGAACCGGGGCCCGTCCTCGGGTGCGAGCACGGACCCAGGACGGACACACCGCCGAGCACCACTTCCTCACATGACGGCCACGCTGAACGACGAGCTGAGCTCGCTGCTGGGAGCCGACCGCGTCCGGGGGAGACTGTTCGACCGGCTCGCCCTGGCCCACGATGCCTCGCACTACCGGCTCACGCCGGCCTCGGTCGTCGTACCGCGCAGGACGGAGGAGGTGGCGGCCGTCCTCTCCTGGTGCTCCACAGCGGGTATCACGGCGACGTTCCGATCCGGGGGAACCAGTCTCTCCGGACAGGCGAGCACCGACGGCGTCATCGTCGACACGCGTCAGCACTTCCGCCGGATCGACGTGCTCGACGGCGGAGCACGCGTGCGCGTCGAACCAGGAGCGACGATCCGGTCGGTCAACGCGCACCTCGCGCCGTACCGTCGCAGGCTCGGCCCCGATCCGGCCAGCGAGATCGCGTGCACCGTCGGTGGAGTGATCGCCAACAACTCCTCGGGCATGCAGTGCGGGACCGAGCTGAACTCGTTCGAGACCCTCGAATCCCTGGTGGTCGTACTGCCGAGCGGAACAACGATCGACACCAGCGCCCACGACGCCGACGAGCGACTGCGGACCGCGGAGCCCACGCTGTGCCGGCGGTTGACCCAACTGCGCGACCGGGTACGGAGCAACCCGGATTCCGTCGCCCGCATCGAGCACCAGTACTCGATGAAGAACACGATGGGCTACTCGCTCAACGCGTTCACCCGCTTCACGTCGCCGGTCAAGATCCTCGAACACCTGATGGTCGGTTCGGAGGGAACCCTGGGGTTCGTCGCGAGCGCCACGTTCAGCACCGTTCCTGTCCTGCCGCACGCCGCGACGAGCTTTCTGGTGTTCGACTCGATCGCCGACGCGATCGACGCGCTGCCCGCCCTGCTCGAGGCACGCGCCAGGACGCTGGAGCTCCTGGACGCCGCGTCGCTTCGCGTCGCACAGCGACAGCCGGACGTCGACCCGGTGCTCGGTGGCCTGGCCGTCGCCGACCACACGGCACTGCTCGTCGAGCTGCAGGCCGACGACGAGGCCGAACTGGCCGAACAGCTTGCCGGCACCGAGCCAGTGCTGGAACGGCTCCGGCTGCATCACCCGGCGACGTTCGTCAGCGACGCCGCGGAGCGCGCACGGATGTGGAAGCTGCGCAAGGGTCTGTACACCGCGGTCGCCGGTGCCCGGCCGCCCGGCACGACGGCGTTGCTCGAAGACGTCGCGGTTCCGATGCCCGCCTTGGCCGAGACGACACAGCACCTGTCCCGGCTGCTCGCCGCATACGGTCACGACGACGCGGTGGTCTTCGGCCACGCCAAGGACGGCAACCTGCACTTCATGATCAACCCGGCCTTCGGCGATCCCGAGCAGCTGCGCCGCTATGAGGCGTTCACCGAGGACTTGGTCGACCTCGTCCTGGGGCATGGGGGCACCCTCAAGGCCGAGCACGGGACGGGCCGGATGATGGCGCCGTATGTCGCGCGGCAGTTCGGTGACGAGTTGTACGACGTCATGCTGCAGGTCAAGGCGGCGACAGATCCAACGGGCGTGCTGAATCCAGGAGTTCTGGTGGGTGTGAGCCCTCGCGCTCACCTCGAGCACCTGAAGATCGTCCCGATGGTCGATCCGAAGGTCGACGGGTGCGTCGAGTGCGGGTACTGCGAGACCGTGTGTCCGTCCCGCGAGACCAGCACCACGCCTCGGCAACGCATCGCGCTGCTGCGTGAGATCGACCGCGCCGATCCGGGCGAGGCCGAGTTGCTGCGGGCTGCGTTCGCGGTCGATGCGGTCGACAGCTGCGCCGCCGATTCGTTGTGCGTGACCGCCTGTCCCGTGCACATCGACACCGGAGAGGTCATGAAGGGCTTCCGCGCCGGGCGCGTGGGTCCGCTGGCGGCCAGGACGGGCGTCGGCGTCGCACGGCACTTTGGGGCGGTGGTCACCGTCGCTCGCGGCAGCCTGGGCGCCGCCTCCGCCGTTCCCCGGTGGGTGGCCGGTGGGACCAGTCGGACGGCGCGGAGATTCGGCGGCGATGAGTGGATTCCCGACCTCACGCTCCCCCTTCCCTCTCCGGGGCCGTTGCGGCGGCCCATCGCCTCGGCCCGGCCGGACGCGGTCTTCTTCCCCGCGTGCGTGAACTCGATCTTCGGTGATGGAGGTGCACCTGGCACGACGGGCTCCTTCATGGAGCTGTGCAGGGCAACGGGAATCCGGCTTCGGACGCCGGAGGAAATCGGAGGGCTGTGTTGCGGAACGCCGTGGAAATCCAAGGGCTTCGTCGCGGGACATGTCGAGATGGCGGTGCGCACCTTCGACTCCCTCTGGGGCGCGTCGGAGCAAGGCCGGCTTCCGGTGGTGTGCGACGCGTCAAGCTGTTCGCATGCGCTGGGAGAGCTGGGGCGTCATGTCGACGCCGAGCGCCGGGAGCGGTTCGAAGCGCTGACGGTGTTGGATTCGGTGACCTTCGCCCGTGAGGTCATCGTGCCCCGGCTCGGGTCCGTCCGGCGCGTCGGGTCGGTCGCGGTCCATCCCACATGCTCGTCGGTCCACATGGACAACGTGGAGGATGTCCTGGCGATCGCCCGTCACTGTGCCGACGAGGCGGTCGTTCCTCTCTCCGCGGGGTGTTGCGGATTCGCGGGAGACCGGGGCCTCCTGCACCCGGAACTTACGGAGGGCGCGACCCGGGCCGAGGCCGCGGAGGTCACCTCACGGCACTTCGATGCCTACGTCTCGAGCAACAAGACGTGCGAGATCGGGATGTCGCGCGCCACCGGCCGTCGGTACGAGCACGTGCTCGACCTGCTGGCGGCCTGCGTTAGGGACGGTGAGTCGGAGGCCCGGCCCCGCTAGGCGCTGAAGTGCGGGCGCCAGCGACCGCTGGGTGCGAGCTCGCCGGCCTCGAGTCGGGTGACGCGACCGTCGAACAAGGTGAGGGGCGCCTCCGTGGGAGCGCAGATGGTGACGTCTCGGACTGTGCACAGCACGACGACGTGGTCGCCCGTCGGCACCTGTTGGAGGGCGGAGAGTTGGAGCACGGTGACCGCCGCGTCGAGTACTGGTGTTCCCCAGGAGGATTCATGCCAGTCGCCGCCACGGAAGCGGTCGTCGAGCGGCAGGGTGAATCTCTTGTACGTCGCGAGGGCGAAGTGCGGTAGAACGCTGAGGCTTGTCGCCGCGCACGTGGACAGCGGCGCGGTGGCGGGATCTTCGGGATCGGCACAGTAGGCCACGACGGGTGGGGTGGCCGACACCGGCATGAGCGTTGCGACCAGCATCCCGATCGGGCGCCCGCCGACGAGTCCGGACACGACGGCAGAGCCGGCCGGCAGCCGATTCATGGCGCGGTGAAACGTGTGAGGATCGGCATCAGGGCCGGACGACTGGGATTTCGCCACCATTTGCATACGATATGGCTCACTGCGGAAATCGGTGCGAAATCAAAGGTGGGCGTGCTCAGAAAGTACGGAGACGGAGTGGTGAGTGACGGGCGTCGCGGCCTCGTCAGGGCGCGACTGCGGCCTCCTCGCCTGCGTGCGGAAGTCCGCCCGCGGGAACGTGTCGAGGCGATGATCCGCGACCTGCTGGCATCGCGGCGGGTGCTGCTGATCACCGCTACGGCGGGATCGGGCAAGACAACAGCCGTGGCGCAGGCGTTGGCCTCGGTCGAACGGCCGATGAGTTGGCTGCGTCTCGACGTGTCGGACCGCGCGGCCGGTCGGCTCCTCGTCTACCTCGAAGCAGCGCTGCGCGCTGCGGATCCCTCGATCGCTCCGGCCGTAGAAGCCGCTTTCGTGGCCGACGTCGGCCACGTCGAGGCCGCGGCGATCCTGGCGGAACGGGTCGGCGACCGTGAGCTGGTGATCGTTCTCGACGAGATGGAGAAGATCGTCGCCTCCGCCAACGCGCGGGCCGTGCTGAGCTCCTTCATCCGCCATCTTCCGGACAGCGCGACCGTCGTCGCGATCTCCAGGGTGGAGACTCAACTGTCGCTGGCGCAGGCCGAGTTGTCCGGCATGGTCGGCAGGGTTGCCGAGCAGGATCTCGCCTTCACCGTGAATGAGGCGCGTGCTGCGCTCGCATCACTGTCGCGGAGGGAGGTGGACGCCGAGGCGGCGGTCGCGGCCACGGGCGGATGGGCAGCGGGGATCCTCTTCGGATCGTGGACGTCGGAGCAACACGTCCACGGCACCGGGGGCGAGGTCGATCCTCTCCACAGCTATCTGTCGACCGAGATCATGGCTGCGATGTCCCAGCGCCTGCAGGAGTTCCTGACCGCGACGGCGATCCTCGAGGAGGTCACTCCGGCACGAGCGGCGCGGCTGGGATTCGGGGAGGGCGGGACCCTCCTCGCAGAGCTGGCCGGTATGCACCTGCCGGTCGAACTGGACCAGCAACACCTGTCGATGCGGGCGCATCCGCGCTTCAGGGACTACCTGCTCAGCCGGTTCCTGGAGCTCGAACACTTCGTCCAGCAGACGTTGCGGCATGCACACGGTGAGCTGTTGCTCCATGAAGGGCAAGGGGAAGACGCCGTCGACGAGTTCATCCTGGCCGGCGACATCGCGCAGGCCGAGGACGTGGCGATGTCGGTCATCCTCGACGTCACCCGGCGCCTCGACCTGGATGTCGCGGATCGCTGGCTTCGCTCGTTCCGTCGATGGCGCATCGAGGAATCGCCAGTGCTGACAGCGGCGGAGATGCTCGTCGCCGTGGATCGCGAGGAGTACGGAGCCGGTGCGCGTGCCGCCGATCGTCTGCTGCTTCTATCCCCCGGAACAGGTGACGGAGCCCCGATCGACTCACGCATGATCGGGGTGATGGCATGGAGCTACTTCCTCGTCGGACGGATCGACGACGCCCGTCTGCTGCTCTCGACAGCGCCCTCGGATGCGCGTATCGACGTCATCCGTTTCTGCATCGGAGTCGAGCTCATCGACGACCCGACGCACTACCGCGACAGACCGCCGGACTCGGGGACCGAGATCGACGGGCTTGTGGCGCGAGTCGACCTCGCGCACGGTCGCTTCGAGCGGTTGGTGCGGGGCAGCCCGTCCGCCATGACAGCGGTACGGCTGAGCCGCCTCGGGGCGCTGACCGGGCTCGGTCGGCTCGAAGAGGCGCTCGGTCTGGCCGCAGAGTCGACGCACGGCTGGACCGGGACACGTCTGCGGGCCGAACTGCTGGCCGAGTGCCGGCGTCCCGAGGACGCCTGGGCCGTGTTGATCGCGGGCCGGGACAGATTGGCGCGTACCGACGCGCCTTTGTTCCGTATCTTCGCTCTCCTCGCCGAAGCGATGCTCGCTCTGCGTTTCCAGAAGGACCCGGCCCAGGCCGCCGCGGCGTTGGCCGCGGCCCAGCGTGAGCCGACGGCGTTGCAGCGCGTCCGCGTGGTGGAACAGCTGGAGCTGTGGCGGGGCCTCATCGCGCTGCTGGAGAACCGTGACGCCGTGGCCGTCGACCGCCTCAGAGCGGCCGTAGGGCTGATGACCACATGGGACCGACGGCTCTTTCTTCCTACGGCAGCCGTCTATCTCTCCGAGGCGGAGTGGCGCGTCGGCAACGAGACGGAGGCGGACAAGGCGGCGGATCTCGCGCTGGCCGTCTCCCGGCAGATCGGTTCCATGCATCTGATCGGTCGCGCGGTGGCCGAGTTCCCGGCCGTACTCTCGCGCCGGCTCGATGCGGAAGTGGAGGCGGACGGTCCCTGGCACGATCTCGGCCGGACCTTGCTGCTGGACGCGGAGATGAGATCCGACGTGCCGGACAGGTCGCTGATCCGTGTGCGAGAAGTCGCGCCAGCCGGGTTGGAGATGGGGGGGCGCTACCACGAGCTGAAGTTGCTCAAGGCGGTCGAGCTGCTCTCCTATCTGGCGATCAACGGTGGCAGCGCATCCCGCTCGGCCCTGATCGGCGCCCTGTTCGAGAGCAAGAACGACAAGGCGGCCCAGGCGTATCTGAGGATGGCGGTCAACGCGGTTCGTACCCTGTTTCCGAACGTCACCTGCATCGAGGTCGATCCCGAGCGCGTGACGTGGGCTTTCGGGGAGCTGAGCAGTGATCTGGTCGAGACACAGACCGCCTATCGGCGGCTCCGCGACGTGAGCGGTCCCCTGCGTCTCCAGCTTGCGCGCCGCCTGCTGAGCGCGGCGGGGACCGGTGAGTTCCTGCCTGGAGCGCGCTCGCTGTGGGCCGTCGAGCAGCGTGAGGTATGGCACGGCCTCCTGCTCGACATCAGGTTCGCCGCCGCCGAAGCAGCCTTCGCCGAGAACCAGTTGGGAGTCGCCCACATTCTCGTCCGGGAGGTGCTGGAACTCGACCGGTACCGGGAACGGGCGTGGCGTCTGGCGATGAAGATCGCGGCAGCCGTCGGGGACGGTGACCGGGTCCTCGCACTGTTCCGGGACTGCGAACGCGCTCTGGCCGAGGTCCCGGCACAACCGAGCGAGTCGACGCGCCGGTTGCTGAGAGACCTGCGGAATTAGAGGCGCGGCCCGTCTACGCTCATCGGCCTGGTGTGAGGTGGCTGGGCTCGCCTGTCAGCTGTGATGGAGGCCATCGCAGAGCGTGTCGAAGGCAGTTCGGGTGAATGCCGGGAGGTCTGGGCAAGGCGGCAGCGGCCCGGGCTCGCCTGCTAGCAAACGTCGGCGTAGTTCGCGTTGCACCGCGCGATGGATTCCGGCGATGGCGCCGGCCAGCAGGAGTGGGGAAGGGACTACCCCCTCCTTCTGAAGCTCGGTGGCGAGGGCGATTTCGGTGTTCTCGGCCATCTCACGTTCCCGGGCGCGCAGGGAGGGACTTTGCTGGATGACCCGCCACAAGCGCAGCATCTCGTCCACGGTCGAGGTCTCCGAATAGCGCTGTTCCAGTTCGTCCAGGACATAGTCACGAACGGCTTCGACCGGGCAACTGCCTTCCTCGCGGTCACGGACGATCATGGCGAGCTGGTCCTCAGCCTCGGCCTGGCGGTCGAAGAACAGGTCTTCCTTGGCCGGGAAGTAGTTGAAGACCGTCTGCCCGGAGACGCCGACGATACGAGCCACCTCGGCAACGCTCACCTGATCGAACCCGCACTCCAGGAAGAGCGGGAGCGCGGCGTCCGCGATCGCCTGCCGGGTCTGCTGCTTCTTGGTCTCGCGAAGTCCCATGCCAACGATCGTAGGGCCAAACAAAAACTTTATTGACACAAAGCTTTGCGTGACAAAAAAAATGGCTAGGCTGGTCCTGCAACCACTCCGACACCCGCCGGAAACCCAAGCATGGCCCAGCGTCGCGCCACTGCAAGGAGTACGTGTGTCCACCCCACCATCCACGTCGGCATCTCCCGCCATCACCAGAAACGTCCGCCGGGTACTGCTCGCCTTGCCGCTGCCGACGCTCGGCACCATGGCCGCCGACACGACGATGCCAACGATCGCGTCGCCCTTTCCATGAGCACGCAGATCGCCGCGCGGGAGATCCAGGGCATCGACACCTGTGGGCTCTGTTCCTGATCCGCCAACTCGCCCCCTCCTTCTGAGGCGGGGCACTGGCCCTCGCGGCCCCGGCACAGCCGGGCGGAGCCTGCTCACCCCAGTATCCAAGAGAGGTTCACAGCATGATCAACATTGCTGTCATACTGGCCAGCACCCGCCCCGGCCGGCGCGGCGAGGCCGTGGCCCAGTGGGTGATGAAGCACGCCAGCCAGCGAGACGACGCCCACTTCGGGCTGATCGACCTCGCCGAAGTCGGCCTGCCTCCGCTGGACGAGCCGCTGGGGCCGCGCAGCGGCCAGTACACCCACGAGCACACGCGAGCCTGGGCCCAGACCATCGCCGGCTACGACGGCTTCCTCTTCGTCACCCCCGAGTACAACCACTCCGCCCCGGCCAGCCTGAAGAACGCCCTGGACCGTCTCTACGCCGAGTGGAACAACAAGGCAGCCGGCTTCGTCTCCTACGGCGTCTACGGCGGCGTCTGCGCCGTAGACGCTCTGCGCCCCGTCCTGAGCCACCTGGAGGTCGCCGACGTCGGCGCCCAGGTTGCCCTCAGCATGCACACCGACTTCACCAACTACACCGACTTCACCCCAGCCGAGCACCAGACCGCCGAACTGGCCGAAACCCTCGACCAGCTCATCGCCTGGTCCGCCGCGCTGGCCCCGCTGCGCACCGCCTCCTGAGCCACCGTTTTTCGGGGACGGCGGGGTGACCCGCCATGCGCCCCTAGGACCAGGTCATCGGCCCGCGAAGACCCCAATGCCCGGCGGAGAAAGCCCAATTGATCGGCTTTCAGGTCAGCTGCTCACGCGGCGGATACCGGTTCGGGCACGCCCGCCGGAGTAAGCCCGACCGAGGCCGGCGACACCATTCGGCTAGCCCCGTCCGGCTTCGGGCTGGAGCCAGGCGAAGGCAGCGGCGGACACGGCAGTGGCGTCAACGACCTCTGGCCGTTCCAAGGGGCCGATGCCCCTGCGGGACAAGAACCCAACTGATCACATTGAGACGGCAATTGGAGCCATTATGTACCACCTTTTCGAAGGGCTGACCTTGAAGCCCGGCACCTCGCCGGAAGCCTTCGCCGCGATCGTGGCCAACGTCCGTGAGCTGGTGGCGGGCGTGCCCGCGATCGCCTCGTCGACGATAGGCCCGGCCCACCCCGCGCATGCCGAGGAGCACTCCGTCGACATCGCCATGCACCTGACCTTTGAGACCGAGGAAGATCGCAACACCTTCTACTTCCACGACAACTGCAGGATCGTGTTTCAGAAGTGGGTCGTGCCCAACCTCGCCGGGACGCCGCTGCGAGTCGAATTCAGCGATGACCGCACCGCCCCCGAGACGGACAAAGTTCCTATGCCGCCTGCCCCGTGGTTCAAGGGCGACGAAGGCTTCGGTGACCCCGTCGAAGGGCAGTGAGTCGGACCGGTTTCCAGGGGTCTGCGCCGCCTGACAGCAAGTGCGCACCATCACGCACGGCGCTCGCGCCTCTGTCACCTCTACCCCCGGAGCACGACCAAGCGGTCCTGGGCGACTCTGCCCCACCCCGACACACGCTCGCCCGCTCGCTGCACCGCACCCCACCGAAAGGAGAACGCAGATGTATCTGTCGCTGTTCTTGAACCCCGGCAGCCCTGGGCCTGACAACGATCTCGAGGTGTTCGAGACGACGATTGCACACGCGTTGGAGGCCGACAAAGCCGGCTTGGCCGCGATCTTTCTCACCGAGCATCACTTCAGCGGGCACAACACCTACACCGACCCCTTCATGTTCGGCTCCTACCTGGCGCCTCAGCTCACGCAGGCGTACATCGGCATCGCGGTCATGTGCGCCCCCTTCCACAATGCGTTGCGGATGGTCGAGTACTGCAACATCCTCGATGTCCTGACGCGTGGGCGGTGCATCATCGGCATGGGGCCAGGCTTTTCCCGCCCCGGCGATCTCGAGCCGTTCGGCATGACGCGCGACCAGGCCAGCGGCATGACGGACCAGCGCATGGAGGTGATGCTGAAGGTCTGGGCCCGCGAGGAGACCGACCCGCCCCTCGACGTCTCCACCGACTGGGACCAGGGCATACTCACCAACCGCGTCTCCCCGGCGCCGTTCCGCAAGCCGCATCCGCTGTTCGGGCGTGGCACGACGACAGATGCGACGGTCGTCCGGAATGCCGAGCTCGGGCTTCCCGTCATGTTCGGCATCTTCGTCGGCCTCGACGATGACAGCCGCAAGCAGGTCCAGCTCTACCGGGACACGCTCAGGTCCAGCGGTCACAGCCCGGAGAGGATCGCGGAGTGCGAGCGCTTCCTCGCCACGAGCAAGGCAGTCTACGTCGTTGAGACCGAGGCGGAGGCGGAGGCCTACTACGAGCAACTGCGCCCGTTCCACGACGCCGCCGAGTCGATCGGCGCTCCGCGCCAGCTCTGGGGCGAAGGCGGCATCAAGCGCGCCCACGTCTTCGGCACTCCCGAGAGCGTCGCCGAGCAGATCAAGGCATACAGCGAGGTCGTGCCGGGCTTCCGCTGCGCCATGTTGCCGGGCCCCGGCGGACCGCCGATCACCCATGAGCAGGCGAAGAAGTCGTTCCGGCTGCTCATGGACGAGGTGGTGCCACTGCTCGACCTCGATACGTACCCGGATCCGCCCGAGGTGCAGGCCCAGCATTCCCTGACCGCCGAGGTCTCAGGCTGAGCTTGACCCTGACACGAATTTGGGGACAGTTCGTGCAGGTCAGAAAGCCTTGATGGGTCGTATGAAGTAGTCGGCTCCCAGGTCGGGGGATCGGGTCCGACCGGGTGTGCTGACGCCGGCGGATGCGTTCATGCCGGGACAGGCCCCGATCCGGGAGGCGGAGTGTCCGGCGGTGGCGAATCGGGTCATGCCGCCGCCAGTCTCGGCGATGATGACGTCGGCGGCTGCGCGGCCTATGCCGGGGATGGTGTCCCGAGGGTCCACGCCCTGATCCATGCTCAGGTGGGCTAGGAGCGCGGTGATGCGGGCGTCGAACTGGCCGACCACTGCGGTCAGTAACCCGCCCCGAAACCCGAGCAGCCCGACCAGTCCGAAATGGGGGATCCGGTCAACTCGTCGAGCGGCTGATCCGCTACAGCGCCGAAGAAATTCGCCCACTCCTCAACTCCCTCGACTGGCCCCCACCACCGATCACCGCAGCTCTGTCACAACGCAATCACGTCGGCACCGAAGAAGCAGAGTGGACCGTACGCGCCTCTTGAAAACCTCCCCATCGCCGTCGCACAATAAGGGATAGTGTTCCGCTATGTGACACATTTAGCCCTCCTGACCTAAGGCCCACTTCCTTCCACATCACGTTGGCCAACCTGGCGGGAACCAGCCTGACGGCCTGAAGCAGCAGGAGACAGGAGCGGCCATCGTGGATCTTCGAAATTAGTCCACCGTGGTCAAGCCGCAGAGCCCGCAAGGGCGACGCGATCTACATCGTCCGCAAACTTCTACGCCGCAACAAAGAAGACCTCGGCCTCGGTCAACTCGCTTTGCTTTTCGTTGAGTTGCATCACATGGGTACCTACAGGCGGCAGATCTACGCCGGCTGCCAGGCCAACGAGCCTGCATAGCCGACCACGCCCTCCTGCCCGAACTCGTCACTCTCGCCGAGGTGTCGACACCTGGTGGGACGGAATCGACGTACATCACGACCTGGATCACGAACGCCGCAAGCGAGGGCACCCCCTTATCCAGCCCGAATCCCGCAACGCCTTCGGCTTCCGCAACCGCGAGAGCCAGCACCCACGGTCATGCTGCGCTACGAACCGACGAGCCCGACGAGAGAGCAGCACCCCCACTGACTTCGAAGCCCCGCCATGGTGACCTGAGCCCGCCACATGCACAGCGCGATCACGGTGAATCCGTGCCGCGCAGGCAGGGGTGCGGCGCAAACGCCTAGTGCCTGTGAGGTACGAAGAACTCTGATGGGAGTTGTGCTCGAAACATGAGACCCGAGGGACAGATCGCCCTTGTCATTGGTCGTCGTCACCGGGCGCACTGCCCAGGCCGGCGAGGAAGTGGTCCACTCGATCGTGACTGCCGCCGACCAGGCAAGGTGCGTGAGTTCCAACATGAGCGCCGACACCTGCATCCAAGTAGCTGTCGAGCAGGCCCTCATAGCCTCGAAGCCTGGGAGAGCTCACCGTACGTGTGAACCGGGGTGTGCACTGCAACGCTCGGCGAGGCGATCAAGACATTCCAGATGACTCGCGTCAGCGGCAGTTGCTTTCAACCTCAGCCTTCGGTAAGGACTTCGACCTGATGGGTCCCGGGGCGAAGCCCCCGGGCGTGCCAGCAATACGGACCAGGGCAGCAGGACGATGAGCAAGGACACCCTTGCGAGCCTTGAGCGCTACGACGCTATTGCGCTACTTCCCACGGTGATTCCGGCGCGATGGTCGCGGCCTTCCGCAACTTGCGCGAGGACGGCGCCGAAAGGGCCGAGAACGACTTCATCAAGACGCAAAACGAGATGCTCGGCGGCGAGATGGCGTTCAGGGCCGCTTCGAGAAGCCGCTCGCACTAAGGAGAGTTCGGGATGACGAGACGATCACCCCTGTTGTTGATGATCTGCGCCGTTGCCGTCGGAGTCGGAATGGCCGGTTGCGGCGATTCCAACAATTCGACCGGCGGTGCGAGCACAGGCCCGATCAAGGTGATGACGCTGGGCACCTTCGACGCTCCGGTGATCGGCTGGAACGTGGCCAACGTCCCTGCAGCGATCGAGGCACGCGCGAAGACCATCAACGCGAACGGCGGGATCAATGGCCGCAAGGTCGAGGTGATCGAGTGCAACTCGGCCGCCGACCCCAACAAGGCCGCCATCTGCGGGCGGAAGGCCGTTTCCGAGAAGGTCGCGGCGATCGTGCGCACGAACATCGCCCCGACCGACGAGGCCGGCCTCTACGCCATCCTCAACAAGGCGAAGATCCCGGTCATCGGCGCCAACGTCAGCACCTCTGTCGGTGGCTCGAGCCCAGTGGCGGTCCCGCTCGCCAATGAGGAGGCATTCGCCTACGTGCCGAACGCCCTGTCCGCCGCTGGCGCGAAGAAGATTTCGGTCGTCGGCTCCGCAGAGACCAAGAGCCCGGAGGGCACGGCAGGTGCCATCGCCGCGATCAAGGCAGCGGGTGCGCAGCCCGGGCAGATCGTCTACGTACCGGGCAACACCGTCGACTACACGCCCTACGCGGCCAAGGCGATCGCCAACGGAGCGGACGGCGTCGCCGTCGTCGCGTTCCCGCAGACCAACCCCAGCATCGTCCGGGCGCTTCGCGCCCAGGGCTTCAAGGGCAAGATAGGCGCCGCGACGCTGTTCATGCAGGACAAGTCCATCAAGGCACTTGGCGACCTGGCCAATGGCATGATCTTCGTCGGCCAGTACGCGCCGATCACTGCCGACCTGCCTGCGATGAAGATGTTCCGGCAGGACATCGCGAAATACGCCCAGAAGTATCCACGCGACGAGTTCTCGCTCGGCGCCTGGCTGGCGATGTGGACGTTCGAGCGGGTCGCGGAAAAGCTCAACACGGTCGACAACAAGTCTGTTCTGAAGGCGATGAGCAACTTGACCGACTTCGACCAGGGCGGCATAACACCGCCTCTGACCACGACCAAGCCCGGCAAGTCCGTGAACAACCCGAAGATCACCCGTGCGTTCAACCCGTTCCTGACCTACTCGGTCGTCAATGACGGGAAGTACTCCGCGCTGACCAAGGGCAAGTTGTTCCATGACCCGGTCGGCGAGGAGAAGTAATCGCCGGATGGCAGCCACCACCAGGCTCGCCTAGTCGTACTGGAGTACCGACGCGTATCCGCCGGGATGCGAGCGATCCGCATCCCGGCGGTATGACCAGACGGAGAGAAAAACCAGTGGCTGAATTCTGGCAGTTCGCAATATTGGGGCTCGGTGTAGGAGCGATCTACGCCCTTGTGGCGCAGAGCATCGTCCTCGTCTACCGCGGCTCCGGAGTACCCAACTTCGCGTTGGGCCCGATGGCCGTCGCGGGCGCTTACGCCTACTACGAAACGGTCGATCTCGGCTTGCCGGTTGTCGTCGGGATCGTGGCGGGCGTCGCGGTATCGGCTGTGATCGGCGCGCTTACTTACCAGCTCGTCATGCGGTTCATGCTCGACGCCACACCACTCGCGCGCCTGGGCGCAATTCTCGGC
The DNA here is from genome assembly GCF_040644055.1 of Streptomyces sp. NPDC047043. Classification (NCBI taxonomy): domain Bacteria; kingdom Bacillati; phylum Actinomycetota; class Actinomycetes; order Kitasatosporales; family Streptomycetaceae; genus Streptomyces; species Streptomyces sp. NPDC047043. The sequence goes on from NZ_JBEYVO010000030.1 coordinate 64,470, forward strand.
GTCTTCACGGTGCTCAACAGCGTGTTGCTCGCGATCTACGAGGACGATCAGGTTTCCGTCACCCCTCCGCTGCCTCAGGACACGGTGGGCTGGATTTCGCATGTCTTCGGTGCCAACGTCGTCGTCAGCGTCGATCGCCTCTATCTCTTCGCCATCGGCGCAGTCATCAGCGCGACGTGCTGGGCCATATACAAGTTCACCCGGTTCGGGCTGACGACGCGCGCCGTTGCTGAGAAGCCGGTCGCTGCCGCGGCTCTGGGGCGTTCCCCTCACCTGATCGCCACCGCCAACTGGGCTGCCGGAGCGGCGCTCGCCGGCTTCGCCGGGATTCTGTTCACGAACATCACCGGCCTCACGGTGGGGCAGTACAACCTGCTGCTCGTACCGGCGCTGGCGGCCGCGCTGGTCGGCGGCTTCACGTCGTTCCAGGTCACCTGGCTCGCGGCTCTGACCACCGGCGTCGTCACGACGATCATCTCAAGCCAGGCGTCCTGGCTTCCGGGCCTGTTCAAGCAGCCGGGATGGCCGGACGCGATCCCGTTCTTCCTGATCATCGGCATTCTCCTCGTGAGGGGCCGCAGCCTGCCGATTCGCGGTTTCATCACCAAGCGCCCGCCGCACGCCGGCACCGGCCGCGTGAGGCCCACGGTCCTCGTGTTCGCGTTCTTCGCGATTTCGGTTCTCGGTTCCGGTCTGGGACTCGTGGGCTACGGCGGCGTCCAGGACGAGTGGGTCATCGCGATCTCCTACAGCATCGCGATCGGCGTGATCGCCATGTCGATGATCGTGGTGACCGGGTACGGAGGCCAGCTTTCGCTGGCGCAATTCACGATCGCGGGCCTTGGAGCGTTCGCCTGTGCGCGGCTCTACAGCGGCTCTCCGATCTTCGGAGTCAGCGTCGGGGGCGGCATGCCGTTCTTCCTGGCCGTGCTGCTGGCGGTCGCGATCAGCGTCGGTGTCGGCATGCTCGTCGCGATACCGGCCCTGCGAACACGCGGCTTCAACCTGGCGGTCGCCACCCTCGGGTTCGCCGTGATCGTGCAGCAGCTGGTGTTCACCAACCCCGACTACACCGGTGGCCCGGAGGGGACGCCGGTGCCCTCGCCACACCTCCTGGGCATCGACTTCGACCCGGTCTTCTACCCCCGGCGCTACATGTTGCTGTGCCTGATCGTGCTCACGCTCGTCGGCCTGGCCGTCACGAATCTGCGTCGCAGCACCGCAGGGCGCCGATTGCTGGCTGTGCGAAGCAACGAGCGTGCCGCGGCGTCACTGGGAATCAACGTCGCTTCGGTCAAGTTCTACGGCTTCGGCGTCGCGGCCGCGATCGCCGCGATCGGTGGGATCCTGCTCGCCTTCCGCCAGCCGAACGTCCTGATGACGGGCTACAGCCACGTGACATCGATCTCCCTCGCGGTGTTCATGATCCTGGGCGGAGTCGCCTTCATCGGTGGAGCGATGGTCACGGGAATTTTCATGCCGGGCGGAGTGGGGCCACAGCTGCTCGAGCCCATTTTCGGCACGAACTACATCGTCCCCATCGCCAGCGGCGTCGCGCTCGTCCTGACGGTCATGTTCAATCCCGACGGCCTGATGCTCGACGTCTCGCGGCGATGGGGCAAGCTGTTCGATTGGCTGACCGCCCGGCTCGCACCCGTGCGAGCGGCGTTGCTCGCCCCTGCGCGAGCGCTCCTGGAGAAACGCGGGCGCCCCACGGCGCTTCCCGCCGAGCGCATGACCGAGCGGGTGGAGCCAAGGACCTTGCGGATCGAGGGGATGCGCGTGAGCTTCGGCGGCGTGCATGCGGTCGACGACGTCTCACTGACGGTCGCGCCAGGCGAGATCGTCGGGCTGATCGGTCCGAACGGCGCCGGGAAGACCACGCTGCTGGACGCGGCTTCCGGGTTCACGGCCTGCGGCGCCGGCACGATCGCGCTGGACGGGGAGACGATCGACGACTGGAGCCCGCATCGTCGCGCGAAGGCCGGCTTGACGCGCTCCTTCCAATCGCTGGAGCTGTTCGAGACGCTGACGGTCGCCGACCATCTCCGCCTGGCGACGGAGCCGTACACGTGGCTCACCGGGCTTCGCGATCTGGTGTGGGCGCCCAAGCGCCCGCTGTCGCCCGCGGCCATGACCGCGCTGGAGGAACTCGGCTTGCTGGACGACATCGATCACGTTCCGGAGGAGCTGTCACACGGGCGGCGTCGCCTGCTCGCAATCGCCCGCGCGGCCGCCGCGCGCCCGTCGGTGCTGCTGCTCGACGAGCCCGCGGCCGGCTTGGACGACGCGGAAAGCCAAGAGCTCGGCCGGCTGCTCGGCAGACTCGCGCGCACATGGGGCATCGCCGTGCTGCTCGTCGAACACGACCTCGAGCTGGTGCTCTCCGTGTCCGACCGGATCGCAGTCTTGAACTTCGGCAAGAAGATCGCGGAAGGAACTCCGGACGAGGTTCGTTCTTCCGCGGAGGTCATCACCGCGTACGTCGGGGAGACAGACGCGGAGACCCTGGATGCCGGCGAGGCGGGCGAGCCCGTCGCCGCGTATGCGGGAACCGCGTTGATGGACGGGCGTCCCACGCCATCCGCGCGCCCGTCGACGTCGAAGCCGCTCCTGCACGTCCGCTCGCTCACCGCGGGCTACGGCCCGGTGGCGGCGGTGCGCGACCTGGACATCGAGGTCCATCCCGGGGAGGTCGTGACCTTGCTCGGTCTCAACGGCGCCGGCAAAACGACCTCGCTGTTGGCGATGTCCGGAGCCCTGAAGGCGCTCGGTGGCGAGATCAGTTGGAAGGACAACCCGCTGTCGCGACAGCCGATGGACTGGCGCGCACGTAACGGCCTGATGCTGGTCCCGGAAGAGCGCTCCGTCTTCATGGACCTGACGGTCGCCGAGAACCTTCGTGTGGGAAGCGGTGACACGGACTTCGTCCTGGAGCTGTTCCCGGAGCTGATCGAGAAGCTCGGCAGCAAGGCCGGTCTGCTCTCCGGTGGCCAGCAGCAGATGCTCGCTCTCGGGCGCGCGCTCGCGAGCCGCCCATCGGTGCTGATGGCGGACGAGCTTTCCCTTGGCCTCGCGCCGATCGTGGTCACCCGTCTGCTGCAGGCGATCAGGGCCGCCGCCGACGCCGGTGCCGGCGTGCTCCTGGTGGAGCAGCACACACAGGCGGCCCTCAGCGTCGCCGATCGCGCCTACTTCCTACGGCGCGGTCAAGTCGTGCTCTCCGGACCGGCTCACGAGTTCAGGGGCCGTGCCGAGGAGGTCGCCAAGGCGTATCTGTAGAGGACGGGTCGCGGACCCGTCCCCCGTGGTCAGAATGTCCCAGGCCTGGCAGCCGATTCGCACGGCCGTGGCTCACCGCTGTTCGCGTCAACACGCTGTGCAGCTCAGGGCGCTCCACGGCCGAGATCGGCGCAAGTACCGTGGTGCAGCCTGCCTGCGGCAGCGGAACGAGCGCGAAGAGAGTCGCCGCCCCCTCCGGGGTAGGAGCAGGACGCGGATTCGGCGGCGCTCACCGGAGTCGCGTTGGCGCGCCACCGTGCCCGTTGTCGGCGTTCCAGCTCATCTTGCCGGGGCCCAGCAGGGTCGTGGCGCGCATTCCGTGAACGGCGATCATCGCGATCCCTGTATCAGGTGCACCGGGAGCATCGCCTCCCTGGATAAGCGGTGACCAAGGTGAGCGGGTCGCGGAAGGAAGCGTCTGCAGAGGTGGCCAGGCGAGAGGACACCGGCGGGCAAGGCCATGCCGCTGCGGCGTACCCGTGAGCGGCCCTGCCCGCCGGCCGTGAGTCTCTGTCCGGCCACGCAGTAACCCCACGGGCCAAGACCGGTACGACAACAGCTACCGAGCAGTTGTTGGAGCGCTGCTCAGCAGATAGAAAAGGTCTCCTGTCGCGGCGTCCGGCGTCAAGTCAGGCCTCCCGGGAGTTCGTCCTGCGGCGGCGGAAAGGTGCCGTTGAGTAGTTCGACCCGGTTGCCATCGGGGTCACGGAAGAACGCCACCCAAACGTCGGGGCGGCCTCCGGGATGGTAGGCCGGTGCCTCGGGCTCTATCCCCAACGTCGCGAGCCTGGCGATCTCGGAGTCGAGGTCGTCGACGGCGAGAGCGAGGTGACCGCTGCCTGTCTGGATCATCCAGCTCGGATCCTTCGACTCGTTCACGGAGAACTCGAGGATCGCGTCTCCTTCCGGTGTCCCGAGGTACAGGGTGTAGAGACCCTCCATCCGCATGCAGCCGACGACATCGAGCCCGAGCGCACGGTAGAAGTCCAGGCTCGCCTGCGGGTCGGCGACTCGGATGTTGGCGTGGTGGATCCTTGTCATGCGTCCGCCTGCTTCACGTTGGCGATGTCGAAGTCCGCTTCCTTGGCCATCGGCCAGTAGTCGTGGCACGCCCAGGACTCCAGTCCCTGACCGAACGTCAGCTCCTTCGTGAAGAGTTCACGCCACGGCTGCACGAGCAGCGAGCGGGTGACGCGGCGCTGGATCCGGTTGCGCGCCATGAAGACCGTCTCGGCGATCTCCCAGGCGCGGTCGAGCAGTTGCTCATGGGGGACGACCTCGCTCACGAGTCCGAGGTCGAGGCACTGCTTGGCGTCGAGCGTCTCACCGGTCAGCAGAAAGTACTTGCCGCGGTTGTGGCCGAGGAGTTCGCGGAACAGGGTGTGGACGCCGTCGCCCGGGACGATCCCCATCCCGGTGTAGTGCGTGTCGCGGATCGTCGTGCGGTCCGACGCGATGACGATGTCGTTGAGCAGCGCCAGTTCGGCGTGGATCAGCAGGGGGCCGTTGATCGCCGCGATCACCGGGATCTCCAGGTTCAGGAGCGAGAACGGCTCCTTCGTCTGGTCGAAGTAGAAGACGTCGTAACCGTGACGGTGCTCGAACGGGTCGCGGAATCCGTTGCGGTCCCACGAGGCCTCGTCGAACGTCGACAGGAACCCGTCACCGGTTCCGGTGAGGATGACCACCTCGTTGTCCGGGTCGTGGTGGATGTCGGCGAAGGCCGGGATGAACGCGCGGTGGAGCTCCAGGTCCCACTTCGCCTCCCCGCCGTCGCTGTGCATCGCGACTTCGAGGACGCCGTTCTCCCGTTTGAAGCGGAAGTACTCGGACCACCTCTCCGCGTAGTCGTCGAGGTGGGTGCGGTACATGGCATGGCGGCTGAACGCGCCCTTGTTCGTCATGTCAGGCCCTCTCAGTGGGTTTTGGGCCAGGGTGCGCAAGCGGGCGGAAAGCGAGGCGAAATCACCCGTGAGATGCGCAGTCGGCGTGGGCCTACTTGTAGTGCTCGACCAGGCCGAAACGCTGGGTGAGGACGTCGAGATCCACATCGGCTCGCGCGAGGATGCCGTCGCGGCTGGACTCCACCATGGTTCGCACCGAGGCGAGGTCCCACCCGACGAGTTCGTCTCCCCACTTCTTGAGCTCGCCGTCGACGACGACGAAGTCGACGTTGCGGGTCTCGGCCGCCGTCACGACGGTGCCGAAGGCGTGGTTCAGGGGGAGGGTGTTCCAGTCGAGTGCGTCGACGGCCACCAGGTCGGCCCTCTTGCCGGGGGTGATGGATCCTGTCGTCCGGTCCAGGCCGATGGCCTGGGCGCCTCGGATCGTCGCGAGTTCAAGCACGTTCCGGGTCGTCAGAGGTTCCGGGAAGCCGACGTCACCCCGGTATCGCCGTTCGAACGCGGTCATGCGCTGGATGTTCATCAGGGTGCGCATCTGGGTGAACATGTCGCCGGTCAGGCACACTTCGACGTCGACGCTGAGGCTGGGGCGGATCCCGAAGTCGAGGGCACGCTGGATCGACGGTACGGATTCGGCGATGCCGATCGTGGCGTCCGAGGTCGTGGGGATGGAGACCCCTACACCGTTGTCGGCGATCATGCGCCATGCGTCGTCGGACAGGTCAAGGCAGTGGATGAGCAGCACGTCGGGGCCCAGGAGCCCGGCTCGGCCCAGTGCTTCGACGCGGTCGGACGCCGCAGGACCGAGCACTCCGTCGGACGCGAAACCGATCCCCAGGTTCCGTGCGAACTCCACGCTCTGCGGGCCCAGGGCGATCTCGGGCCGTGCGAAGTCGCCGGCGATCGCGCCCATCCTGAGCGTCAAAAGCTGGTCGTCGGAGGAGAAGTAGGTGTCACGAAGGCGCTCGGCGTCGGCCGGCCACGTCGTGCTGAACTCGCCTCCCATGACCCCGCACGTGGTGTGCACGGCGCGGATTCCCGCGTCCCGGAGTGCCACGATGGCCTGGTCGGAGTGGTCCGGCGTCCGCGGGTTGTGTGAGAAGTCCAGGACGGTCGTGATGCCGGCGTCCAGACATCCGAGCGCGGAGACGAGGTTCCCGACATAGACGTCCTCGGGCGTGTACAGCGGCCCGAGCCAATTGTTCATCACCTCGAGGTAGGCGCTGTTGTGGTCGCAGTCGGGGATGAGGCGCCGCAACTGGTTCTGCCAGCAGTGCCGATGTGTGTCCTGGAAACCGGGGACGAGCACGTGGCCAGAGAGATCGACGGCGATGACGCTAGGGTCCGCGAGGGCGTACGAAAGATCAGGTCCGACATCGACGATATGCGACCCGCGGATCAGGACATCCGCCCGGCCGAAGTCGCCGATCGCGGGGTCCATGGTCAGGACCGTGGCCCCTCGGAGCAGTACCGCGCGGCTGGCGGCTGGTCCGGTCAATCGGTCGTAGGTGTCGTCGTGGCCTCGACGCATCATTGACTCCCGTCTGCGATGTTGCCTGCCCAGTCGGTTGGCGACATGGGCGTGTCGAGAAACGTATGCGTGATGCCGAAACCTGGTCGAAACTCTCGTCGCGTCGATGGACGTGTGGTCGCATCCCACCCGACTCCTCCTCGCGAGCAGGCGGTTTCGCCGCCCTTTGCGTGCGCCGCCCACAGTGGAGGAAGAAGCATGCGCGAGCCGCCGAACTCGCACGCCAGATGCCACTGGAGCCCCGGGACGGAATCTCATGCCTGACGAGCGAGTGAAGGACCCGACGCCACTGACCGCGGATGTGGCTGTGGTGGGCTACGGCCCCGTGGGGCGGCTCCTGGCGCTGCTGCTCGGCCGTTCCGGCAAGCGGGTCGTGGTCGTCGAGCGCCAACCGCAGGCGTATCCCCTACCGCGGGCCGCGCACTTCGACGACGAGATCGGCCGGATCCTGCAGTCTGTCGAAGTCCCCCCCGACTCGATACCGGACGTGGTCGCGGCCTATGACGACCTGTACGAGTGGCGGGCCGCCGACCGGCAGCCACTTCTGCGGCTGGACTGGCGCGGCTTGGGCCCGTCCGGGTGGCACGTCAGCCACTTCTTCCACCAGCCGAGCCTCGAAGGCATCCTGGACGCGCAGGTCCAGGCACTCGACAACGTGGACGTGCTGCGCGGCTGGACGGCGGTGGCCCACACCGATGGCCCGGACACCGTCAGTCTGGAACTGCGGTCTGCCACCAACGAGTGGCGTTCGGTCGCCGCCCGCTACGTCGTCGGCTGCGACGGCGCCAACAGCGTGGTCCGTTCCTGGATCGGATCGGAAGTCACCGACCTCGGCTACTTCCACGACTGGCTGGTCATCGACCTGCTGATGCACGGGCCCCTGAACGAGTCTGTCTTCTCTCCGCCGGCCTGGCAGTTGTGCGATCCCGCCCGCCCCACCACGCTGGTCCCAGGCGGCCCGGGACGCCGTCGTTTCGAGTTCATGCGTCTGCCGACCGAGACCGCCGAGGAACTCAACGACGAAGCGGTCGCGTGGCGGCTCCTTGGGCCGTGGGGCATCGGTCCGGAACAGGCCAAGCTGGAGCGCCACGCCGTCTACACCTTCCAGGCTCGCTGGTGCGACACCTGGCGCAAGGGCCGCCTGCTGCTGGCCGGCGATTCCGCCCATTTGATGCCGCCTTTTGCCGGCCAGGGCATGTGCTCGGGCATGCGCGATGCCGTGGCGCTCGCCTGGCGGCTGGATCTGATACTCGACGGGCGCGCCGACGACACCGTTCTCGACAGCTACGGGTCTGAACGCGCCGAGCACGTACGGCACTTCATCGAGGCGTCGATGGCTCTGGGCGAGGTCATCTGCCTCTCCAACCCGGCCGCCGCCGCCGAACGCGACCGCGCGATGCAAGCCGACCTGGCCGCCGGAGTCGAGCCTCCGCCCCGTCCGCTGCCGCGCCTGGGACCAGGGTTCCATCGCGACGACACGGGCGGCGGTCTGCTGTCCATCCAGGCCGAAGTCACCAACGGCCAATGGACGGCCTTGTTCGACGACGTCGTCGGCCCGGGCGGTGTCCTGCTCCTGGCCGACCCGGGGTTGCGCGACCAACTCCGGCCGGAGGACACCGCGTTGCTGGACGACCTCGGCTGGCAGGTCGTCGCGCTGGCGGCCGAGCCGGCAGCCGGCCAGATCGTCGACATCACCGGCGCCTACGCCGCCTGGCTCGCCGGGCTCGATGCCGTCGCCGTCCTGATCCGTCCGGACCTGTACCTGTACGGCGCTGCTACCGACCCGGCGGATGTCACCGGGTTGCTCGGCCATCTGCACGCGGCTCTGGGGAGACCGGCGGCGGCCGACCGATGAGTGCGCTGGCAACCTCGGCGAGCGACGCTACGCGGTACCCGCTCGTCGCCGCGACGACGACCCGGGACGGCCGGGGTCCGGACGATGTCCACTTGGATCCGGCTCGCCCCGACACCTGAAACAGCGGTCCGCCCGACCGCTCGTACACGTACCGGGCCCGCCGCTGCCACCCGGCCGACGGCAGCCCGATCCGGTGCGAGGCGCCATCCGTGGGGACGGGCGCGCGCCTAGGTGGGATCCGGGTCCTTCCCCCCGGCCCGGATCCCACCCGTCGGCAGACAGTCACCACCGACCCGAAGGCACACGATCATGCGCATCATCGCCATCGAAGAGCACTACGTTCTGCCGCAGCAGCGGCAGCACCTCGACGCCTCCTGGCTGCCGGACAAGCACCGCCGACAGATAGACGCCACCGTCGACCAGCGACTCGCCGACATGGACGCCGCCGGCATCGACCTACAGGTCCTGTCGGTACCGGCGGCCCAGCCCAGCGCTCTCCCGGCCGAGATCGTCGTACCGATGTACCAGGGCTTCAACAACGACCTGCACACCGTCGTCACGGGCCACCCGGACCGGTTCGCCGCCTTCGCCGCGCTCCCGGCCACCGAAGCGAACGATGCCGCCGCCGAACTGGAACGTGCCGTCATCGACCTCGGCTTCGTCGGCGCCATGATCAGCGGCACCGTCACCGGGCGCTTTCTCGACCACCCCGACTTCATCCCGATCTGGGAGACGGCCGCCCGGCTCGACGTACCCCTCTACGTGCATCCCGGACCGCCACCCATGCCCGTCATGGACAGCTACTACAGCGGTTTCCGCAAGCCGGTCAACTTGATGCTGGCCAACGGCGGCTACGGCTGGCACTACGAGACCGCCTTGCACGCCGTACGCCTGATCGTCGCGGGTGTGCTCGACCGCTGGCCCAACCTCAAACTCATCCTCGGCCATCTCGGCGAGGGGCTTCCCTTCCATATGTCCCGCCTCGACGAGGTGCTGACACCCCTGACCGACCATCCCGACAAACCCATCAGCAGCTACATCCGCAGCAATTTCTGGTTCACCACCAGCGGATACTTCCACGACGGTCCCTTCGAGCTGGCACGCCAGGTCATCGGAGACGACCGCCTGATCTTCTCCGTCGACTATCCCTTCGCCGACAACCGCGAGGCCGGCGAGTGGTTCGCCCAACTCGACCTGAAACCCGAAACCCGCCACCAGATCGCCCACCAGACCGCCGAGAAGCTACTTGGTCTGCTCACCTGAAGACGTCGCCATGCTCGTGACCCATATCCGTGCGCTCGTGGCGAGTGTGCCGGCGATCGCCTCGGCGACGATCGGCCCGGCCCACGCCGACGAGCACTCGAGTGGATCACGCCCAACCTCGCCGGCATCCCGTTGCGGGTCGAGTACAGCGATCACCGCGCCGCACTCGAGCCGGACAAGGTGCCCATGCCGCCCGCGCCGTGACTCAAGGCGACGAGGGCTTCGGTGATCCCGCTGAAGCGAAGTGGCCCCGAAGGGCACTACGACCTACGAAGCTGCCGGATCGTCAAGCAGCTTAAGTACGCGGCACACTGCGATCCCACTCGAGGTTGAGCGCCTCGGTGATCTGGTCGAGGCTCCACGTAAGGCGATCAACGGCCTCCGCTCCCCCGAGCGCCTCGGTCGCCGGAGCGGTCACCGAGGCAACCAGGCGCTTCCCCTCGGCGATGCCGTCGCGACCCCGATCGGTCACATCGATGAGCACGATGCGCTTGTTGACCGGGTGGGGGCTGCGCGTGATCCACGCCAGCTGATCCAGGTGATTCAGGGCTGTGTTGACGCTCTGTGGAGTGATGTGGTGCCCCCGGGCCAGATCAGCGGCCGAGCACGGGCCCCGCTGCTCCAAGGTCACCATCATGCCCAACTGGGTAATGGTGACGCCCAGTTGCTCCAGCGCGCCGTTGAGGTTGCGAGAAATGGCCTGCGTGGCACGCCACAGAGCGTGATTGAGCGTGCGGTTCCACGGTTGCGACTCCGGCGTCGACATGCGCCCTCCCGGCATGTTGTCAGTCATCTGTTAACATAACAGCTGTCTGATAACTTAGCCTTCTGGAGAAACTCATGCCCGCGACTGCCACTGTCGCTCACAGTCCTCCCGCACACGAGCCTCGCCGCGCGGCGCTCACGGCCCTTCTCGCCTGCATCGGCGTCTTCGCCTCCTACCTGCCCATCGGCGGTGTCGCCGTCTCCCTGCCCACGATCCAGCAGGGACTGAGCGCATCCACGTCGGACCTCCAGTGGATCAGTGATGCCTTCATCCTGCCGATGGCCGCCCTGATTCTCACCTTCGGCCTCATCGGTGACCTCTACGGTCGCAAGAAGGCGTACCTGGTCGGCCTGCTTCTCTTCGCCGCCGGCTCCCTGACCAGCCTCACGGCTTCGTCGCCCCAACAGATCTGGGTCGGTCAGGCCCTCTCTGGAGCGGGCGCGGCCGCACTGCTGACCTCGACCCTGGCCTTGATCAGCCACGTCTACCCGGATTTCCGCGCGAGGGCCAAGGCGATCTCCGCCTGGGCCGCCGCTCTGGGCCTGGGCATGTCGCTGGGACCGCTGGTCTCGGGTCTGGTGCTGGAACACGCGAGCTGGCGCTGGATCTTCCTGCCCGGCCTGGTGGTGGCCGTGCTCGCCGCTGCTATCGGTGCACTCCTCCTGGAGGACTCCCGCTCCGCGCACGGTCGGGCCATTGACATCCCCGGTCAGGTCATCGCCGTCGTCACGATCACGGCGCTGGTGTACGGCGTCATCGAAGGCGGCGAGTCCGGCTGGAGTTCGACCCGCGCGGTCATCGCCTTCGTTGTAGCAGCTGTGGGACTGGTCGGCTTCGTCGTCACGGAGCAGAAGGTCGCCTCACCGATGCTGTCCATGAGTCTGTTCCGTTCACGCGCGTTCACCGGAGCAGGGGTGGTCATCGCGCTCACCCTGTTCGCACAGGTCGGCCTGGTCTTCTCCCTCAGCCTGTTCTTCGGCACCGTCCAGCACCTGTCCGCGCTGCAGATCGGCTGGCGGTTCCTGGCCCTGAACGGGATCACGGTGCTGCTCGGCCCGGTGGCCGGCAAGCTCATGGGCCGGGTCGCCCCGGGCCTGCTGCTCACCATCGGGCTGGTCGTCACCGGACTGGGGACCCTGTGGCTGAACACCCTCGACGCCCACAGCTCCGGTGGAACCGTCACCCCCATCCTGCTTGTGATCGGGACCGGTCTGTCCTTCGTCATGGCCCCCATCACCGCGGTGGCCGTCGGAAGTGTCCCGCACCATCTGGCCGGCATGGCCAGCGCGGGCAGCAACACACTGCGTCAGGTAGGCGGAGCAATGGGGCCCGCGGTTTTCGGTGTGATCCTCACCAACCACACGGTCTCTTCTCTGCCGAGCACTTTGGCCCAGTCCGGACTGAGCACTGCTGATCAGCACCAGGTGACCGCCGCGGTCGCTCGCGAGGGCCTGAGTGCCGCCGGACACCTGGGCCTGCCCGCGCCCGCGACCGGTCAGGCCCTCGGCGCCTTCGGGGAGAGCTTCAGCAGCGCTCTGCACATGTGCACCACGATCGGCGCGATCGGCATGTTCGTCGCTGCCGTCGTTTCCAGTGTTCTGATCGGTGTGCGCAGGCACAAGGACCAAGCACCGACGCTGGTGGACCCTGACACCACCGGTCGCCACCGCCGCCAGGAGCAGGCCCGGGTTTGACCGGCGGGCCTTCGCCATCTTCGAACGTGCCGTGAGGGACCTGCCGGCCCCTCACGGCACGCGGTGTTCGCGTCAATCACTGGTGAGGAAGCGGCCCTTGCGCAGGACCCCGATGTGGTGGGCGGGGTTGACCAGGTGCGCGACGTCGGTGAGGGGGTCCGCGTCGAGCAGCAGGGCGTCGGCGACAGCGCCCCGAGTGATGGTTCCCGCCTCGTCGCCGAGGCCGATCTTCCCGGCCGCGTGGCGGGTGCCGGCCGCCAGGACTGCGGGCAGGGGAAGGCCCGCCTTCGCCAACAGTTGAAGCTCGCGCAGTAGAGCCACCGGAGGCGACGGCATCATCATCGAGACGTCGCTGCCGGCGACGATCTCCACACCCGCGTCGTGCATCATGCGCAGCGTCCGCATGGCGTAGTCGAAACGGACGCGGCACTCGTCCGCCGGGTGGTGCGGGAAGGGGCGTCCGTAGAAGGGACTGCCGGTGATCCGCGGGATGTCGTCCGCGGTGATGACGCCGTCGGCGACGAGTTCCTCCAGGTAGGCGGCCTCGCCGTTGCGTCCCAACTGCTCCCAGGTGACCAGCGTGGGGCAGTACAGGGTGCCGTTCTGGGCGAGGAGTTTCGCCATGTCGGCGGCTTCCTCGTCGCTGCCGGGATGTTCGGGGAGGAAGGCGTGCTCGATGCAGTCCGCGCCGGCTTCCACGGCCTCTTCGAGGTCGACGCGCCGGCAGACATGGACAAGGACCTTGCGGCCCTTCTCATGCGCGGCGGCCGCCACGGCACGCAGTGCGGCGCGCGGCAGTTTGGTGGGCGAGCCCGGTTCGCCGTCGTAGATGCACTTGATGACGTCGGTCTGTTCGGCCAGCTCCAGGGCCAGGCGGTACGCGACGTCGGGGTCGTCGATCTGGTGACCGGCCGCGGCCATTTCGGCGTTGTCCAGGACCGGCCATCCGCCGATCCCGGTGAACACCGGGCCCGCGAAGTACAGTTCCGCGGCAGGGTCCTTGGCCGTGCGCCGATGTTCGCGCACGGCCAGTTCCAGGTCGAGGGGGCCGCCCAGGTTCACGACGCTGGTGATGCCTGCGCGCACGAAGCCGGCCAGGGCTTCGGAGACGTGGCCGACGCGCTTTTCCGCCGGCTGGAAGAAAGCGAGCCCGCTGAGGTGGGTGTGGCTCTCCCACAGTCCAGGGACCAGCCAGCCGCCCCTGCCGTCGATGGCGGGCTCCTGCCCTGTGGCGGGCCGGACGGCCACGAAACGCCCGTCCGCGACCTCGACCTCAGCACCGGTGAGCGGTTCGCCGCCAGTCCCGTCCACGACGGTCACATTGCGAATGATCACTGCCGACCTCCAAAGGTGTAGTGACTTCACTTTTATTCTGGCATGGCAGTGCCTCCGAGGTTCAAGGGGTTCATGTGAAGGATTACGCGTTCGAGGGGCTGTCGTCCGTGGCGCTGGCCAGGCGGCCCCAGCCATGGGTCAGCAGGCCGAAAAGCGTGTCCACGGCCGCCAGGGGGTCCGGGGTGTCCCGGGCAAGCAGGCGGATTTCCAGGGCGAAGCGCGCCAGCGCTCGCACCTCGACGTCCGCCGGATCGCGGTCCAGCTCCTTGCTGATCGCCGCGGTCAGCGCATCCTCCTGGTCCAGCCACAGCCGCCTGGAATACGCACGCAGGGCGGGGGTGGAATCGACCAGTTCAAGGTAGGAGCTCAACTCCGGCTCCGAGGACGGCATCGCGACCAGCATGCTGCGCAGCCGCATGTGCAGCCCGTCCAGGACGGATTGCCCCGGGGCTCTCTGGCACACCGCCGCGACCAGTGCGGCCTCGGATTCCTCCGCCTGGTCGAAGACCAGTGACTCCTTGCTGGGGAAGTACTTGAACAGTGTCGTCAGCGACACCCCGGCGGCTTCGGCAACTTCCTTGACTCCGACCTCGTCGAAGCCGCGCTCCGAGAAGAGCTGCAGGGCCGCATCCGCGAGCGCCTTGCGTGTGGCCGCCTTCTTGCGCTCACGTCGCCCGATCCCGTACTCCATCACCCGTCGACGGTAGCCGAAGGCTGGAGCGGCTCAAGCGACGGCGTCAGAGAGCCGCGCAGACCGCCGCGCCTGGCCGCCGGCGGCGCGGATCGGGCAGCACCCGTCAGTCCACATACCACTGCCCTGACCGCAGAGGAGCCTGAGTGCGAGCCGGGCGCGCTCCTCACCGGTTCCGTCCGCAGTGCCTCTCCTGGATGGACCGCAGAGCGGAGCGAAACGCCAACGCTCGGCCTTCCCGGCGCCGATCAGTTCCAGCATGCATGGCGCGGCGACGGTCGCTTGCGCAGCGGCGCGAGCCACGACCTGCTGGACGAGGCACTCGGCGAGCGCGACGCCTTCGGACATCACCTGATCGACGTTCGGGACGGCATCGGACAGGGGCGGACCACTACCTCGTCGAGCGACCGCTACGGGGCCGGAACCACGGCCGCGTCGACGACCAGTTCGTCATCGTCGTCGCGGTGCGGCAGGTGAGCTGCGGCCTGCTCCCGCATGCATGACTCTCCATCCCAGGCCCGGCACGTCAGGCCTGGGACCCGGGGGCGCGTCGCGCGGCGACCACTCGGCCGCCGTCGGCATGACGTCGGCCTCACGGCCGCGCAGTGCCACCCGGTCTCCCGCCCCCGGGTGCCGGCCTCAGGCGCGTTACGCCTGTCCCACCATCTCCGCGAGCTCTGCCGCGTTCTGAGTGAAGTCGATCTCGTGGATGGCATCGAAGGGGAAGCCGATCCGTTCGAACTCCTCCTCAACGGCCTTCGCGCTGTCGGCCTCGTAGACCGAGACGATGAACCCCGTGCCGGTGTTCACGAACAGCTGCTTGAAGGTCGCGTGCACCTGCTGGGCGACCTCCGGCGCGTTCCCCGCAATCTCCTCTTCCGAAAGGCCCGGGGCCTGGTGAAGGCTCAGGTACAGAGGCATGACAGAACTCCTTCATCCGTGCTGTTATGTATCACGATACAGAACACTGTCCCGTTCATTGGAACGTAATGGCAAGAGCCATGGGGGCTGGACATCCCTGCGCTACTGTGCTCTGCGTGGATCGAAAAGTGGGGACCAACATCGACGGGACCAACGCCTCAAGCCGTCCGGCGGGCCTGATCGGCGCCGTCGACAACGTGCTGCGGCTACTGCGCATGTTCGAGGCCCACGAGATGATCCGGGTCAATCAAGTGGCCCGCGACATGGGTCTGTCGCGGTCGACCGTTCACCGCATGCTGGCCACGCTCAGCCACCACGGCTTCGTGGCGCAGGACGAGTTCTCCCGCGCGTACAAGCCTGGCCCCG
Organism: Streptomyces sp. NPDC047043; assembly: GCF_040644055.1. Taxonomy (NCBI): domain Bacteria; kingdom Bacillati; phylum Actinomycetota; class Actinomycetes; order Kitasatosporales; family Streptomycetaceae; genus Streptomyces; species Streptomyces sp. NPDC047043. The sequence goes on from NZ_JBEYVO010000030.1 coordinate 80,078, forward strand.
CGCTCGTCGACATCGGCCTCGCGGTCGTCGCGAACATGGACATCCGGGTCATCGCCCACGATGCCCTGGAACGCCTGCGTGACGAGACCGACGAGACCGTTCACCTCGCGACTCTCCGTGGGACGGAGGTGCTGTACATCGACAGCGTGGAGAGCCAGCAGATCGTACGCACCGGCAATCGGACCGGCTTGACGCTCCCCGCTCATGCTACGGCGGCCGGCAAGGCACTGCTCGCCGAGCTCAGCGACGATGAGTTCCTGGCCCGCTACCCCTCTGAGGACCTGCAAGCCCCCACGTCGCGGGCGCCCCAGACACGCGATGAACTGCGCGAGCAGCTGAGCGAGGTGCGGCTCCGCGGTTATGGGGTCAACAACGCCGAGAGCGAATCGGACGTCAGTGCGGTCGCGGCAGTCGTCCGCGACAAACAGGGCCGTCCCCGGGCAGCCATAGCCACTACGGCTCCCGCCTCGCGAGTGGACGAAACCTGGATCGCTTCCGCCGGGGCGGCCACCGTCCGGATCGCCCGCGAGCTCAGCCAGCTACTCGACTGACGCTCTGCGACTGGGAGTCGGAGCCAAAGGCCTCACCGCTAGATGGCGTGTGAGGCGCAAGCTCTCCACCGGGCAGGTGGAAAGAAGTGACGCCGGCGAGAACAAGATCCACCCCGTCGAGGCACTCGGAGCGGTCCCTGTGGCTTTGGGGAGCGCGGGCGTTCCCCACATTCCGGCATGCGGCACCCAGGATGTATTCCACCAGCACCGAGGTCGCCGTGAACCAGCTGCCCTCGGGCACGCCCAGCAAGCGGACCTGCCGTCCGATGCTCTCGAACATCCGCATACGCGGTGTCGTCGACTGGTAGGCGCCGGCAAAGACCTGCGCCGCGCGCCACGGGTGCTCGTCGATCGCGTCGGACAGGTTCAGCGCGACGGCGCGGAGTCCCGTGCCGCGGCAGCCTGTCGGAGGACTCGAAGGGCTCGACAGCCAGCGCCGCAGCGACGACGGTGTCGGTCGCGGCGTCGAGCAGCTCGACCTTGTTCGCCACATGCCAGTAGATGGCGCCGGACCCGGTGGCGAGGCGCTCGGTCAGCGCCCTGACGTCAGTCCACCCTCACCGGCCGCGTCGAGCAGATCGAGGGCCACCTCGACGATGTGCTCTCGGGAGAGCGCCTCTGTGCGCCGCCGTAGCCGACTCGTTCGCGTCCCCATGCTGCTGGCGCCTTCCTGGGCGGCACTGTGGACGACGACCAGCTTCGGTCGGAACCTCCGCCGGGTGCAGGCATGCGAGCAGCCTGCACCCCGAGCACGATCGACCGCGCAGCAGGCCGCCCTGCGTACGTGCCTCTGCCAGTCAGACGGCCGTCGCCGTCGCGTGTTCGAGAACCTGGATGCTGGACTGCTCGGGGGCCAGATTCCGGAACAGCTGCTGGTGCAGTTGCTGGTGGACGGCGGCGAGTCCCGCCTGGTGGATGGGGATCGCGGTACGGGGGGCCACGGTCCTCAGGTAGTCGATCGCCTCGCTCGCCTTCATCCACGGTCCTCCGGTCGGCAGCAGGAGGATGTCCACTTGTTGCGGCGGGAGGACGAAGGCGTCGCCGGGGTGGAGGAGCCGGTCGTCGACCAGGTAGCCGTTGTTGTGAGTGCAGGGCAGGTCCGGGTGGATGACCGCGTGGTCGCCGGCGAGCACCTGGATAGGAACGCCGGCGACGGTGACCGTGTCCCCCGTGTCGACGGTCTCGTGTCGCACCCCGGCGATCTGCGGATTCTTGCTCGTGCCCGGGTCCACGATCAGGCGGGCTGCGGGGTTCTCGGCGAGCAGTGGGAGGAGACGGGCCGCGTCGACATGGTCGGGGTGCTCGTGGGTGATCAGTACGGCATCGATATCGCGGACGCCTTCGAAGTCCGTCGAATAAGCGCCCGGATCGAAGAGCAGTCGGACGGTGCCGCCGTCCCGCTCGATCTCGGCCAGTACGCATGCGTGTCCGAAGTGGGTGATCTTCATTCTGAACTCCGGTGGGAGAGGAATCGTGGGCGTCACAGCCAGGCGGGCAGCAAGGGCAGACCACGAGGCGAGCAACTGAGGCCGGCGCCGGAGGCACGGCCGGTGAGCCAGCCCAAGAGCTCCGCAGTGGTGCCCTTCACCTCTGTCATGGCGGCGAGCGGCTCGCTCGGCCGGGTCATCAGCGGTGCACCGCCCGGCTGGGTGCGTAGAAGGAGGGCCGGACAGCCGTCGCGGCCGGCCAGGGTGGTGACGACGTCGGGGAGGAGCGCCGTGGCCAGACCGGCAGGCAGTGCGGCGAACGTTACCCCCGTGCTCAGGTCGACGAGGTGGATCCACACTTCCCGGATCCGCAGCCACGGGATGAGGGACGCCGGCACCAGGCGGCCCTGGGCGGTGCGGACGGTACGCGTCCAGGCTGCGTCCGGCATCTCGTCCAGGGACTGTTGGAGGCGGGCGGCGCTGTCCTGGACGTCTTTGAGGATCACTTGCGCGGGTCGGTCGGCACCTTCCTCGATGTCACGCAGCCGCCCGGAGGCACCATGCGGATACATCGGGGTTTCCACACCCGTGGCAGCCCAGGTGACCAGGTTGTCCAGGGCGTCCGCGTTGCGCGCCAGATGGGTGAGCAGGTGGGCCGTCGTCCAGCCGGGAAGAGTGGACGGGCCGCTCACCCATGTCTCATCGGCCTGGTCGAGTTCGGTGTTCAGCAGGCTCGTACCCGCTGCCAGCCACTCAAGCAGCAGCGGGCGAGGTGCGGGCTCACGCGTCATCGGACTTCTCCTGGACGCAGTGGTTGCGGCATTCGCCCAGTCCCTCGATCCGGGTGGTGAGTACGGTGCCGTCACCGAGGTATTCCTGCGGGGTGCGGGCGTGGCCAACGCCGCCCGGGGTGCCGGTGGCGATGACGTCCCCGGGCTCCAGAGTGATGATCGTGGAGAGGTACGACACCAGGGTCGCCGCGTCGAAGACGAGGTCGCCGGTGTCGGCCTGCTGCTTGGTCTCGCCGTCGACCCGGGTCACCAGCCGACGCGAGGTGGCATGCGCCTCGTCCGCGGTCACCAGGACCGGCCCGAACGGGGTGGTGGCCTCGAAGTTCTTGCCCTGCAGCCATTCCTTGGTGCGGTACTGCCAGTCCCGGGCCGTGACGTCGTTGAGGACCGAGTAGCCCGCGATGAGCCCGGCGGCTTCCTCCACGGAGACCTTGCGGGCCCGCGCCCCCACAATGACCGCCATCTCGCCCTCCCAGTCCACGGCCTGCGAGGCCGCCGGCAGAACGATGTCGTCGTAGGCGCCGATCAGGACGGCGGGGAACTTGGCGAAGACGGTTGGGAATTCGGGGAGCTCTCGCCCCATCTCAAGGATGTGGGAACGGTAGTTGAGTCCCACGCAGAAGATCTTCTGCGGACAGGGAACGACCGGCGCGTAGTCGAGTGCGTCCAGGGCGTGCCGGGTGCCGTCGGCGCCGGCTGCGAGCTCCTGCCAACCGTCTTCGGCCAGCAGCGCGCCGACATCCGGGTGACCGGTCTCCACCGCCTCCGTCTGGTCGATGCGAACGGCGGCCGTAACGGAGCCGGTGCGGATGGTGGCGAGCTTCACGAGTACTCCTTGCGCGCGAGGTTCAGGCGTTCGAAGACGGGGGCGTCGCTGAACCGGAAGAGGTCCAGGTCGGTGTGGGCCTCGATGGCGACCTCGCACCACGACGGCACGGCGATGACGTCGCCGCGTACGACGGCGGTGCGTTTGCGGTCGAGGCTGATCGCACCGGCCCCGTCGAAGACCTGCCACACGCTCGAACCGGTCTCACGGACGGCCGCGGTGCGTTGGCCGGCCGCGATCCGGTGCATCTCGGTGCGCAGCGTGGTGAGGGCGTCTGACCCCGTGGTGGGGTTGGTGAAGCGCACGGCGGCGTGACCGGGTTCCACAACCCCGGCGTGTCCCTCGGCTGCGACTTCGAGCTGGGCGGTCAGGGCCGCGTCGGTGTGTTCCCAACGGTAGGCGGCCAGGGGGGAGTTGGGCAGGTCCTGCTCTGTCGCGGAGACCGGCCGCAGACCCGGGTGGCCCCACACCCGCTCGGAACGGGAGCGGCGCGGGGTGGAGTGGTCGCTCACGCCGTCCTCGCCGAACTCGAAGAAGCCGGTGTCGGTGGCGGAGACGAACGGGATGTCCAGGCCGTCGAGCCAGGCCATGGGCCGGGGGTTCGGGTTGTGGTGCCCGTGGAACTGCCAGCCCGGCGTGAGCAGGAGATCACCCCGGCGCATGGCCACGGGATCTCCGTCGACGACGGTCCACACGCCTTCGCCCTCAAGGACGAACCGGAAGGCGTTCTGGCTGTGCCGGTGGGCCGGGGCGACCTCGTTCGGGCCGAGGTACTGGATGGCCGCCCACAGGGTGGGCGTCGCGTACGGCAGCCCGGGCAGACCCGGGTTGGACACGGCGATGGCGCGCCGCTCGCCCCCGCGTCCGACGGGGATGAGGTCGCCCGCTCGGGCGGCCAGCGGGTACAGGTCGCCCCAGTGCCAGATGTGCGGAACCGCCTGGGGCGCGGGCGTCATCGGCATGAGGTCTTCGCGTGCGGTCCACAGCGGGATCAGCCCGAACCGGCTGAAGTCCTCGTACAGCTGCTTCTCGTCACCTGTGGCCTCGGCCGAGGCCACAGGCGTCGCCTGTGCCTGTTTCATGGCGTGGACCTCTCCGCGAGCCGTTGCAGGTAGTTCCAGCCGGCCTCCCGCTGCGTGGGGTTCCACACCTGGTCCCGCTTGAAGGCGGCTTCCTCGCTGTCGGACCACACCTTCGGTCCGCCGGCGGCCATCGCCATGAGTTGCGTGCGGCACGCCCGCTCCAGCAGGACGGCGTACATCACCGCGGTCGGCGCGTCGGGCCCAGCGGTGACGGCGCCGTGCTGCGGCATGAGAACCGCGGGAGCGTCGCCGAGCGTCTCCGCGAGCCCGGCACCGAGTTCGGCGGTCGCGATCAGCGCTCCCGTGTCGGTGAAGCGCGGCAACTGCGGATCGCAGAACACCACGCCGTCGTGAGAGATGGGCCGCAGGGGCACGTCGAGGGAGGCGAAGGCGCTCAGCGCGGGTGCGTGGGTGTGGACGACGCAGCCGACGTCCGGGCGCCGCGCCATGATCTCGGTGTGGATCGGGAACTCGATGTGCCGTCTGCCGTCGCCGTGGAGGACCTCGCCGGCGCGGCTGACCAGCACCACCCGCTCGGCGTCGATCTCCTCGAACCCCCAGCCGGAGCCCTTCATCCACACGCCGTCGGTGCCGGGGTCGCGGATGGCCGCGTGTCCCCACACCATGTCGGTCAGGCCGGCCGCGGCCAGGGCACGACTGGCACGGACGGTCTCGTCGATCTCTGCTTTCATCACAGTCCTTGTACGGGGATTCAGGCGGCGAACGGCTGGTACAGCCAGTCCAGGTCGGTGTAGTCGTCGGCGGTGCGCAGCCCGAAGACCCGGTCGCGCAGCGCCGGGACCACGTCGCCGTCGGCATGCCAGACATGACCCCAGCCGCGTACGACGCGCTGCACCATTGTCGTGCGGGGGATCCGTTCCGCCTGGTAGGCGGCGAAGGCGTCGCCGATGTCGCCGCCTGCCTTGGCCATCTGGCGGGCCAGGCACTCGGCGTCCTCGATGGCCTGGCAGGCCCCCTGGGCAAGGTACGGGAACACGGGGTGTGCGGCGTCGCCGAGCAGGGTGATACGTCCGCGGGTCCAGTTGTCCAACGGCTCGCGGTCGTACAGCGGCCAGCGCCTGGACCTGTTGAACAGCTTGATGTAGTCACGTACCTGTTCGCACGACGTGGAGAAGGCCTGGTCGAGTTCCTCGGGTCCTCCCCACTGGTCGGTGTGTTCGATGTCCGGGGTGTAGCGGAAGCTGCGGAAGACGGCAACCTGGTTGTAGAGCTCACCGCGTCGGATCGGGTACTGGACCAGGTGCTTGTGCGGGCCGAGCCAGATGATCTCGTCGTCCGGTTCCACGGGCACGTTGATCTCGCTCATGGGCAGCGCGCCGCGGTAGGCGACGAACGCCTCGGTGAAGGGCTGGTCGTCGGAGAAGAGCCGACGGGTGGGCGACCGCAGGCCGTCGGCGCCGATCAGGGCGTCGGTCCGGTAGCTGTCGCCGTCGGCGAAGCGGACGACGGCGGTCGTGGTGTGGTCCTCGACGTCGACGACCTGGCGGTTGTTCTCCAGAGTGACCTTGGGGTGCTCACGGCAGGCGGTGAGCAGGACGTCGAGGAGGTCGCTGCGGTGCAGCACGCTGTACGGATGGCCGTAGCGCTCGCGGAAGGCGGCGCCGAAGTCGATCGTCGTCAGGTGCCGTCCGGTCTCGGAGTGCATGAACACGACGTTGCGCGGGCGCACCGCCACCTCGCTGACGGCGTCGAGAACTCCGAGGGAGTCGAGCACCCGCATGGCGTTCGGTGCGATCTGGATGCCCGCACCGATCTCGGTGAACTCCTGGGCCTGCTCGATGATGTGGGTCTCGAAGCCCGCCTGGGCAAGGGCCAGGCCGGTGGCCATGCCACCGATGCCGCCTCCGATGATGAGCAGCGGGATGTGTCGCACAGTCACTCCTTGGTCCAGTCGGATACGAGTGGGGTGTCCACTCCTGTGGGGTCGGTGCCGCCGGCGCCGCCCGGGCTCTCCAGCGGCGCGGTCCTGCCGGGCAGCACCGTCGAGAAGAACGCGGCGTTGTCCTGTGCCCAGGTGGGGTCCGCTTTATTGGGGGCGGCGATGGCGTCCACGGGGCACTCGGGCAGGCAGGCCCCGCAGTCGATGCATTCCGTGGGATTGATGTAACGCTTGGTGAGCCCCTCGTAGATGCAGTCCACAGGGCACACGTCCACGCAGGAGCCGTCGAGTTCGTTGATGCATTTCTCGTTGATCACGTAAGCCATGCGGCGTCCTCCTCCGTTCAGGTGGTCGGTATCGGCGGGCGTTCGCTGGAGTGGCCCGGGAAGAGGTCCTCGTCGGGCCGCAGGAGCACAGCGATGTTGTTCACGGCGGTGGCCGCCTCACCGAACCCGACCGCCATCAGCCGGACCTTGCCGGGGTACGTGGTGATGTCACCCGCGGCATAAACGCGGTCCAGGCCGGTGGACATCGAGGTGTCCACCTGGATCTGCTGCCTGTCGAGCGCGAGCCCCCAGGTGGTGAGGGGTCCCAGTGAGGCGATGTGGCCCAGGGCCGGGATCAGGACGTCGGCGTCGACCGTCTCCAGAACCTGGGTCCCGCAGTCGCGTACGGTCACGGCTTTGAGGGACTCAGTTCCGTGCACTTCGGCGATCTCGCTGTTGGTCAGCACCCGTACCGGGGAGCCCATGAGCCGGTCCACGGAGAACTGATGGGCCCGGAAGCGGGTGCGCCGGTGCACGATCGTCACCTGACGCGCGTGCGGGACAAGCGTGTTGGCCCAGTCAACGGCGCTGTCGCCGCCGCCCACGATCACCACTTGGCGGTCGGTGTAGGCGTGCGGCGGCTCGACCAGGTGATGCACGCCGTCCCCGGCGAACCCCGCCAGGGCGGGCAGTGGTCTCGGCGTGAAGCGCCCGATGCCGCCGGTGATCAGTACGGCGCCCGCCCGGATGACCCGGCCGGCATCGGTGGTGACGAGGACCTCGCCCGACTCGTCCCTGCGCAGCTCCATGGCGCTCTCGCCGAGCAGGACGGACGGTGAGGCGCTTTCGGCCTGCTGGGTGAGCCGCTCGACCAGTTCGCGTCCGCGGACGGCCGGGAACCCGGCGACGTCGAAGATCTCCTTGTCCGGATAGAGCGCCGCCACCTGGCCGCCGAGGTGGGGCAGGCTGTCGAGGAGGGTCACGTCCAGCCCGCGCATGCCCGCGTAGTAGCAGGCGAAGAGACCGGCGGGACCGGCACCGACGATGAGGAGTTCGGTGTCGCTCGCGGCGGGCGTCGCGGACAGCGGGACGGATGCGGACATCATCGGCTCCTCAGAGGTACGGCGGCGAAGAGATCGGCGTAGGCACGACTGGCTCCGGGGTGTAGCGGGAGCGGAGCGCGTGTCACCTCGGACGCTTCTGCGGGGTGGCGCCCCCGGGCCAGCATCCGGGCTGTCAGGCCGGCGAGTTCGTCGTCGAGGTCCTCGCGGCACAGCACGGCGACGTCGGAGCAGTCCAGCGTGGGGAGGTCCGCGTCGAGGTTGGGGAGCCGACCTGCAGGCAACACGCGGGTGGGCCAGCCTTGCCCGGCGAAGGTGTGCAGGACGCGTGGCCCCCAAGACAGGTACTTCACCGGCCGCGCGGCCGCGACCTTCGGCCACTCGGGGGAGGACATCAGGTCATGAATCACGACGTCTGCCTCGCCCGCCACGTAGCGCGCGCAGCAGACGGCCGGCTGCTCGTCGTACACGAAGTCCACGCTGGCGTCGACTCCGGCCACGCGCAGTGCCCTGCGCACGGCGAAACCGAGGAGGCTCACTCCGTCGTCAGCGGCCGTCGCGATGGTGACGCGGCCGGCGCGGGCGACCAGACCGGCAACCGTGTCCTCCCCCAGTCGGGCATCGGCGGCGGCGACGAGACCGCCACTCCGCGGGACCACCCCCAGCGCGAGCAAGCCCTGGAGGTCACCGAACCCGTACAGCAGGCTCAGCGCGGCAGTCGGCGTGACCACGGCGATGTCCGTCTCCCCGGCGAAGAGCCGGCCGGTCTCGTCCAGACCGCCACGTCCCACCCGCATCCTGACCCGGGCACCCTTCGGTCCGAGCCGACGCAGCCCCTGCTGTAGGCGATGGCTGATCCGATGCAGGTCGCCGTGGCGCTCGCCGTCCGGTCGCTCGAATGCGCCGGTCATGGGGTTGCCTCGCTAACAGGCGTCGGCACCCCCAGACCACCCGGAAGTGGCAGAGATGGGGTGGTGGGCAAGCCGAACAGCTGGGACATGGCGGCTCCTGCCGGACTATCTATGACGCATCATACGGAACACTGTTCCGTAGTGTGGCCCTATTTTAGGGCTGAGGCAAGAGCGAGACGATGTGAACTCTCGGAGGCTTCGATCGGTAAATGAGTGGCGCATTGGTACGCCCGTGGGGAGACCGCGTCGGTGACCGGCTCCGCATCGCCTCAACTGCTTCGACCTCGCACCCTGGGACCCGGAGATCTCGTCGTCATCGCATCGCTCTCCGGGGCGCTCCACGCCGTCTACGAGCCGGACCTCCAGCAGGCGGTGACCGGGCTGGAGCGCATGGGATTCCGCGTACGCCGGGCGCCGCTCCTCGAAGCCGGGCGGCACCACTGGTGGAGCGCGGCTCGGCCGGTCGAGATCGCGGAGGAGCTCAACGCTCTTCTGCGTGATCCCGAGGTGCGCGCGATCCATCGCGCATGACGGTGGCCAGACGGCGTTCGGCTACCTCGACCTGATCGACGTCGAGGCGATCACCGCCGACCCCAAGCCCATCCTCGGCTACAGCGACATCTCGCTGCTGCATCTGGTGCTCTACGCACGAACGGGTCTAGTGGGGTTCCAGGCCGACTTGACCACGCCCGGTCTCAGCGGGGCGTGGCACACTGCGCCCGCAGCGCGCCGAAGGGAACTCGAGAGGCTCTACTCGACGCTGCTGACCGGAACGGAGGCGATCGGCGCGCTGCCCACCACCACGTCGTGGGAGTGCTGACGTCCGGGTCGCACCGAAGGCTGCCTCATCGGCGGAGTGATCAATCGCACCGCGCTGGCACAGGCAACCCCGTACGCGCTGCCACTCGAGGTTTTCGACTGTGCGGTGCTGTTCTGGGAGGAGATGGGCGGCCTGGCATCGTATGTGTGGAGCTACCTGCATGTGCTGCGGCACTGCGGCATCCTCGATCGGATCTCCGGCATGGTCGTGGGCGTTCCGCACGCGATCGGCGGACTCGAGGCGCCCGACGCGTCCCCGACGCTCCGCGGGATAGCCCTCGACGTCCTGGGCGACCGTGACATCGCCGTCGTGGGCAATGTCGAGTTCGGGCATGCCGGCCCGAACCTGCCGATGCCGGTCGTCATCCGCATCGGCCTCGATGCGCAGCACCAGACGTTGTTGCTGCTCGAACCGGCGGTGCGGGCGAACGCGGCGACAGGACCGGTCGGCTGACAACCGCGGATCAGTGAGCCGCCGGCCGCCGCGGCACCCAGGGCCGACGGCTCACTGATCGTCCCTTCCTTCGCCGAGCCCCTCAGGAGGAAGCGATGCGAAGGACCAATGCGGCGACGGAGAGGACCGTAAGCGCAACGACTCCGAACATCGACTGATCCATGCGTCGTGACTTGAGATGGAAGGCCAGCGCACCGGCGAAGTAGGCGATGCCGCCGACAGCCGCCGCGGCGCCGAGCGGCCACCAGAACAGACCGACGAGGAGACCGATGCCGCCGGCCACGGTGCACGCGCCGAGCATCCACATCCGGTCAGCCGGGAAACCGACCTCCGTCATCAGGTCGGCCTGCCCCGCGTTGCCGGCCAGCTTGGCGATGCCGCTGCCCAGCATGGCTATGGCGAGCGCGCAGCTGATGATGATCGTGGCTGTGAACATGAGATTCCTCCAAGGGCGGGCTCGCCCAAACGGGACGGGATGTCGTCGATGCGGCAGGGAGCTGGCCCCTCCCGCTGGCATTCGGAGCCCGCCGCCAGCTGGGCGCTGCGAGCCGCGGCGACGGGCCGATGGTGGGCGAAAACCCGGGATCCAGGTGGCGAATCGAGCACGAGTCACACACTCATGGCCGACCCCACCTCAGCCGGCGCGCCTGATCCACACACCTTCGGCGTACGCCCGTAACCCGGACGCGGAGTCCATGGGGCCGACCGACGCGAACATGCGCGCATGCGCCGCGGCCGACAGCGGAAGGGCCTTCTTTCCTTCGCGGCGACCGCCAGGAGATGTACTCACGAGGTGAGCGTATCCGAAAGTGGTCTCGGACGCTAAGTGTATCGGTTGTACTTTTTAATCTGCTCTGCTTTTCTGGGAAGCGCGGCCAGGACCGCCAAGCCCCGGCTCGCCCACCCCCACTCCTCGTCGATCGAAGGAACGATCATGAAGTCCTCAGATCCCGCCCACGCCCGAATCAGCATCATCGGCGCCGGCCCCGGCGGACTCACCTGCGCCCGCATCCTCCAGCGCCATGGCCTGGCGGTCACGGTCTACGACCGCGACTCGGGTCCCGAGACCCGCAACCAGGGCGGCACCCTCGATCTGGCCGCCGACAACGGCCAGATCGCCCTGCGCGAGGCCGGCCTGCTCGACGACTTCTTCAAGCTGGCCCGTCCCGAAGGGCAGGAAGTGCGCCGGATGGACCCGAACGGCGCGACCATCCTCCACAAGGTCCCCGAGGGCGACGAGCTCTACAGGCCGGAAATCGACCGCGGTGAGTTGCGAAATCTCCTGCTGGACTCGCTGCAGCCGGGAACCGTGCACTGGGGCAACACCCTCGAAACGATCAGCGGGCCCGCCGACGGGCCGCGCCGGCTGCACTTCGCCAACGGCATGACCGTCGAAACCGACCTGGTCATCGGCGCCGACGGCGCCTTCTCCCGGGTACGTCCCGCCGCGTCATCCGCTGTCCCCGAGTACGTCGGCGTGAGCTTCCTGGAGGCATGGTTCTTCGATGTGGAGAACCAGCACCCCGCCATCGCCGAGATGGTCGGCCCCGGCATGGCATCGGCGGTAGACGGCGAACGCGGCCTGATCGCCCAGCGCAACGGCGGGAACCACATCCGCGTCTACATCGCCCAGCGTGTGCCGGTGGACTGGATCGCCAGGAACGGCCTGACCGCCGACGACACCGACTGCATCCGCGCTCTGCTGCTCGACAGGTTCGCCCACTGGTCGCCCCGCCTGCGCCGACTGTTCACCGAGAACGACGGCTGCTACTTCGACCGCCCCCTCTTGGGCCTCCCCGTCCCTCACACCTGGGAACACAACCCGACCGTGACGCTGCTCGGCGACGCCGCCCACCTCATGCCCCCGGTCGGCGTCGGCGCCAACCTCGCGATGCTCGATGCCAGCGACCTCGCCCTCGCTCTCGCGGGCGCGGCCACCATCGACGACGCCATCCGCACGTACGAGAAGACCATGCTGCCCCGCTCCATCGAGATTGCCGGCACGGTCGATGGTGTCGCCGAGCGCCTGTTGTCCTCTGACATACGCGAGTTCGCGCTCGCCGCCCAGGCTTCGTAACTCGACCGACTCTCCTTCGCGCCCGCGGAGAGCGCTGGGAGCTGACGGCTTTCGACCGGGTCCAGGGTGAGTTGGGACCGGTGAGCCTCGCTCCTCCCCCGCCGCCCGCCGAGCACTTGCTCAATCGCCGCATCCAGACAGTGGCTCCGGTCTCCGGCGACCGGGCACGACCACTGGATACGGCGCCGGAGCCGGAACGGGCGGCTGCTCAGGCCGAGTCAGTGCCTCGTCGGAGCCGGCGGGGGCACCGGTCCTCGGTTCGCTCCCCCGGTCGGGCAGGGCACGGCGCTCTCGGCCGTGACATCGACGGTAAGTCGGCCGATGCGGTCCACGATCAGCTCCACGGTGTCGCCGTCCTGGATCGGGGCGACACCGGCAGGGGTGCCAGTGGTGACGACGTCGCCGGGTTCGAGCACCGTGACCGTCGAGGCGTACGAGAGGAAGCTGGCGGCCGACCAGATGAGGTCACGCGTGTTGGCCTTCTGCCGCAGTGCGCCGTTGACGGTCAGCTCCAGACCGACGTCGTCCGGTGAGCCGAGTTCGTCCGGGGTGACGAGCCAGGGGCCCATCGGCGTGAAGGTGTCGAAGGACTTGCGTGTGGACCGGTCCTCGCCGCCACGCATGGTGATGTCCATCAGGCCGGTGTAGCCGAAGACGTGGTCCAGGGCCTGCTCTGGGGTGACATGACTGGCACGGCGGCCGACGACCAGAGCGAACTCGGCCTCGTGGTCGAAGCGCCGGTCGGAGTACGGAAGCCGGACGCTGCCGCCTGGATCGAGGAGCGAGGACGGGGACTTGAGGAAGAACCCGAGCGCGTCGATGTGGTAGTCCTCGTTCATCTCCGCTTGATGGTCACGGTAGTTGACCGGCGCGGCCACGATCTTCGTGGGATCCGGTACCGGCAACCGCAGCCGTACCTCGTCCAGCGGCAGTCCCGCCGACGGCCCGGCCTTGGCGGAGAGTTCCTCCAGCAGCGGACGGACGACGGCGAACTCCGTGATCAGACGGCGAACGAGACTGTACGGAGCCGGGGCGAGGCGGGAGTTGAGCAGGTCGGTGATGTCCAGGACACGACCGTCCCGTTCGAGACCGAGGCGGTCGTCGTCGAAGCGCAGGATGCGCATGAAGACTCTCCAGAGTGAGGCATCAGGCGGACGGGGTGATCTGGGAGGGATCGGCAGCCCCGTCCTCCCGGCGCAGGCCCAGAGCTTCCAGAACAGGGGCGTCACTGACCGTGAACAGGTCGAGCGGCTCCTCCGCTATGTAGGTCACCCACGTCCAGGAGGGGACCGCGATCAGGTCACCAGGGGTGATGTGGTGTGCGGTTCCATCGAGGATGACGGCGCCGGCACCACGGAAAACCGCGATGAGTGAGGAACCCGTACGCCGCACGCCCGGAGCCGTGTGGCCAGGCAGATACCGGTGCATCTCGCACCGCATGGTCGGCATCACGTCACGGCCGTTCGTCGGGTCGGCGAAACGGACGTACGCGTGGCCCGTGTCGGCGGCCTCACTGCTCTGGTCGGTGAACTGACCGCTCAGGGCACGATCGGTGTCGGCCCACTGGTAACGCAACAGCGGTGAGTGAGCGGGTGCCTCCGAAGGCTGACCACCGGGGAGCAGGCCGGGGCCACCCCCGTAGCGGCTCTCGGAAGCGGACCGGACGACGGTGTCGTTGGACGCGGCGGATTCGCGTCCGGGTTCGAAGAACACCGCATCCAGCGCCTCCACCAGGGGCAGGTCGAGTGCGTCGAACCATGTCATGGGGTCGGCACCGGGGTTGTGGTGCTCGTGCCAGGTCCAACTCGGCGTGAGGATGAGGTCTCCGGCCGCCATGTGCAGCGGATCGCCGTCCACCAGCGTCCACACACCCTCGCCCTCCAGAACGAAGCGCAGGGCTGCGGGGGTGTGGCGGTGGGCGGGCGCCGTCTCCCCGGGACCGAGGTACTGCACCGCACCCCACAGGGTGGCGGTCGCATACGGGGCACCGCCGAGCCCGGGATTCGCCAGTGCCAGCACCCGGCGGTCGCCGCCACCCTCCACAGGAACGAGATCCCCGGCCCGCTCGCCCAGCTCACGCAGCTCTTTGCCCAGCCAACGGTAGGGCACGGCCTTGGGCTTCGGAGTATGGGTGAGCAGGCCGGTCAGTTCCCACAGCGGCTGAAGGTCCTTTTCCGCGAGGTCCCCGTACAGGTCGCTCAGTGCTGAGTCATCAGCCGCGTGAAAGCGCCGCGTCGCCATTTCTTCTCCGTAAGTGTCATGCGGGCAGGAGCGGACTGCCGCTTGTGCGGCGACGGCCGAGGAGACCGCCGTGCGTCGAAATCGACGGGTCAGGCAGCGGGGACGGGGGTCGGCCAGCCGTAGGACCCCAGGTTGATCTCAGAGTGGACCGCCGCGCACTTACCGCAGGTGCGAGCGGCCAGATCAGCAGTGAAGCGGGCGCAGGCGGCGGCGTACATCCGCACGACCGGCTTGTCGTTGTCGTGTTCCCACTCGTAGCGGCACAGTTCGTTCTGGCATTCCGGGCAGAACCATGCGGCACCCTGCAGGCCGGCCTTGAGTGGCATGTAGCGGATCGTGACACCCTCCTGGAGTGGCGCGATCCGGTGCGGAGTGCCAGCCGGGACGTAGACATGGTCCCCCGGGTCCATGCGGAACCGGTTCACGGAACTGTCCCTCAGGTGCACCTGCGCAGCGCCGGACAACTGGCTGAGCACCGCGTCCTTCTCACAGATCAGGTGGAAGGGCTGCGGCAGCCAGTTGCGTGACAGATAGAGCTGGGGGTCGGTGTCGGCGGGCAGGACGGCGGCGTCCTCGTAGTTCCCCAGCTCGGCGGCGACCTTGAGGGCGTGCAGCATGCGACGGCGGTTCATGACTTCGTCTCCTGCTCGTCCTGTGCGGAGGCGGCCTGGCGCATCGCGCGGTGAGCCTTGGACACCGCCTCGGTCTGGATCACCATCCGCGCCCAGCCCCAGATGTCCGCGGGGAACAGGTCGTTCACATGCCCGCAGGACTGACAGGTGCGCCCTTGTTCGGAGTTGCGTCGACCGGCGAACTCAATGGAGCCCAATGTCGTGGCGAACTGGCGCACCGGGGCGTCGGGCTCACCGTGGCGAGCCGCGTCGTAACCGGGGAGGGGGTACGGCGTCGCGTCGTAGTCATGACGGACGAGCTCCGCCTTGCAGTTCTTGCAGCGGGCGATCAGTGCCTCCGACTGGTCGCCCTCCTCCGACTGGTGCTGGGTGACGACCAGGACGGCGAACGCCTCGGGATTCTTCTCGTCCCGTAGGAAGGAGTTCACTCCGTGCAGATGCTGGGTCGCCATGATCTGCCCGGTGGCAAGCATCGCCTCGTTGGAGCCGTACGTGACGGCCACCTCGTTCACCTCGTTCCAGTGGAAGAAGTGCCCGTACGCATTATCGGGGCCGCCGACCAGGACGTTCCCGCAGGGGACGATCGCGCCGGCGTGGTCGTACGGGAACAAGGGCGTCAACTGCGCGGCCGCCCTGGCCATACGTTCGTAGACGTTGGCCTTGAGCGGTTCGCGGTCAGGGTCGGGCGGCGGGATCCGCCGTGTCTCTTGAAGGCCGTCCTGCTCGGCCACATCCTCGCTCACCACACCACCTGCAAAATTGTCGCACGATACGGAACAGTGACCCCTATTGTGAAACTAGATACGAGGAATGGCAAGACGGATATAGATCTGGCACTCACGGATCAGCTCTCCGATGAGCCCGTAGATCGTTGACGCCCGGATCTGCATCTGGCTGATCACGTCGTCGATCTGCCATTCGTTCGGCCCACGTGCCTCACGCCCGCGAGGGGCGAACACAGGAGCGTCGATGGGGGGATCGACCGTCGAAGGCACGGTGTACTCCCGCAGATCGTCGTGGCGCCCTGGCGTGGTGGCTGTGCGTCAGGGGCGCCGCACAGCCACCACGGCTCATGCCACGCAGATGCCCTCGACCGCCGCCTCGGTCAGGAGCTGCCGCGTGCAGAGGGTGCCTGCCGGGTATTCGGTCGCGATGGCCGCGAACTCGGGGGTGGAGACGGCCGCGCGGAGTGCCGCGGGGGACTCCCAGACGGCCAGGTTGATGATCGTGTTCCCGTCGCCCGGTGTCCTGTGCAACTGGGCGCGGATGAAGCCGGGTTGGGTCACCATGTAGTCCGCGTGGCGTCGCCACTGTTCGAAAGCCGCGTCCAGCGCCCCCTTCGGGGCCACCACGATGTCGAGGAGGGTGCAGGGACCGGTGTCGAGGCCCACCTGGGTGAAGAAGTCCTGTCCGGGATCGAGCTCGAAGAACGTGAGGTCGTCCGAGCCTGCTGCGTGAGTGGTCATGCGACACACACCCCCGGCACTGCGACCTTGCGCACCACGATCGGGTGGGCGATCGAGCCGTCCGGGTAGAGCGTGAGCGTCTTCTGGAACTCCTCACGCCTGAAGGCGCCCTGGAGGGATGCCAGGTTCTCCCAGGTAGCCACATTCGTGAGAATGCGGCTGTCACCGGTGCCGCGGTACAGCTGGGCGTCGACGAAGCCGGGCTGCGCCTTCATGACGAGGGCGTCCTGGCGCCAGATGTCGATGACCTCGTCGACCTGTCCTTCCGGGGCGACGAAGACGTTGATGAGGGTGATGGGCTGTCCGTCGTCCGGTTCCTGGAGCTGTGCCAGGAAGGGGGCCGAGGCATCGAGGTCTTTCAGCTCGATCATGTGAACTCCTCTACAGGGGGTGAAGGGACGTCCTTACCGCCGGTCGGCGATCAGGACGTGTGCGGGGCCTACCGGTTCAGCCGCTGTGTGAACCCGTCATCAGTCCGGCCAGGTCATCGGGCTTGATGAAGGAGGGCGGCGGGGGCGGCCCCCAGTTGAACAGGCCCTTGGCTCCCTCGAAGACCTCGGGCTTCCAGAGCTGGTCGTCGACGATGCAGTCCAGGTCGGAGTAGTACTCGGAGAAGTTGCCCGCCGGGTCCTTGAGGTACCAGAAGAAGTTGGAGCCGACGTGGTGCCGGCCCAGCCCCCATACATGCCGTTCGGGATGGTCCTCCAGCATGGCCGCGGCGCCGCGACCGACCTCGTCGATGTCGTCGACCTGCCAGGAGGTGTGATGCAGGAACGCCACCGGCGCGGCGAGGACAAGGACGTTGTGGTGGTCGGTGGAACAGCGCATGAAGGCACCGACGTCGCCCATCCGGTCGGACAGCTTGAAGCCGAGACCGTCGAGGAAGAACCCGCTCGTGGCCTCGAAGTCGGTGGTGCCCAGGACCACGTGGCCCAGCTTGCGGGGGCGGACCGGAGCGCCACGCATGATTCCCGGAGCGCGCATGCCGGTCCGCTCGATGCGGCCGGGACCGTTGTACGGGGTGGGCGGGGTCTCCGGCTGGGTGACGCGGGGCTCGACACGCAGTACCGCACGGACACCCGTGATCTTGTCGTACGCAGTGAGGGTGTCCTCCCCCCGCTCGGCGTGGACGCCGAGCCGGTCGAGCCTGGCGGCGGCCGCCGCGAGGTCGTCGGGGGTGTCGACGCCGACGCTGATCTCGATGAGACGGCGCGTCGGCGCGTGGGTGATGTGCAGCTGACGGCCTCCGTCGAGGGTGCTGAACGAGCCATCCAGTTCGTAGGTGAGGCCGAATTGGGTGTAGTAGTCGGCGGTTTCGGCAGTGTTGGGGACTCCCATGACTATCGAAGAGAGTCGGTGCAGGGCCATACGGAACTCCTGGACGCGGAAGGGTTGCGAGGGAGCGCGCGCTCAGGCGCGGAAGGTCTGACGCAGTTCGCCGATACCCTCGACGTGGCTGACGAGGACGTCGCCGTCGGTGAGCCAGCGCTGCGGGGTGCGGCCCAGGCCGACCCCGGCGGGTGTGCCGGTGAAGATGACGTCGCCGGGATGCAGGGGCAGGATGGCCGAGAGCCGGGACACCAGCGCGGGTACGGGGAAGATGAGGTCGCGGGTGCGGCTCTTCTGGACTTCTTCACCGTTGATCGTGCAGCCCAGCTCCAGGTCGTCGGAGTCGGCGAACGCGTCCGGGGTGACCAGGTAGGGGCCCATCGGCGTGAAGCCGGGATAGGACTTGCCGAGGCCGAACTGGGGTGCGGGACCCGTGAGTTGGGTGATGCGCTCGGAGATGTCCTGGCCCACGGTGAGACCGGCGACGTACAGCCACGCGTCGTCCTCGTCGACCTGGTAGGCGTGCTCGCCGATGACGACGACGAGTTCGACCTCCCAGTCCGTGTGACCGCCGTCGGGCAGCCGCACCTCGGTGACCGGCCCGGTGATGCTGGAGACGTACTTGGTGAACACGGGCGGCAGCGTGTCGGGAACGGCGAAGCCGGACTCGTCTGCATGCGCACGGTAGTTGAGGCCCACCGCGAAGCATTGACGCGGCTCCGGGGCGGGCGAGCCCAGTTCTGTGGCGGCGAAGGATCGTCCTCCGGACAGATAAGCGCTGGCCGCCCAGGCGCGGAAGGCGGCCCACCGCCCATAGACGCCCTGAGGATCGGGGCCGAACAGGCCGTTGCTGGCCTTCTCGACGTCCACGGCGGTCTCGTCGTCCTTGATGATGACAAGACGCCCGGACAGGTTGGCGGTACGCACGTGCTGCTCCTTCGGGAGACGGGGATGCCTGCGTGACCTGGTCACACGAGGGGGGTGATCTGCTCGTCGACGCCGAGCAGGGCCTTGCCGTAGACCTCCATGGCGATGGTCGGCGCGGCGACCGCGTGGCGGCCGGCGGTGTTGGCGTCGCGCCAGATCCGCTGCAGCGGGTTGACCTCGGCGAAGGAGGCGGCGCCGTGGACGCTGACGAGCGTGTCGATCGCGGCGAGTACGTTCTGGATGGCCCAGCCGGTGTCCGCGCGGACGCGGGCACGCTGGGTGAAGTCGAGGTAGGTGCCCTCCTGCGCGGCCTGGTCGATGTCGGTGGCGGCGCGGTGGGCGTGCAACGTGGCGGTGTCGATCCGCTGCGCGGCCTCGGCGATCTGCAGTTGCACGGCGACCGACTCGGCCTGGGTCTCGTAGAAGGTGTAGGAGATCGGCTTGCGAGAGGCCTTCTCCGTCACATACTTCAGCGCCGCGCGCCCCAGTCCCAGTTGCGGACCGGCCAGGACCAGGGCGAGGACGGGCACGAATCCCGAGCGGGAGAGGACCTCGTCCGTGTGCTCCGTCGGGTAGTTGCCTTCGATCGCGGCGGGCACGGACATGACCCGGTGCTCCGGTACGAAGATGCCCTCGGCGATGAGGCAGTTGCTCGCTGTGCCCTTCATGCCGGCAACGAACCAGGTGTCCTCCAGGGAGAGGTCCGTCCCCGGTACGAGGACCAGCCCCTGGTCGACCACATCACCTTCGTCGTTGGTGAGGGGTACGCCGAGCACGGCCCAGTCGGAGTGCGACGAACCGGAGTTGTAGTACCAGCGACCCGACACCTGCCAGCCGCCCTCGACCTTGACGCTCGTCGAGGTGGGGGTGAGAACTCCGGTGACCCGGGCGTCCGGATTGGCGCCGAACACGTCGTCCTGCGCTTTGGACGGGAAGAGGCTGGTGAGCCAGTTGCACACGTTGACGAGAGTGGCGACCCAGGAGGTGGAGCCGTCGCCCTCGGCCAGCGCGGCCGACACGTCGAGCATGGTGCGCATGGACGTCTGGTGACCGCCGTACCGCTTCGGGATCGACAGTTTGAGAAGCCCGGCTTCGCTGATCGCGTCGATCACCGCATCGGGTACCCGACGGTCGGTCTCGGTGACCGCCGCGTGCTCGCGCAGCAGCGGCTGCAGGGCCACGGCACGGGCGACGAGGTCATCATGGGTCGTCATGGTGGTGCGCTCTTTCTGTCGGTCGGCGTGTGGAAATCCCAGGCCGGAGCGGGAAGAGGGTCAGCGCGCGAAGGCGGCGACGTGTTCGCGGATGCTGTGGCGAGGCCGACTCGCGTAGGCGGAGTGGGTCCCGAAGGTGCGGTATCCGTAGACGAGCGGGGGTGCGGGTGTCGTCCGGGCATGGACGACGGTGCCGAGCAGCAGCAGATGGTCACCGCCCTCCACGACGTTGCTCACCTCGCACGCCAGCCACCCCGGCGCGGAGCCCAGGCGGGGCAGGCCGTGATCGAAGTGCCAGTCGACGCCGGCGAACCGGTCGGTGTCACGGCGGGCGAAACTCAGCGCGAGCTCGTCCTGGGTCCGGGCGAGGACGTTGACGCCGAAGCGTCCGGTCGCGGTGATGCGAGACAGAACTCCGGAACCACGGTCGAGCGCAACGGTGACCATCGGGGGCCGCAGCGACAGGGACGCGAAGGCACTGACCGTCGTGCCGTGGGGCAGGCCCTCGGCCGTGGCTGTGACGATCGTGACCGGGGCACAGACACCTGCCATGAGGTCACGGAACTCCTGCTCACCAAGGGCGGGGATCATGGAACCTCGATTCGTCATGATGATTATGACGATGTTGCATCCCTGTTTCTCGGGACGTCAAGAGATAGGGCGATATTCGTCATAATGAATTGGCATCACCTGGCGCGAGGATGGGGAGACCGTGGGGGCACAGAGCCAGAGCGCTCGGCGTGAGGAGCAGGCGATGACAGCGGACAAGAACACCGACGAGCCGGCGCTGCGACGCGACGACTGGGGGCAGGCGGGAGTCCTTTCGCGCGCCGAAGCGGCGGCGGATCTCGTGACCAGGTTCGCGTCGCGCGTGCCTCCCGGGACGCGCCTGGGGACGAAGGACGAACTCCGTGCCCGCTGCGGGGTGTCGGTCGGAACGTTCAACGAGACACTGCGACTGCTCCAGACGCGGGGAGTCGTCACCGTGCAGCGCGGGCCGGGAGGCGGCCTGTTCGCCGCCGAGCAGACCCCCATGGCGAGGCTCGCCCATTCCGTCCTCGCTCTCGACGCCTCCCAGGCGGACGTGGTTCAGGCGCTGCGCATCCGCAGTGCACTCGAACCTCTGCTGTGGCAGGACGCCCTGTGGCACGCCTCGCCCGCGGACATCAGAGAACTGCGCCGCCACCTCGAGCGAATGGAAACGGCTGCCGAGGCGGGCGACGCCAACGCGTTCACCAGGGCCAACTGGCGGCTGCACGCCGGGGTCGCCGACCTCACCCCCAACGCCCTGCTGTGCTCGCTGTACGTTGCGCTCCTGGACTTGGTCGAGCGCCACGCCCTGGCGGTACGGCCACAGCCGGGCGTACTCCTGGCGCAACACGTCCACGACCGCTGCAGGCTGCATGCCGCGCTCATCGACACTCTCGACAAACGCGACGAGGAGGCCCTGATGCGGCTGATCGCGGAGCACGACACGACTACGACCGCCGACGCGGAGTGACTCCGGGCCGCCGACGGTCGACCACCGCGACTGGCCGCACATGTCTCGCATAGAAGGGCTATTGTCCTGGTAAATCGGTCAGGTAGCGAGACTTTGACCGGTCCTGACTTTGCGAGAGACGCCACATCCCACACGGCCGTGGGTGTGGAAAGGAGATCGAAAAAGCTGCTTCAGTCTCCGGTCACCGCCAGTCGGCCGCTGATGCGCTCGGCGGCATCGCGCACGACTCCGACCACCTCGCCCAGCCGGCGGTCCGGGACCCGGTGTTCAAGGGCGGCCACGCTGAGTGCGGCCACGACAGCCCCGGCTTCGTCACGGACAGGGGCGGCGATCCCGAGGATGTCCGGGTCGAGTTCGCCCCGGCTGACACAGTGCCCGTCGCCCCGGATTTCCGCGAGGCGGGCCATCAAGGTGTCGACGTCCGTCAGGGTCCGTGCGGTGAATCGCTGGAGCCGCTGGCCCTCCAGCAGCTCTCGGCACTCCTCATCGGGCAGCCATGCGAGCAGTGACAGGGCTGCCGCTCCGGCATTGATGGGGAGGACGCTGCCGCGCTCGTAGGAGATCCGCACCGGATGGCCCGATTCACAGCGCTCCACACATATGACCGCTCCCCCGGCGCGGCGAGTGAGCAGCACTGTTTCGCCGACCTCGGCGCACAGGTCCCTCATCACGGGCAGGGCGATCTCCGACAGGCCGTACCCCCGCCGAGCCAGGCGCGCCAGCTCCAGAACGCGCAGCCCCAGGCGGAAACCGCCGCTCGGGTCCTCCTCCAGGAAGCCGCTCCCGACGAGGCTCTGCAGGTACCGGTACGCCGTCGAGCGTGCCGTTCCCAGGGAGGTGGCGACCTCCTGGGCCGAGACGGACAGCTTGCTCTCCGAGAAGAGCCCGAGGATGCCCAGGGCCCGGTCGGCGGTCGAGTTGCGTTCCCGGTAGTGCCCGGCCGATGCGGCCGCCGCTGAATTTCGTCCTGTCATGCAGGACATCGTAGGGGCCGTTACTGGACCGGTTGGTACGCGGCGCCACCGTCGCTGAGCAGCCGCTCAGCCTCCGCATAGATCTCCTCGGAAGGGAGGCTGAAGTCGATGGTCTTGCGGAAGGGCTGCCGCACGTCTCGGTCGATGCGGAGGTAGACCTCGTTGCGGTTGCCCTCGGGATCGAAGAAGTAGATGCCCAGCGCGTTGCCGTGGGTGACCTCCTGCTGGACCTTGACGCCTTCCTCCGCGAACCGCCGATGGAAGGCGCGCAGGTCTTCCACGGACTCCACGTGCCACGAGATCTGGTGCTGTTGCTTGTCGCCGACAGGCGAGGTGCGCCCGGCCTGGAGCACGAACTCGTGATGCTCCTCGTCCGGTCGCGCACTGAAGAACACGATCTGCAGGTCCTCGTCCCCGTCAGTGACGGTCAGCCCCATGACGCGTTCGTAGAAATCCCGCATTGTCGGCAGGTCGTATACCCATAGCCCGGTGTGACCGAGTCCGGTGATAGCCATACCGCAGCTCCAGTCTCATTAAGTAGGACAGAGGTCCTGCTTTGCGCGAGCAGCGTACGA
Source organism: Streptomyces sp. NPDC047043 (assembly GCF_040644055.1). Taxonomy (NCBI): domain Bacteria; kingdom Bacillati; phylum Actinomycetota; class Actinomycetes; order Kitasatosporales; family Streptomycetaceae; genus Streptomyces; species Streptomyces sp. NPDC047043. Next base: position 103,102 of record NZ_JBEYVO010000030.1, read on the forward strand.
TCGGTTGTCATGCCGGTCAATGACCAGCTTTCATGAGGTCACCTGGTCATCCAGCGCAGAGCTGCGGTTACGGAGGAGATGTCCTCCGGGCCCATGACGGCGGCGATGTACCGGTCGGGTTTGACCAGGACGAATCGGTTCCGGGCGGCAGCCAGCGCCTCCTCCAGCCGGCCGTCCGCGTCCGCGACAGCCCGGCGTGCTCCTGCGGCGGGCGGGAGGCGGTCGCCGAGAAGTACGTCGATCCGCTCGATACCCGTCCAGGTTGCGGTGTCGAAACGTCGCCAGGCAGCCGCGGGGACCTCGACACCGAGCAGAGCGAACGAGTCGCCGAGGATGTCGTCGAGGAGTTGCGGGCGCGGGCCCGGCGGCACCAGCACCCGTGGCTGGGGCAGTTGCGTGCCCGTCAGGATGTGGTCGCCCTGCACGAGCCCGGCCTCGTGCCGTGCCTGGGGCCGGAACCGCATCTCGGTGAGGTAGCGCCGTCCGGGCGGTATGCGCAGCAGCGTACGGACGACGACATCGCGTACGAGAGCTCGCCGCCGGTCGGTGGTCATGACGACGTCACCGAGACGTTCGGAGAAGCGGACCATCGCCGCGGCGTGGGGAAGACGTTCCGCCTCGTAGGTGTCGAGAAGGCTCTCTCCGGCCCGGCCGTGCCACACCTCGTCGATCTTCCAGGCGAGGTTCGCGGCGTCTCGGATCCCGGAGTTGAGGCCCTGGCCCGCGAAGGGCGGCATCATGTGCGCGGCGTCGCCCAGGAGCAGCACCTGCCCGTCGCGCCACCGGTCGGCGACCACGGCGTTGAAGGTGTATGCCGTGCAGCGCTCCACCTGCTCCTCGGTGAGGGGCCGGTAGGGCGCTACGAGCCTGCGCAGGGTCTCGAAGTCGGGCCGGAGTCCTTTCACGCCCTCGCCGGGATGGAGGAGGAACTCGTAGCGGCATCGGCCGTCGCGGCCGGGAACGATCACGGTCGGCCGGTCGGGGGTGCCATGATGCATGCCGTAGCGCTCGTCGTGGGGATCGCCGGTGGTGTCGGCGACCAGCCAGACCTTCCGGTGACTCGTGCCGGTCATTCCGATGCCACGCAGTTCTCTGACGGTGGAGCGCCCGCCGTCGCAGGCCAGGACCCAGCTGACCTGGAGCAGTTCGGTGTGTGTGTCACCCGATGCCCGGATCTCGGCGGTCACGCCGGTGCCGGCAGAGTTCTCCTCCAGGCCGACCAGTTCCGTGGAGAAGCGCACGTCCGCTTCGGAACGGGACTTCAGCTCGTCCAGGAGAACGTTCTCCAGTTCGGGCTGGGCGAACTGGTTCTTGAACGGGAAACCGAGGCGGTACGGCTGCGGGCCACGGGCATGGAAGAGAGGGCGGCCGTGGCGGTCGTAGTAGCGGGTACCGGTGCCGGGCACGACGATCTCCAGCACCTGGTCCGCGAGGCCGGCCGTCTGCAGGGTCCGCAGGGATTCGTCGTCCAGGCTGATGGCTTTGGCCTCGTCACTGGTGGAGGCGTTGCGCTCCACCAGGACGAGGGGTATGCCGCGCGCCGCGAGGAGGTTGGCGACGGTGAGGCCGACGGGTCCGCCGCCCACGATGAGCACCGGAGGTTGCTCGCGGGTCACGGATTGACCACCGCCATCCACATGGGTTCGGCCCTGCTCTGCAGGGTGGTGATCGCCGCGTTCGCCTCGGTTAGAGGGAAGCGGTGGGTGATGAGTTCCTCCGCTTCGAGGGCGTTCCGGGTGAGGAGGGTGAGGACTTCCTGAGCGTCCGTGCGAGTGCAGCCGCGGGTGCCGAAGATGCGCCAGCAGTTGACCATGACCGCGGCCATGGGAAGTGTCAGCGGGGTGCGATTGGCCCCCATGTGAACGAGGGTGCCGCCGGTCGTCAGGGCGGCCAGTGCCTGTGAGGTGGCCGGCCCGTCCGGGACGAAGTCGACCACCGCGTCCGCGCCTTGGGGAGCCAGGGCGCGCAGGGCTCGGGTCAGCCCGCCTTCTTCGGTCCAGTGCGCGGGCAGCTCTTCGAGGGCCACGACATCGGTGATGACATCGCGGGCGAGGTCACGTACGTCTGCCAGACGTGCGGCGCTGCGCCCGACGAGGATCAGGTGGGACACCCCGAAATGGGGGCGAGTTTGACGACGGCGGTGCCCATCGTGCCCGTGGCAGCGGTGACCACGAGGGTGGCCCCCAGCGGCAGGTCGGCGCGCTTCAGGGCGCGTACGGCGTTGGCCAGGTCGTGGATCTTCGCGCCGATGTCGAAGGAAACGTGGTCGGGGAGCGGGTCGACCAGCCAGTGCGGCACACGGGTGTACTCGGCCAGACCGCCGTCGTGGTAGCTGTCGTACAGCGGCATGGGTGCGTCGCCGAAGGCGGCGTGGCCGATCATCGCCTGCTGCGGGCACATCATGTCCCGGTCGGAGAGGCAGTAGCCGCAGGTGCGGCAGTTGAGGTTGGGATGCACGCGCACCCGCGTCCCCGGGGTGACCGAATCGACCTCGCTGCCGACGGCGGCGATCGTGCCGGCGGCCTCGTGCCCGACCGTGGTGGGCAGGTGTCTGAAGGCGCCCCGGGCGAGCAGGGTCATCATGGCGGGCGCAAGGCCGGCGGAGGCCACTTTCACCAGGACGTCGTGGGGGCCGGGTTCGGGGATGACGATCTTGTTGATTTGCAGCGTGTCTGAGCCCTCCTGGGCGCGCGCCGCCAGCATGACAGTCATGGTGTGCGTCTCCTTACCACTCTGACGGCTGCAGCGCGGCCAGACGTTCGGGGGTGTACGGCTCGGCGGTCCTGGTGGTCTCGGCGGCCTGGGGAAGTTCGTGGACCGCGTACAGGCCGATGTGCCGACTCTCCTCAGCACATACGCTCGCGTGCGAGACACCGAGCGGGATGCGCACGAAGTCGCCCGGTCCGAGGTCGACGATGCCGCGCTGGCTGATCAGGGTGCGTCGGCCGCTGATCTGGTACTGGACCTGATCGGCATCCAGGGTGCGCCGGTACACGCGCTGAGTGCCGGGTACCAGGCGGACCGTGCCCATGCGGAAGCCGGCGGAACGGTACAGCCAGGTCATGCCGATTTGGTCCGTGCCGGTGAGAACCAGAAGGCGCTCCTCTTCGGCGTACGCCTGTTCCAGCAGCCGCAACTCGTCGACCGGCGTGACCGTGATGTCGTGTCCTGGGGCCCCCATGCACTGGGTGACCGCCTCGTTGACCTTGCCCGGCTCCCAGCCGGGGAAAACGGGGAACACCGCTTGCGACCGCCGTAGCGGGGCACATTCCTCACGAACGGGAGCGGGTGTGTAGAAGAGCAAGTGGCTCTCGCGGCGCCCGTAGTTGTCGTGGGCAACACCACGCGGCAGCCGGGAGAACTCCCCCGGTCGGTGCTCGACGACGCCGAACTCGGTCATCAGCGTGCGCTCGCCGGCAATCTGGTAGGAGATTTCATCGACGTCGCAGTTGCGGTGATAGAAGGGCTGGCGGTTGTCCATCGTCTGCCACTCGACTCGGATCTGGGCGCTCTCGTAGACGCCCCGGGGCGGGGCGAACGGCACGGCCTCGTACTCCTGCGGGAAGTGGACCACGCTCAGTGGCTCGTGGTCCCGCCACAGCTTCACCGAAAACGGGTTGGGGTGGGGAGGGGAGAGCAGGAGGTGCTCGTCGCGCTCGACCAGGCGGGACGGCTCGTCGGAGCAGGCGACCGCGATGACTTCGGTGACAGTGCCCATGAAACTTCCTCGTTCGGCGTAGGGCGGTGGTCAGACAGCCACGGGCAGGTGCTTGTCGAGAAACGCGTGGGTACGCCGCCAGGCCCGGCGTGCGCTGTCCTCGACGTACAAGTGGGGGCGGGCGTCGCAGGCGAAGGCGTGCCCGGCGCCCGTGTAGATGTGACTCTCGAAGTCGACTCCCGCGGCGGTGAGAGCCCCTTCGATGGCCGCGACCTGCTCAGCGGGGATGGTGGGGTCCTCGGCGCCGACGTGCAGCAGCATGGGTGCGTCGAGTTCCTTGGCCCGGTCCACAACCGCATGCGGGCCGGCCGCGATACCAGGGCCGTAGAAGACGACGGTGGCGCCGAGTCCGCTGATGCCGACGGCCGCGGTGAAGGCGGCCCGGCCGCCGAAGCAGAAGCCGTTGACCGCGGTACGGGAGGCGGGAACGCCCTCCTTTTCGGCAAGGTGTTCGAGCACTGCGTCGACATCGGTGGTGATCGCGTCCGGCCCGATCGCGCCGATCAGCGGCATGGCCTCGGCATGCTGTTCGTAGGCCAGTGTGCCGACTCCGTTGCGGTGGAACAGGTCGGGGGCGAGAGCGAGGTAACCGCGGGAGGCGTATCGGCGGGCGATGTCCTGGATGTGGTCATTGACGCCGAAGGCCTCCTGCAGGACGATCACCGCCCGGTCGGTGGTGTGGTCGTGCCGTGCTACGTACACGCGCATCGGGCCGTCTGCCGTGGTGACAGTGATCCAGTTGTCGGTCACGGTGGTCACGTCGTGCTGGTGGTTCATGGTGCCGGGCCCTTCCCTGGGTTTTTGTGCGGTGGCTGGTGGTGCGGTGGTCATGCGTACGCCGTGAGTCATGAAGCGGGCAGGGCGCTGTAGTAGCGGGCGGCCCCCCGGTGCAGAGGGATGGGTGTCGCACCCATGGCCGCGGGATCGAGGGGACAGGTCCCCGGGCTGAACTCGGAAGCCAAGTGACGGTACTGCCCTTCGAGGAGGTGCCTCGTCTCCCCGAGCACCCAGGCGATTGCATAGCCGACGTCGTCGGGAAGGTCGGCACGAGCGAGCACCAAGACATCCGAGAAATCGAGGGTCCTGAAAGCAGGCCGCCCGGGAAAATAGTCGCCCTCGACGACCGCCGTCGGCCAGGCGAAGTCGTCGTAGAGCCCTTCGAGGACGCCCTCCTCGACCTCCAGGAAGTTCAGGTGACGGCTGATCTCCTGCCAGTCCGGCAGCATGATCACCTCATGCACGATGGCGTTCGCGCGCCCTTCCTTCACATGGTTGAGGGACTCTGACGGGCGCTCGTCCTCGAGCAGTTCGCCGCCCCAACCGGTGATGTCGACGCCCGACCGGGTCAGGACCTCGTGTGCGGCAAGTCCGACGTGGTTGACACCGTCCTGGACGGCGGTGGCCAGCCGCAGTGCAGGCTTCCGCTCGCGCAGCTCGGCAAAGGTGGTGACGCCGAGATCCCTGTGCACCGCCACGACCAGGCGATCCCGTCGTGGTATCACGGCGAGGGCACGAAGGTCCGGGTACGACTCGTCCACATACACGCCGCTCCCTTCGAGCGCGGCGACCGTGAAGGCGGCCGGCGTCGTCAGGGCCACGTGGACCTCGCCACGGCCCACCGCCCGCACGGCATCGACGGGACCCCTGCTGTTCCAGGTGGCGATCCGGGTGTGGGGGCCGCAACGGCCCACGAGTTCCTGGGTGATCCAGCCGCAGATCCGATGCAGGTTCGCACTGCCCCAGTCGCCTCGCAGATGCAGGGTCAGCGAGCGGTCGATCTTCGGCTCCGCGAGCCGGGCGGGCGGCACATTGAACGGGCACATAATGACTTCCTGTCCCATAATTTAGGACTGCCATCCTGCTAAATGGAATCTTAGGTTGGGGTGGGTATTCAAGTGCGGAGAGACGTGCGGGGAGCACCGGTGACTGAGGACGTGACGGAGCGAGAATCCGAGCAGCTGCCCGGCGACCTTGTTCGTCTGGTCCGGACACTCCACCGGGCGCTACGACAGCGCCAGACCTCCCCGGCGGGCCAGAGGGTCCGACCCCTCGCCCAGGAAGTGCTGCAGCTGGTCGGGAGCCGACCCGGCGTCAGCGTCCGCGAAGTCGCCGACACACTGGCCATGCAGCCCAACAACGTGAGCACGATCGTCACCCAGCTCATCCGGGACGGGTTCATCGACCGACGCCCCAGCACGCGTGACCGACGCTTCGCCGAACTCCACCCAACGGAGAAGACGATCGCGGCCGGTAGCGACATCGACGACAGTCTCGACAAGGCGATCGCAGATGCCTTGCTCCGCCTGTCTCCCCAGGCCGGACAGCGCATCAGCGCCGCGCTGCCCGATCTGTGGGAACTTGCGCGCACCATCGCGCCGACTACTTAACGGCTGAGCAGGTCGGCGAGGGCATCGCTGACGGCGGCCCTGGGGTCGGCCGGGGCTTCCTGTGACCGCCAGGCTACGTAGCCGTCGGGTCGGATCAGCACTCCCCCGCCAGGTTTGAGGTCGAACGCGAGAGCGGCCTCGTCCGCGCGCTCCTGATCCAGCGCGAGGCCGGGGATCGGATCGACGTGCCAGTCACCGCCTGCGGTGAGCAGCACCCAGTTCCGCGCCGAGAGATCTATCGTCGACACCCGGTCGCCGTCGCGGTCGAGCCAGACATGCGGTGCGCGGGTGCCCGGACGGCCCGCCCATTCGTCGGGGCGACGTGCGGGTGGCAGGTCGGGCCCGGCGCCCAGCACGGCGGAAGATCGGTAGAGATAGCCGAAGCACAGCGCAATGTCGTCGATGATCTCAATGGCCTCGCGCGGCCCCATGTCGACCAGCTGCTGGTCCTGTCGGGCGAAGAGTTGTTGATGACACAGCCAGGCGACGGGCCGCCGCTCCGCGTCGTAGGAGTTGAGCAATTCCTCACCGGCCTGGCCGGCGAGCACCGCAGCGAGCTTCCACGCCAGATTGTGCGCATCCTGGATGCCGGTGTTCGCGCCGTAACCACCGCGGCTTGGCGGCAGGGTATGGGCGGCGTCCCCGGCGAGGAAGACCCGGCCGCGCGAGTACGATTCGGCGATCGCCGCCCGCAACTCCCACCGCCCGGTGGTGATCAGCTCGTAGTCCACATCGGAGACTCCGATCGCGCTGGTGATCAACCGCCGCCACTCGGGCTCCGTCGGCTCATCCTCGGACTGGAGCATCAGTACCCAGCGGTCGTCCCCGTAGGACAGCAGAAAAGCCTGGAGATCCGGCTGGTCGATGACGAACTGGACGTACCCGTCCCGCAGATGCTCCAGCCGGGCGTCGAACAGAACGCTGCGTGTGGTGCCCAGATAACCGCGGCCGCTGCGGGTGATCCCGAAACTTTCCCGGATCGGGCTGCGGTGACCGTCCGCGGCCACGAGGTACTTCGCTCGGACCGACCGTTCGCCGCCATCGACGACGTCGCGGATCAGACCCGTCACCCCGGTCTCGTCCTGTTCGAAGGACACCAAGTTGGTGCCGAACCGGATGTCCGCGCCGAGTTCTTCGGCCCGCGCACGCAGAAGCGGCTCCAGCTTGTCCTGCGGCAGGCCGATCTTGTCGGCTGGCGAGTACTCGGCCTCCGGTGCATTGCCGGACTCCCACGGCAGCTCCTCCAGCCGTTCACCGGCCAGGCTGGTCACGCGGACCCGGCGGAAGCCGTCGCGAAAGGCCGGGATCTCCGGCCATCGCACCCCCACGGACCGGTACAGCTCGGCCGTCCGCATCGTGTACCCGAGCGCCCGGGGATGCGGGGAGCTGCCCGGATGTCGCTCCACGAGCGTCACCGGCACGTCATGCCACGCCAGGAACAGCGCCGTGGACAACCCGACGAGGCCCCCGCCGACCACCAGCACGCCGGTCGATTCCTCGGTCATTCCTTCCTCCTTCGATACACCGTATTATTCGATACGCCGTATTGAACGATACGGCATACCGATTGGAGTGGGGTAGCGTGACTGCCGATGAATGAGCCACAACCGGTGTGGGACCGGCCCGAACCAGCCAGCCGCCCGGCGCCCGTACCGCTGAGCCGGGAACGGATCGTCGCAGCAGCCATCGAACTGGCGGACGCGGACGGCCTTGCGGCGGTCTCGCTGCGGAAAGTGGCGGCCGTGCTCGGCGCCGGGCCGATGCGGCTGTACGGCTACATCGACACCAAGGAGGACCTGTTCGACCTCATGGTCGACGCCGTCTACGGTGAGGTCCGGCTCCCTGAGCCGACCAGCGACTGGCGTTCCGACCTGCGCGAGATCGCGCACGAGACCTGGCGCTGCGCGCTGCAGCACGAGTGGTTCGGCGAACTCCTCGGCGGGCGACCCCACCTCGGCCCGAATGCGTTGCGGTATCTGGAGGTCGCGTTCGGTGCGTTCGGTGACCGCGACGTCGACACCATCATGGTCGCGTTTGGCGCGCTGAACTCCTACGTGATCGGCGCGCTGCGCACGGCGTTGGCCGAACTGAGCGCCGAGCGCGCGACCGGGATGACCGAGGACGAGTGGCGGCGGACACGCGGCCCGTACCTGGCGCGGATGGTGGAGACCGGTCAGTACCCGGCACTGGCGAAGATCATGGCCGAAACGACATATCCCGACCCGGCGACCATCTTCGACGCAGGCCTGGAAATACTCCTGGACGGCATCGCCGCCCGGCTCGCCTAGCGACTCAACGGCTGCACCGGGCGCGCCTTGCGATCCATCCCCGGAGTTGGGCGGGTTACAGCTCGAGCCGTCGTCGGTCCAGGTGCCCGGAGCATCGATCCATCACCAGATGCGGTTCTCGGCGGTTACCAAACTACTGATGATCTTTGCGTGATGTCGCACCCCGGCCGGCGAGAGTCGCAGGTCCAGCGGATGCCGACGGCGCCATCACGCGTGGAATCTCAGTAGAAGTCGCCCGCCCCGGTGAACCCGAGCCGGGCAGCACGGACACGCCTTGATCTCGCCGGTCCCCTGTACGGATACGGTGCGCCGACCAATGTGTCCAGTCTTGCCAACGAACCTCCGCGAGTAGCAGACTGCGGGACAGTGTTCCGTATTACGACACATCATAGTCCGCAAGGGAGTAGCAGCATGAGTGACAGTCCGCGCCTGAACCGTCCGGTCACCGTCCAGTTCCGCGCGGATTGGGGGCAGGCGAACTTCCACCGGATCTGCGGCTGGCTTTCCCAGGAACTGGGCGACCGATCACCGGAAGGCTCGCGATTCGGCATTTGGAACGGCCGGGGCGGGTCCGACCAGATCGCGGCGTTGCGCGCCAAGGAGTGTGACATCACGATCGTCACGCCGACTGCGGCGTTGAGCATGATGCAGCAGGCCGGCGAGCTCAAGGGCCTGGCCGCTCTGGGTGTCCTCCCACAGCGTGACAGGCTCGTGGTCGCGGTGGACGCCGAACTCCCCGTGTCCACCGTGGCCGACCTGGCGTCCGTCGACCGCCCTCTGACGATCGCGACCTCCCAGGACGACGGGGTGAACCTGATCGGCTTCGCCGCTCACAAAGGACTCCGCCTGGCCGGACTCGACCCCGACCGGTTCTCGTTCTTCTACGACGAACGTCCGTTCCCGCCGATCGCCCGGTTCGCGGCCGGCAAGGCCGACGTCCTGATCCACGAGGCCATCATGACCCCCCACTGGCAGAGCATCGACCGGGTCCGGCCGGTGAAGTACCTGCCCTGGGGCGACGCTGTACTGGACGCGTTCGAGGCCGAGGGATGGGGCCGGGCCACCGTACCCGCCGGCTACCTTCCGGGCCTGGAGAAGGACCTCGTCACGCTGGACTTCGCCGACTTCGGGCTGCTGTGCCGCGAGGACATGGACGACGACCTCGCCTATCTGGTCGCCTGGTGCATGGTCCGCACCCGGGCAGCGCTGGAGGGGCAGTACAAGCACATTCCGGCCGACCGCTCCCCCGTCGGCTACCCGCTGGTCCCGGCCGACATGGCCCGCACCCCGCTCCCGCTGCACCCCGCAGCCGCACGCGCCTATGCGGACCTGGGCGACGGCGAACTCCCCGAGGACGACGGGTCGGTCATCTGGAAGTGACGCGGTGATCGGCCGGGAAGGTCCGGCCGACAGATCGTCCCCGCAGGTATGGGCCGGCACGGATGCCGTGTCGGCCACCGAGGCCCAAAGGCTTCGAGTCCTGTTTCTCAGGCCAGACTTCTCGTACCGCGGTACTAGACGCTCGCAAGAGTTCAGACCGCAGTATCACGAGACCAAGGACCCGTCCGCCTAGCTTTGGCGACAGAGGCGCCAGGACCGTCCGGCGCCACCAGCCGAGGACACCACTCGATGATCGAGGCACAACAACTCACAAAGAAATACGGCGAGAAGACAGCCGTGGACCGACTGGACTTCGTCGTGCGACCTGGCACCGTCACCGGCTTTCTCGGGCCGAACGGCGCGGGAAAGTCCACGACCATGCGCATGATCGTCGGGCTCGACGCGCCGACAAGTGGTTCTGTCACGGTCGCAGGACGCCGGTACGCCCAGCACCGCGCGCCACTGCAAGAAGTGGGCGCGCTGCTCGAGGCTAAGTCGGTCCACCCCGGACGCTCGGCCTTCCAGCATCTCAACGCACTCGCGCTGACCCATGGGATACCACGCAGCAGGGTCGACGAAGTCATCGATCTCGCGGGCCTGGGCAGCGTCGCCAAAAAGCGGGCCGGGGCCTTCTCCCTCGGGATGGGGCAGCGGCTCGGGATCGCCGCGGCGCTGCTGGGCGATCCGCAGACGGTGATGCTGGACGAACCGGTGAACGGGCTGGACCCCGAGGGTGTGTTGTGGATCCGCAACCTGCTGCTCGGGCTCGCGGCAGAAGGGCGCACGGTCTTCGTGTCATCCCACCTGATGAGCGAGATGGCTCTGGTCGCGGACCATCTGATCATCGTGGGCCGCGGGCGGCTGCTGGCGGACACGACCGTGAACGATCTCGTCCACGAGGCAGGCGGCGACATGGTGAACGTGGCGACGCAGGATCCGACGAGGTTGCGTGAGGTCCTTGCGGGGCCGGACGTCGACATCACAGGTCGGCCTGGCTCCGAGGCACTGCAGGTGCGGGGACTGAGCGCCCGGGAGATCGGTCTCAAGGCGGCGGAGAACGGAATCGCGCTGTTCGAGCTGAGCCAGAAGACGGTGTCCCTGGAGGAGGCGTTCATGGATCTCACCAAGGACGCCGTGGAGTACCACGCCTCCACGACCGGCATCGAGACCCCGGGGAGGGCCGCATGAGCACCATCACCGTGCCGACCGGGACTCCCGAGACGCCCGAAGCCGGCTCCTCACCGCGCCCCGCTTACCGGGTGACCAGCGTGCGGGTGGTGCGTTCGGAGTGGGCCAAGTTGTGGTCGCTGCGCTCGACGTGGATCACCCTGGGCCTGGCCCTGCTGTTCCTGGTGGCGGTCGGGCTCATCGCCACAACGCAGTACAAATCGCAGCTCGACTCCGGAAAGCCCCTGGACGGCGACTTCGCCGACGCGACGGCCGTGAGTCTCGCCCTGTTCGGTACGGGTTTCGCCCAGCTGGCGATCGGTGTTCTGGGCGTACTGGTCACCGCTGGGGAGTACTCCACCGGTACGATCCGCGCCACGCTGGCCGCGGTGCCCCGCCGGTTGCCCGTCCTGTGGTCCAAGTCGTTCGTGTTTGGCCTGGTCGCCTTGGTGGTGGGAACCCTCGGCGCGTTCGTCACCTTCCTGTTCGCCAGCGGCATCGTCGACGGCACGAACGCCGCCCGGAGTTTGTCGGACGCGGGTGTCGTACGCAGCCTGCTGGGCGCGGGCCTCTACCTCGGCCTCGTGGGAGTGATGGGCGCGGCGCTGGGGGCCCTGCTGCGTTCGGTCGCGGGCGGCATCTCGGTGCTGGTAGCCGCCCTGCTGCTGATCCCTGGTCTGGTGCAACTGCTGCCGAAATCCTGGCAGAACGACATCAGCCCCTACCTGCCCGGCAACGCGGGCGAGGCAATGTACTCCCTGACCCACGACTCCACGACCTTGTCACCGACTGCCGGCCTGCTGGTCTTCGTCGGCTGGACAGTGCTCGCGCTGGCCGGAGCGGCGTATCGCCTGGTACGCAGCGACGTCTGACGAGCGGCACCGCGGAGCCCTGAGCCCCATGACCACCGACGACTTCACCGAGATGGGCCCGTACATCGCCCGTCTCAGCCGGTTCGGTGAACGGCTGGGACGGGCCGACGCCGAGCGCCCGTGGGTCGTGGACATCGCGGTGGTCGGGCTGGTCTTCGTGCTGTTCTGCCTGCCGGACCTGATGGATGGGGGCGTCACCGGGGACGGTGACGTCCCCCGCGCGCTTCGCTCCACACTCACGCAACCGACGTTGGCGGGGATGCTCGCCCTGCAGGCCGGGCTGGTGCTGCCGCTGCTGTGGCGGCGCCGGAAGCCATGGCCGGCGTTCGTCGCAGTGGTGACGGTCTTCGCGGTTCAGTGGGCACTGGGCATCGCGCTGCGCGCAGACATCGCTCCGCTCGTCAGTCTGTACAGCCTGGCTCTGCACGGGCGGCTGCGGCAGCTGCCGCAGGCCGGCGCAGCGATGCTGGGGGCGATGGTGCTGGTCGCGGTGCGCGTCTCGGTCGCCGTCTCGGTCTGGGTCGCCCTGTTCTTCCTGCTCAGCGCCGCAACCGCTGCGTTGGCACTCGGCCTCGCACTACGGATCCGTCGGGCCCAGGTCGCGGGCTTGCGGGAGCGAGCGGCACGTCTGGAGATCGAGCATGATCAGCGCGGCAGACTGGCGGTCGCCACCGAACGCGCCAGGGTGGCGCGCGAGATGCACGACATCGTGGGCCACAACCTGTCCGTCATGATCACGCTCGCCGACGCCGGGGCGTACGCCACCGCCGTCTCCCCGCAACGGGGCAAGGAAGCGCTCGTCCTGATCGGAGACACCGGTCGTCAAGCACTGGGCGAGCTACGGCGTGTGCTCGGCCTCCTGCGTGATGCCACAGAGGAGCGCACGCACGAGCCCGAGCTGAGCCCGCAGCCCGGCCTCGCGGACGTCGACGCGCTGTGCGCCAAGGTACGGACCGCCGGGCTGGAGGTCGTCTACCGGACCGCGGGAGTATCGGAACAGCTCGACGACGGCGTGCAGTTGACGGTTCACCGCATCGTGCAGGAAGCCCTCACCAACACCCTCAAGCACGCCGGTACCGGCACACGAGTCCATCTCACGATCGCCATGGAGGACGCCCGGCTGAAGGTTCGCGTCCATGACACCGGCCCGGTCGGCCAGGGCCGTACGCCACAGAAGTCGAACGAGGAAGGACACGGATTGGTGGGCATGCGCGAGCGAGTGGCTCTCTACTCCGGCAGTCTGAGCGCCGGGCCGGCGCCCGGCGGAGGATGGGCCGTGGAGGCCACCCTCGACCTCACGCCCCGGGGCGGTGCCTCGTGATCACTGTGCTCATCGTCGACGACCAGAATCTCCAACGCTATGGCTTCCGTGTCCTTTTGGAATCTGTGCCCGAGATGGAGGTGGTCGGTGAGGCCGCGCACGGGGCGGAAGCTGTACGAAAGACCGCCGAACTGCGTCCCGACGTCGTCCTCATGGACGTACGGATGCCGGGCATGGACGGTATAGAGGCCACTCGCCGCATCGTCGCCGCCGGCGGTCGTTCCCGCGTCCTCGTCCTGACAACCTTCGACCTGGACGAGTACGCCCACGCGGCCCTCCGCGCCGGCGCCAGCGGGTTCCTCCTCAAGGAAGCCCGTCCTGAAGAGCTGCTCGCCGGTATCCGTGCCGTCGCCATCGGGGACGCCGTGGTCGCCCCCGCCCTCACCCGCCGTCTCCTGGACGAGTTCGCACACCACTTGCCTCTGCGCCGCAAGGATCCGGCGGAAGATCCGAGGCTCGCCTCGCTCACCAACCGCGAGCGCGAAATCCTCGTCGCCATGGGCAAGGGCTGGACCAACGGCGAGATCGCCGCTCGTCTGGTCGTGGCCGAGTCCACCGTCAAATCCCACGTCGGCCGTGTCCTGGCCAAGATCGGAGCCCGCGACCGCATCCAGGCCGTGATCATCGCCTACGACCTCGGGCTCGCCCGGCCTCAGGTCGACTGAGGGAACGCAACGGAGGAGCAGCCAGAGGACACGCCACTTGTCCGCGCGTCGACGCCAGCGGACGGGCTCGAACTGGTCGGCACAGTACAACGCGGCCAGTCAGACTCTTGAGATCAATCGGTCACGGCTGTCCGCTCGATGCCGGCAATGAGCGTGCGGAACCCCCAGGAGAGGCGGCCCTCCGGCCCCTCCCCCGAGAGCAACACACCATCGAGCGCGGCGATGTGCGGATGGATCCGCTCCGAGATGCCCTCCAACGTGCGGCGCAGGGCGTCCCAGTCCTCGTCGGGCGCTTTGCCGGCGCCGTGCTCGGCGGCCGTCGCGGTGGCGTGCAGCAGCAACAGATCCACGCTCAGCGCGGCCTGCACGGGCGGGACATCGCCCTCGGCCAGCAAGGCCAGCAGCGTCTCGATGAGGTTCAGGTAATTCGGGCCGCTTGGCCGGGCGGTGAGCGCGGAGCGGGCCAGGGTCGGGTGCTCGAAGAGCATCGTGGTGTACGCGGTGAGCACCCGCTCCAGCCGCTCGCGCCAGTCGCCCCCGGCAGAGGCCGGCCCAACCGTGCCCAACAGCTCGTCCAGGACGGCGGCGTGCAGCTCGGCGGTGTTGCGGACGTAGACGTAGAGCGACGCGGGGCCGGTGTCCAGCTCCTGCGCCAGGCGCCGCATGGTCACCTTCTCCAGCCCTTCGGCTCGCAGGATCGCGACCGCGGCGGACACGATGCCGTGCCTGGTCAGGGCGGACTTGGCGGGCCGCTCTCGGCGGCTCCGCGGGGGGTCAGGCTGAGCAGTCACACCCACACCGTAACGAACGCGTTCGTCATGGCACCATCGCCCTCTGGCCCACCAAACAGCTCTCCGAATCGCCTGGGGGGAGGTACGCCGGAAAGAGGAGTCGTCACTCCTCGACCCGACTGCGTTCAGGCGTCCGCCGTCCTGGTGAGGGAGCCGCCCGGGGCGGGCCCCGTGCCCTCGTGCGGTTCCTGGACGTCGGGGCGCTTGATCACGAGATAGGCAACCAGGGCCACGAACAGCGCAAATGCGGTCAAGGCGACCGGTCCTCTTCCGAGGTCGAGACCACCGCCCCCGGTACCGGTGTCGTGAACGGGCTTGTCGAGCCAGTCGGCCACCGAGGCCCCCAACGGCCGGGTGAGAATGTACGCCGCCCAGAAGGCCGCGATCGAGTTGAGGGCGCGGCGGCGGTGGAGGATCCACGGAACCAGGATGGCGACGCCGAACAATACGCTCGAGCCCAGGAAGCCGACGTGCAGGGGGCCCGCGAGCAGGTCACCCACCGCCGTGCCCATGGCAAACGTGCACGTCACGGTCCACCAGTAGAATTTCTGCCGACGCCGCGTGGTGATGCTGTGGACCGAGAGCGTCCCTTCCGATCGGTACCAGCGCCGGAGCACCAGAGCGGTGGCAGTGACGTATCCCAAAGTCACCAACAGCAGAGGCAGCACCGCCTTGAAGTTGCCTCCGCTCAGGAGGACGGCCAGGAGGGCTGTCGGGAGGTCGGAGGCAGCCGTGCCGAAGACGGCGATGCCAGCGACCGTGGTCCAGTACGGGATCGCCTGGTAGTGGGGCGACCGCAGCTGCCGACGGAACGCCACGACGAACACGACGAGGATGACGGGCACCACGTACGGGACAACCGCGAAGGAGTCCGCGGCCGCCTCCCCTAGAGCGGTGGTGATCACCTTGACGACCCAGAAGACCGCGGCGATGGCGGGAACCTTGGCGTACGGCGTGTCGGCGATGCGCGCCTTGCCGGTGGCGGTCACGAGTTGACCCGGGGGTGGGGGGAGGCGAAGGTGACGGGCAGCGAGTCACCCGCAGTGTTCCGCCCCGGCAGCCCGGGGTCGGCCGCGGAACGTGGTGCGTCGGCGGCCGGCTTGTCCTCATACCGCTGGATCGGTTGCTGAGCCAAAATCGTCTCCCTTGAAGTGGGCACCACATGTTTCGGCGCCTCACCAGGGACGATAGGTTTTGGACAGGAAGGCTGTCGTGGTACCACGGCACCATCTCTGGTCGCGACAGGTAATTCCGCGGATGTAGGCCGCAGCCGAAGGCAGGCACGGAACGATCAGGTGTCAGGCCCTTTCGTCCGTACGAGGACTTCCTCCCGGCACGCCACCGGACACCGCTCCTGCACCAGCGCCTCGACGGACGATCCGCAGCAGCCGGCCGCCCCTCGCCGTTGTCGATCTCCCGCACCCGCACCCGTTCCGTCACGAAGATGCTGGTCGCCGGAGTGCGGGCCTCCACGCAGACGCCGCCGATCCCGTCCGGCAAGCGTGTCATCTTCTGCACTCTGGAGGACGGTTCCGGCCTGGTCGACATCGCCTTCTTCGAGGACTCCCACGAGCGCGTCGCGCACACCGTGTTCCACTCCGGGCTGCTGCTGGTACGCGGCACCGTCGAGGCGCGCGGCCCGCGCCGCACTGTCGTCGGCGAGATGGTCTGGGACCTGGACGAGGTGGCCGCCGCCCGCCGCGACCACGGCCCCCAGGCCGCCCTCGAACTCCTCGGCCGCACCGGCCCGGCCCCTACCCCCGCACAGCCGGCCACGCCCCAGCGCACGCTTGCCGACGGCACGGCCGGGGCCCGGATTCACCCCTGTGCCGATCTCCAGCCCACCGGGACCCGCTCCGCGGACCTGCGCCGGCTCGGCCACCGAAGCCAGGGAAGCGCAGGGTGGTGATCATGATGAGCGGCCGCCGTATCCTCCACCTCTCCTTCGACCTGCCGCCGGACGCCGACGCCGAACTCCCTGAACGGCTGCGCCGCTTGCTGGAGGACTTCACGCCGCGCGTGCAACTGCTCGAGGACGGTGCTCTCCTTGACCTGACCGGGGCGACCCGATGGTGGCAGCGCGATGCCCGCGGCATCACCGAACTCGTCCAACTCCGCGCGCTCGCCTACTTCGGGGTGCGCAGCTCGGCGGGCGTGGCCGGCACTTGGATGCTCGCCGCCATGGCCTGCGCCCTCGCCGCAGCGGGTCGGCGCACCGTCATCGACGACTCCCCCGAGGCGATCACCGCGTTCCTGCAGCCCCGGCCGGTACGGGAACTGCCCGGCGTGGGCACGAAGACGGCCGCGACGCTCGCCGAGTACGGCCTGCACACCGTCGGTGACGTCGCCGACGTCCCCCAGTCCACGCTGCAGCGCCTCCTCGGCGCCCGCGCCAGCTGGGCCCTTCACGAACATGCCCACGGCCGCGACACCACGGTCGTCGACCCCACCCCGGCACCGGCGAGCCTCAGCACGGAGCACCGCTTTGCCCTCGACGAACTCAACCCGGCCGCCCACCGGCGCGTCCTGCTCGCCCTCGCCGACGACCTCGGTGCCCGCCTGCGCGCCTCCGGCCAGATCGCCACGAGCGTGACCTGCACGATCCGCTACGCCGACCTCAGCGCCACCCGCCGCAGCCGGACCCTGCCCGAAGCCACCCAGCACACTGTCCTTCTGGCCCGGGCCGCCTACGCGGTGTACGACTCGCTCGGCCTCCAACGTGCCCGGGTCCGCAGCATCGCACTGCGCGCCGACGCCCTTCGACCCGCCGACCAGGCCACCCGGCAACTCACCCTCGACGCCGGCGACGACAAACCCCTCGCGATCGAAGCCGTCACCGATCGCGCCCGCGCCCGCTACGGACGCCAGGTGCTCTACCCCGCCGCCCTCGCCATCAGCTCCCGATCCTCGTCAACCCGCCATGTGGACCCAGGTGATCGCCCCGAGGGCCCCCTCGGACGTCGTGCGACATAAGCGCCCGTGTCTGAAGTCAGGCGCCTGGTCGCTGGCCGCAGGCGTGCTCGACATAATCAAGCATGACCGGTGAGGCCGATGACCAGTGCAAGCCACTGCATTCCGAGCCCAAGGGCGGACACACGACGGTGGTGGAGTATGCGCTGGGCGAGGCCTGGGTGGTCGCTGCCCGCGGGGAGTTCGATCTGAACACGTCGGGGGCCCTGAACGAAGCGCTGGAAAGTGCCGCGCGCGAGTATCCCAGGGTCGTGGTGGACGCGGCCGGGGTGACGTTCGCGGATTCCATGTTCCTGACGCTGCTTCTGCGCATTCACCGCCAGACGGACCTGAGGGTGGCCGCGCCGTCGCCACAACTACTGCGCGTGCTGGAGCTGACCGGGGCCGACACGGTGCTGAATGTGCGCGCGACGCTCGCGGACGCCGTCGCAGAGTGAGTGCTGCCCTTCCTGCCCGCGTTGTCGGCCGTCGTCTCGATGCAGATGCCGCTCTGGCGTCGGGTCATGACAGGTCGGATCGTGGGGTAGCCCGCGGGCGGCGTGGTCGTTGGTTGAGTGTGAGCGCGGCACAGGATGACGGCAACGGTGTGGTCTTTGCCCAGCTGAGCGATGCGTACTGGCTGGACGCGCCCGGCGGGGACTGCCGGGAGTGCGGTGCACTGTTCTCGGAGAGAAGCGGGCAGCGGACTGCGCCCGCTGACCAGCGCGTGTGCCGTACCTCACGATGGGGACGATTGCGGGCGGTTAGCAACCGTTTTTGATCTTCTGCCATCCGGCGCGTGCGGCGGCGAGCATGCGCTGGTTGTCGCTGCGCATCTGCTGCGCGGCCAAGCAGGCGGCTGTCGCGGCCGTGCCCAGGGTCGACGCCCGGACGGCGGCTGCGCGTGCCGCCTCACACATCCGCTCGGCCCTCTGCCGCATCAAAGCCTGACTGGTTCGGTCCATATGCTCACCGCCCCTGATCACACTCTCAATAGAACGCGGCCCGCGACCCCCTGGTGTCTTCTTGGCCTCATGCCCTGGTACCGGCAAGACGGTAGCCGGTGACGATCTCGGCCGAGATACGGACCACGTGGTCCATGTCCATGTCGATCCAGGGAAGGAGGAGCTGCCGGTAGCGAGCCACCTCCACCGGTGCGGTGATCCGGGTGGCCGGCCCGCTGACCATGACGCTCCACCCGGTGCGAGTCTGCGGATCGATCTCGTCGGCCTCATAGACCACCACCTGATCGACACCGGCGTTGTTCAGCAGCGCCGATCCGCCGTGGGTGCGGATGACGACGGCATCACCGTCGACCAGATGGTTGACCGGGCGGATCACCGGCAGCGCCCACTGCGTGAACCCGACGCGGCCCATGGGAACACTGGCCAGCAGAGCCAAGGACTCCTCCCGGCCCAGCTCGATCATCCGCGCCGTGGGGGTGACGCGGGACTCGTTCTTCACGGCACCTCCCCGAGGCTGCTGGTGTGGTGGCGCGTTCCGAACACTCGACGATCTCTCCCCTGTCCCGGTGACTGCTAGGGCCGTTGGTCCCCTCACTCCGGCCCGACGGTCTCCGGCCCAGCATGATGTCGGGCGGCAATTCGGCGAGCAGTAGACGGTGCTCGCCGGGTGCCGCGTGTCCCGGACGACGGCGGACGGCCGGCACGCGAAGAAGTCGCCCGGTTGATCTATGACTTCGACGCGATCGCGGACAAGCAGCGGACCCGCGGACTACCACCAGGTTCGCTGACAACGTGCTCGAGGTCCTCACCCGACGCAGGCTCCTCACTCCAGAGGCAGCTGACCAAGCGGTCGACCGCGATCGGCCTGCACCATCAGAACAGCGGCCACCTCCAGCCCCCGCATGAAGACAGGGCCGTACGCCGGAACTGCCACGGGCATCAGGTGCACCTCGGTGCCGTGGACACGCGCGGCATCGAAGAGGGCCTGCAGCAGCTGAACGCCCGCGAGGTCGAGTGCGCCGAGGCGGGCGTGCCAGGTCTTCGTCTCCGGGTCGTACGAAGCGATCCGGCGGGGCCTGTCGAGTTGTTCCTGCCATTGGGGATCGGCCGCTGGGGCCGTCTGGATGGTGGCCTCCAACACCCATGCGTTGTCAGGAGAGTTCGGCGAACTGGTCATATCAGGGACGGTAGACGTCGCCACTGACAACTCGCCCAGTCAGGTGAATCCGGAGCCTGAGGAGGACCCCAGCCGTGCACGAGCGCGTACTGACCGACGTGGACCCGATGCGAGAAGTGCACCTGTCCGAACCCGGCTTGCTCGTCATCGACGTGGCGGGTTGCGACGATGCCACCGTCCTTGCCTTCCAGGCAGCGATCGCCCGCATGTGGGGAACCTCGCCCGCCGAGTGCACCACCCGGGATGTCGGCCAGCCTGGGGTGCGGCTGCGGATGTATGCCGATCTGCGGCAGGTCCTTGAGGATCCCTCGCTGCCGCCGAAGGCGCCGTGGAGCACAGGGTGAGGCTGGCTCCGCCGCTACGGGGGAAAGCGGCGGAGCCAGCCTGGCTCCACGGTGCCATACACGGGTGCGACGCGCTCGCTTCCTGCGCGAAGTCCCCTCCCCCGTGTTGCCGGCGCCGGTTCAGGAGGCGAGTTCGTTCAGGAGCTGGGGGCCGTTGTTACGGACGTTGTTGACGGCCGTGGAGACGGGACGGGCATCCAGGTGACCGCCGGCCGGCTGGCCGAGCAGGGCCCGCAGCTCGTCGGGATTCTGGTGGGCGGGGTCGAGCCAGGCGTCGTAGTGCTCAGGGGTGAGGGCGAGCGGCATGCGGGGGTGGACGCGGCCGGCCGCGTCGGTGGCTTCGGTGGTGATGATGGTGCAGGTCATCAGCCAGGCGGCCGGGTCGTCGTCCTGTTCGACGGCCGGGTCGCGCCAGTATTCGTACAGTCCGGCGAGCGCCATGACCTGGTCGTCTTCGGGGTGGATGAAGTACGGCTGCTTGCGCGCCTTGCCGGTATCGGGGTCCTTGATCTGTTCCCACTCGTAGAAGCCGTCGGCGGGCAGCAGACAGCGGCGCCGAGTGAACGCGCGGCGGAATGCGGGCTTTTCGTGCACCGTCTCGACCCGCGCGTTGATCATCCGGGCACCGATCTTCAGGTCTTTCGCCCAGGACGGGACCAGGCCCCAGCGCAGCGGCCGCAGCGTCCGCTCCACCGGCGCGGCGTCCTCCTTGTCGCGGGGTGCGCGTTCGAGGACCGCCCATACGTCGTTGGTCGGGGCGACGTTCCAGTTCGGCGCGAGCGTCTCCTTCGCAGGTACGTCGGGCACCTCGAAGAGCGGGGCCAACTCCTGCGGGCTGCGAGTGGATACGTATCGACCACACATAACGCCACTCTTGCACCGCCGCTACGTCGCGCAACCGTGCCGACGCCGTGTTGCGTGAGGCGGCATCTGCTGGGGACGGCGTATGAATTGGAGGCTGGAGGCTGCTCGTCGCTCCCTCGTCTTCTCACAGCAGGCGGAAGACGCCGACCACCTTGCCGAGGATCCGCGCTTCGTCGCCGGGAATCAGCTCGTACGCCGGGTTACGCGGCATGAGCCACACCCGTCATCTCCTTCGGTTCTCCTCGACGACATCGCCGATCGCGGTCGTGGTCTGCTCGAGGCCGCCGCGGCGCTCGCCGACGAACTGCTCGAGGCCTTCGGCTATCCGGAGAACGGCCTCATCACCCGCTCTGGTCAACTCCGCCCCAACCGGTTCAGCTCCCGCAACTCCGGCGCCGTCGCCACCTGGGCACAAGACCACGGCCTGACCAGCTGACAGCGCATCTCCCTGGGTCACGGGAGGCCTCGGTCTCAGGCTGTTCGCGGAGCGGGTGCTCCCGGAGCTGGAGGGGGGTCGAGCCGGGCGATGAGGGTACGGCCGACCCGCTGGAGTTCCTCGTCGTGGTCGATGCTCGCGAACCTGCCGCCGCGTCGGGGCAGGGCCAGTTGTTTGCGGAGCAGGGGCAGGGCCGGTGCCGCGAGGGATCCCATGCGGTCCAGGCAGTCCACGACGTGGTTGGCCGTCGAGGGGTTCTCCGCCCAGGCCTGGAGCAGAGTGTCCAGGACGACGGGGGCCTCGGCCTCGCCGCCGATCTCCCAGAGCGCGGCCGCGCAGCGCACCCGGACCCATTCGTAGTCGTGCGTCAGGAGGTTGCGCAGGCGCGGCAGAGCAGCGGAGGCGGGCGGTCCGATCTCGCCGAGCAGGTCAGCCGCGTCGCTGATGCGGAAGGTGATGCGGTCGTCGAGGAGAGCCAGCAGAAGCGGCATGACCTCGGCTGGTTCACCGCGGACAGCCCACAGCGCGGCGACGGCGGCGGGCCGTACGTGCGCGTCGGTGGCGGTGGTCAGCGACCGGATCGTGTCCCGTGCGCCGGCCGCCGCCGGGCCGAACGCGCCCAGTGCCTTCAGCGCCGACCGCGTGACCTGGTGCTGCTCGTGGCGCACCGCGGCGCCGAGCGTCTCCACCACCGTAGGAACCGCGGCCGGGTCGCCCAGCGCGGCCAGAGCGGCCAGGATCGCGTTGGCGCTCATCTCGGTCCACTGCTGGGAGAGGTCGAGTCGGCGCAGATGGTCTCTCAGCCGGGGCACCAACTGGGCGGCCGCCTGCGGCAGATGCCCAGCTACCTGGATCGCGCGCCAGGCGTCCACGTCGCCGTCCAGCGCAGTCAGCAGACTCGGCAGCGCGCGCGTGTCGCCGAGACGGGCCAGTGCCCGCACTGCCTCCTGGTGGGCCCGACGGAGCTGCGGCTGCGGTGCGCCCCACACGTTGGGGCCGTGCGCCGCGCGTTCGGCGCTGACGTGCGCGGCGAGTGCCTCGCGGGCCGGGGCGGCGATCGGGTGGCAGGAAGCCAGGACGGCCGCGGCCTCGGCGGCGACCTCCTGGTCGGTCGTGGTGAGTTGGTCGGCGACCAGCAGCAGGAGCCGGGTGTGGTCGCCGCGCCAGGTCCGTATCAGCTCCCCGCTCATGCGGAGCGCGTCCACGCGCGAGCCGGGGTCAGCGCTGGCCAGCTGCTCGGCCAGCACCGCGGTCCGCTCGGGCACCCGGTCCGCCAGGGCTTCGTGGAGGGCGTGCAGCAGGGCCGTGGTCGGCGCGTATACGCGCGTGTGCCGGTCCAGTTCCTCGAAGGCGCCGACGACCTGGGGGGCCACTCCGTCGCTGGGTGCCGCCGGGCGGCTCAGGGCCGGTGTGATCGGCCGCACGGGCAGAGCGCGGGCGATTTCGCGCAGCCGGTCGACGGCGGCCGCTACGACGTCCTCACCGATCGCCTCCGGGGCGCAGCAGGCCCGCTGGATCAGGGCCGCGAGCCGGGTAGCCGAGTCCCGGGCGGGATCGGCCGCGATCCCTGCGAGCCAGTCCGTCACTTGGTGCGCGGCCGCCGGCAGGCGCAGTGCCAGGGCGGCCGCCGCCTGAACGACCTGCAGCCGCGCGGCGATTCCTTGCTCGGCGGCCAGCCGCTCGCGCAGCACCGCGGCGGCCAGGTCGGCGTCGTCGGTGAAGAGCCCGAGCCCGGGGATCGCGGCCAGCCGCACGCCCGGGTCGGGGTCGCGGGCGAGTACGGCGAACCGCGCACCCCGCTCGCGAAGGAAGGCGACGGCCTGCGCGCAGCCCATCGGGGGGTAGTACTCGATCTCGGTGCCGTCGTCCTCGAAGCCCGAGTCCAAAGACTCCCGGCCGATGCTGACCAGCAGCGCAACGACGGCGGCCCGGTCGGGCGTGGCGGCGTCGGCGGCCAGCTCGAACAGGAAGGGCAGACTGGCTGCCGTGGCCGCGTACACGCTGCCCTGATGGTGGACCGCGCCGTAGAAGCGGTCGAGGGCCTTGCGGCGCTCCACAGCGTCCGGGGAGCGCAGCGCCGTCAGCAGCGCCGGCATTTCCTCGGCCGAGCCGTACGCGTGCTCCATCGACGCCCAGTCGATGTCATGAAGTCCGTCGAACATGATCCACACCCTGCCAGGCAGCACTGACAACAAGGGCACCCCCTCAACATCACCGTCAACTCGGTCGTCTTCCGCTCCAGCAGGCAAGGCGTCACGATCGCCGGCGCCTACGTCGAACTGGCCTCTCGCTTCTTCGAACCCCCACTCCTGGCCCACGCCGTCCTCGCCGTCCGCGGACGCATCAAACGCTGACCGCGGGCCCGTAGCGCGTGAGGAACTCGCCGAAGAGGAAGGCGGGGAGCCTCCGCCGTCACACCAGCGCACTTTCAGCGTATGTACGGCTAAGGATCAGCGGATCAGGACTTCGAGCGGCACCTGAGCCGTACGGTCAAAGGCGCGCATCATCGCCGTGCAACGCACTCCATGGGGGACAGATGGTCAACAGCCCACAACGACCCCATCGATTACGGCTCGCGCGGCAGCGCCCCGCACCGGACCGCGTACGCGCACGGGTACGCGAGGAGGGCGAACGACCGGCCAGGCGGTGGTGGAGCAGCATCGACTGGACGAAGTGGGCAACCGCCGCGGGGATCGTGGCAGGCATCGGCACCCTGCTCTTCACCGGCATCGCCACTTACACGGTGCGGCACCGTCGATCCCGCAACCGGCCCCTTCAGCGCAGACTTCGGCGCCACCGCCGGCTCCCCGGTCAGCACCTCCGTCACCGTGACCCGGGCATCCACCAGACGCTGAAGAGCACGTTCCGCCTCTTCGAGCGCGGCACGCAACCGCGCCACCTCCTCCCGGGTCTCCTTCTCCCTCGCCTCCAGAAGACCGATCACCGATGGCACCAGGCACCTCCACGACCCAGACGAGCGGACGGAACACACCCATCTCTCCCGCCGTGAGCCGAAACCCATGCCCACCCAACCCGAACCAAACGGTCACGTTCGGAAAGCGGATGACGTCTGAGCACGCCAGTTGGCCATCCTGTCTCCTTCGTGGGTTCCCCCACCTTGAGGTGGGGGGTGAAATGAAGCTCCTGCGGAGCAGGGCAAGGAGCGGCGATTCGCCGCTGGGCGGACCGCCGTTGTCAGTGGCCCGCACTAGGGTGATCACAACAGTTGGAGGGGGTGATCCCGTTGATCCGTGCGTACAAGTTCCGTATGTACCCGACCGTCCGTCAGGCCCAGTCGCTCGGCGAGATGCTGCGGGATCACTGTTCCCTCTACAACGGTGCGTTGGAGGAGCGGCGGTCCGCGTACCGGCACGTCTCGAAGACGACGGTCCGCTACGGGCGGCAGTCCGGGCAGCTCAAGGACATCCGGGCCTTCGATCCGGAGCGTCAGGGCCGCTGGTCGTTCAGCTCGCAGCAGGCGACCTTGCGCCGGCTGGACAAGGCGTTCGCCGCGTTCTTCCGCCGTGTCAAGGCAGGCGAGGCGCCGGGGTATCCGAGGTTCCGCGCGGGGCGGCGGTTCGACACGGTGGACTTCCCCAAGGACGGGGACGGCTGCCGCTGGGACAGTACGCCGCACGACCGGCAGACCCGCGTACGTTTTCAGGGCGTGGGGCATGTCAAGGTCAAGCAGCACCGGCCGGTGGCCGGAAAGGTCAAGACAGTCAGCGTGAAGCGGGAAGGGCGCCGCTGGTACGTCATCCTGACCGCCGAGCAGACCACCCCCGAGCCGCTGCCGCCAACCGGCTCCGTGGTCGGCGTCGATATGGGCATAGCCAACTTCCTCGCCGACTCCAACGGCAAGTTCGTACCCAACCCCCGCCACGGCCGGAACGCCTCCGCGAAGCTCGAAGCCGCACAGCAGTCCCTCAGCCGCTGCAAGCCAGGCTCCAAGCGCCGCCGCAAGGCCGTACAGACCGTCGCCCGACTGCACCGCAAGGTGCGCCGTCAGCGTCTGGACCACGCGCACAAGACCGCGCTCACTCTCGTGCGGGAACACGACTTCATCGCGCACGAAGACCTAAAGATCCGCACCATGAGCAAGGCC
This sequence comes from Streptomyces sp. NPDC047043, assembly GCF_040644055.1. NCBI lineage: Bacteria > Bacillati > Actinomycetota > Actinomycetes > Kitasatosporales > Streptomycetaceae > Streptomyces > Streptomyces sp. NPDC047043. The sequence goes on from NZ_JBEYVO010000030.1 coordinate 128,531, forward strand.
CCCGCACCGAAGCCGGACCCGGAACAGCCGGGCCACTTCCTGCCCAACGGGGCCGGCGCGAAGGCCGGGCTCAACCGCTCGATCGCCGATGCCGGATGGGGGGTGTTCCTCGCGATCCTGGCCGCCAAGGCGGAAGGAGCCGGACGGCAAGTGATGGCGGTGGACCCCCGCAACACCTCCCGGCGGTGCCCCGCATGCGGGCACACCGCCAAGCAGAACCGGCCCACCCAGCAGAAGTTCCACTGCGTCAGCTGCGGCCACCACGCGCACGCCGACACCGTGGGGGCTTCCAACGTTCTGCGGGCCGGGCTGGCCCGTCGCCAAGCCCCACCAGCTTGACGAGAAGCCCCCTCGTTCACGACTCCGTTGGCAAAAGGACAGGGCGGGCATACCGGCCCGCACTCTGGCTGGGAGTGGATCACTTGACCTGCGGGTCCGTGAGCCAAAGTGACCACCACAGCCAGCAGTTCGTCCCTTTCCCAACGGAGTCGTTCACGAGGGGGAGTAGTCACTGAGTGACTCTGGTTGGCCGCTTGAGTGCTCAGCGTTGCGCTGTGCATGCACAGCACGGTGGTCTGTCGCAGGTCAGTTGGAGTTCCCGGCCCGGTCGGAATCCGGGGTAGGTGCGGCGAGCCCGGAGCGGGCCTTCCGCAGCAACATCATGAGGCCGACCACGATGGCCCAGATCCCGATGAGCGAGGCGAGCGGAAACAGTGCGTCGAAGCGGTCGGTGAATGCGATCGTGGCGGACGCCAACGCGAAGGCCAGCCCTCCGACGAGGCCGAGCGCGAGCGTGATCGGGTTGCCGAAGGTGCGCGTGAGGCCGCCGGTGACGGCGAGAGCGGCGATACCTAGGCCCCACAGCGAATCCACGATCGTCTCGTTCCACGTCTGCACGTGGTAGAGGAACGTCTTCTCGCCGTCGGCGATCCCGTCCGCACCGAGGGCGGCGAACAGGTGCACCGTCATCCCGATCGTGGCGACGACGGCGATGACGGAGACGACGTCGGTCACCTGGACAATGCCGGAGCCGAGACTGCCGCGGCGCCGGAAGGCGAGGATCGCGGCCGCGAAGCACGCCGTCGCGGCCAGCAGCAGCGCGTGCGAGGGGTACCACATCGAGTCGATCAGCATCTCGTGGAGCTGGGAGACCTTTGATCCCTCACCACTGTCACCGGGGTGGATGGCGCCGCCCGCGAAGAAGGCGACCCCGCCCAGCACCAGGAGGGGCCCGGCGACCCGTTCGGGGCGTCCGGCGCGGGAGAGTTGGGTGCGGACCCGAGTCGACGTGCTCATGGGGACTCCTTCGGTCGTGACGAGCCGGTGGTCCCACGGTGTCCCTCCCCGGGGTTCCGGGACACGGTGCGCACCCTGCACTTCGGCCAGGGACAACCCTCATCCGCGAGCGTCGCCGCTGTGCCAGCATTGCTTCATGTCAGCGGCCACGGAGGCGAACGACCAGGCCCCGCCGACGGTCCGCGAAGCCGGAGCCGCACTGGTGGCGCTGCTGGTCGCGACCCTCGTCGGCTACGGCTGGAACCTCGGCTTCCACCTGGACAACGTGCACAACGGCCTGATCGGCGCCTCCTTCACCGCCGTGGGCCTGTACGTCGTCCGGGTGCGGCCGCGGCACCCCGAGGGCTGGCTGTTCGTCGCGACCGGCGTGCTGCACGCGGTGATGTTCTTCGGCCGCCAGTACGGCCTGCACGACGGCGCCCTGGCCGGAGCCTCCTGGATCGGCTGGATCGGCGTGTGGCCGTTGCCGCTGGCGATCGCGCTGGCCGGGTGGACGCTCATGGCCTTCCCCGACGGGCGGCTCCCCTCCCCCTGGTGGCGGTTCGCCGTGGTCGCGATGATGGCGGTCGCAGCTGTTCTCGCGGTGGTGTCGGCGCTGTGGCCGGTGGAGTACGACCGGATGGGGCTGGCGGCACCGCACCCGCTGACTGTGCCCGGCGGGGAGGTGGCGGACCGGGTCTGGGAGTACGCCCCGTACAGCTATCTGCTCTTCCAGGTGCTGTGGACTGTCGCGATCGTGGTGCGGATCCGCCGCGCCCGCGGCGACGAGGCGCGTCAGATGCGCTGGCTCGTGTTCGCGGTCGTCACGGCGATCGTGTTGCTGGTGGCTGGCCTGCTTGCCCTTGGCAGCCCGGTGCCGGGCCTGCTCGCGCTGCCGCTGATCCCGGTCGCTGCCGGGTTCGCGATCCTCAAGTTCCGGCTCTACGACATCGACCCGGTCATCAACAAGACCCTCGTCGTCGGGGCCCTGTTGCTGCTGATCATGACCGCGTATGTGGCGATCGTCGTCGGTGCGGGAGCCGTGGTTCCGGCTGACGAACGAGCACTGTCGCTGGTTACGACGGCCGTCGTGGCGGTCGCGTTCGAGCCGCTGCGGCGGCGGGCGCAGCGCCTGGCGGATCGTCTCGTGTACGGGCATCGCGCGACGCCGTACGAGGCGTTGTCCCGGTTGTCGGCCCACCTGGAGGACCCGCCGCGGGACCTGCTTGATGCCATCGCAGCCACGGTCGCAGGCGCGGTCGGCGCCACCGAGGTTGTCGTGTGGGTGGGCGACGAGCGTCATCTGATGCCGCGGGGCCAGTGGCCGGCTATGACCGTGGAGGTGGGCCCGGCAACCGTCGCCGGGCTGGGCGGGACGCGGCGGCTGGTCCGGCCCGTCGTCCACCGCGGCAGCGTGCGCGGCGCGATCACGGTCTGCAAGCCGGCGGGCGAGTCGCTCAGCGCCACGGAGGACCGACTGCTGTCGGACCTGGTCGCGCAGACCGGCCTGGTCATCGTGCAGCAGCAACAGGCCCAGGAGATCCAGGCGGCGGCCCGCCGGATCGTCACCGCCGAGGACGCAGCCCGACGGGGCATCGAGCGCGACCTCCACGACGGTGCGCAGCAGCGACTGGTCACCCTGGGTCTGGAACTCGGCGCCCTCGCCAAACAGGCGGAGGCCGACGGCGCGGCGATGGCGGACCGGGTCAAACAGGCGCGGGCGCAACTGCTGGAGGCCACTGCCGAACTGCGTGAGCTGGCCCGTGGCCTGCACCCGATGGTGCTGGCCCAGTCGGGTCTCGAACCCGCGCTCGCCGCGCTCGGGGACCGGTCGGCGATCCCGGTGCGACTGCACGTGAGCGGCACAGGTCGCCTGCCGCGCGACATCGAGGCGACGGCGTACTACGTGGTGAGCGAGGCGCTCACCAACGCCGCACGGCATTCGGGCGCAGGCGTGGTCGTCGTCGACGTGGCCCTGGTCGAAGGCGGGCTTTGCGTAGAGGTCACCGACGACGGTCGCGGCGGCGCACGCCCAGGACCGGGAACGGGGTTGCAGGGGCTGGCGGATCGCCTCGCCGCACTCGGCGGTGACCTCCAGGTCGACAGCCCCTCTGGTGGCGGGACGAGGCTCAGGGCGGCGCTGCCGTGCGAGTGATCGTCGCCGACGACGCGGTCCTCTTCCGGGAGGGAATGGCTCGCATCCTCACCGAGGAGGGCTTCGAGGTGATGGCTCAAGCTCGCAACAGTGCCGATCTGGTCGGCCTCGTCCGCCGTGACCCACCGGACGTGGTCATCACCGACCTGCGCATGCCACCGGACTTCGCGGACGAGGGCATCGAGGCCGCGGCCGAGATCCGCTCGTTCGCGCCGCAGGTCGGGCTGATGCTGTTGTCGCAGTACGTCGAGGTGCATCACGCACTACGGCTCATGGAAGATTTCGACGGTGCGGTCGGCTACCTGCTCAAGGACCGGGTGTCCGACCTCGGTGCTTTCGCGGTCGACGTACGACGCGTCGCCGGTGGCGAGGTCGTGATCGACGCCGAACTCGTGTCCAGGCTGGTTGGCCGGCGACGGGAACGTGACCCCCTCGCCGAACTCACCGACCGTGAGCGGGAGGTGCTGTCCCTGATGGCCCAGGGGCTGACCAACGCCGCATTGTCCGACGAACTAGTCCTGAGCCCCAAGACGATCGAGGGCTACGTACGCAGTGTCTTCACCAAGCTCGGCCTGGAACCGGGCGAGCGCGAGCACCGGCGGGTGCAGGCAGTGCTGCAGTTCCTGCGTTGGCAGTGATCCCCTTCCCTGGCTGGTGACACGCCCGCCGTCGCCAAGAGCAACCTGTCCACCCGGAGCTTGCGCGTGCATGCCGTACGACGGCACCGGCATCGCCGCTGCGATCGTGGCCGCCCCCGATGTGCGGATGGTGTCCTTCACCGGCGGATTCCGTACCGGCGAGGCCATCTCCCGGGCGGCGGAGGCGGCCAGCTGGGCGGAAGCCGCCCAGCGAACGTCCGTACGAAGGCGGAGAGTTGGCCACACGTACTCCAGCTCATCGGACCGTGAACGACAGCTGCTGGTAGCGTCTCGACGACGTAGGCCTGCAACGCGCTTTGCCAGTTCTTGTTGATGCTTCCGTGCTGCGTGATCGTTGGTCCAGGGGCATCAGCAGTGCAGGGCGGGTTCCGGCTTCGCTCCCTTCACCAGCGATTTGACCATGGTGAACAGCTCGCCGGTCTGGGGGTCGTTCTCCAGCCGGGTGCCGACCGACGCGACCGCCGCACGATACGCCACGAGCTGCGCTGGACTGGCCTGCCTCACGACCAGCCCTCCCGCGCAGAGGTCGGCGAGCTCATCCGCGTCCTCAGACTGCAGTTCCGACATCGTGTCTTCGAAGGTGGCGGCCGCGGCCCCGGTCAGCGCCTGGCGTTGCTGGGGACTCAGGCGCTTCAGCGCGGTGTCACTGATGAAGGGGACGATTATCCGTGGCCACAGCGCCAGATTCCCTGTGAGGTACTTCGTGGAGGAGATGTAGCCCTCGTGGTTGAAGGAGGAAATCGAGGACTCGACGCCGTCCATGTCGCTGACCGACCCGGACAGCGGATACCAGCGGGTGCGTGCGCCCAGAGCGTGGAAGGTGCTGTCTGCCAGCTTCGACTGTGCCACGCCGACGAGCCGCCCGTGCAGAGCGGCGGGCGTCGGGGCCGAGCCGCTCGCGGTGAACAGGTAGCGGAACTGGCCCGGGAGCAGGCCGAGGCCGGTGATCCCGGGGACGCTCAGTGCGGTGCCCAGCCGTTGGTAGAGGGGGCTGTTGAGCAGCCGTTCCTGGGCGGCGTAACTGGTGATCAGCTCGGGCGCGCTGAGTATCCGCACCGGGCCGGGGAAGGCCCGCGTGCCTGCCACCCCCAGATCCGCTTCGCCCGCCCGAACGTCCGCGATCGTGCCGTCCTCGTAGGCGAGTTGGCCCGTCCGCCACCCCTGCTTGGCCTTGATCTGCAGGGATCCCTCGGTCGCCTTGCCGACTTGCGCGATGAACCTGTCCACCGAAGACGTGGTGCCGTAGGGCACGGCCATCGTCAGACGGATCACCGTGGGGGACTCTCCCGCCGAGGCGGATGGGGACTGCTGCACCTTCGATGTGCCCGACGTGCAAGCGGCGAGCGCCAGCAGCAGCGCCGAGACTCCCAGGACCCTTCTCAACGTGACACCTCCCTGCGCCCTCGGGCGCTGCCTCGTTCACGGTACAGCCCGCGTGTCCGACGCAAGCTGTGTTTCAGCTGGGCTGGGCCCCAGCGTTATCCGGCGATGTCCACGGCGTTCCGGGCACGTTTGGCGCTGACCTTGGCGCGCGCCTTGCCCCCGAGAAGGACGAGACCGAGGCCGGCCGCGTAGATCGCGACGTTGATCAAGAGGTACGACCATGGCGGCGAGGTGGCGTCCTTGGGGAAGGCCGAGTAGTCGCCGCCCAGCCATTCCATCAGCAGTGCCGTGTTCTGGAAGCTGAACACGAAGGAATGCATGGCGATGTAGGCGACGAGCGCGGCCGTCCGGCTGCGGATGAAGTATCCGAGCGGGAACGCGGTGAGGACCATGAGGATCAGTTCCACGACCGCTCCATTCATTGTCGAGGTAGGGCCGTCAGCGTCTCTTGGAGGTCGTCTCACCCGCATCCGGGTTGGCGCCGGAATGACCCGCGCGGTCTGCACTGCGTGCTGGCACTGATGACGAAGGCCCCCTGCGCCGCGATGATGGCGTCATGGCGAAGACAGTCCGTGTGGCTCTGCCAGGGGCAGTCTTCGCCGCAGCATGTCTCGTCAGGGCCTGGCTGGCCTTCGGGTCCATGCGGGCCTTGTCACCCGGCCTGTGGGCCTTCGAGACCGGTTTCCTGGTTGTGCCGGTCGTCACCGGATCCCTGCTCACCTGGCGGGTGCCGGGCAGCCCGGTCGGCAGCGCACTGAGCTGGGTGGGCGCGGCCCCCGCTGCCGTGTTCACCGTCGAGACGTGGGGAGAGACGCTCACGCTGGCCCATCAGGCGCCGGCGGCCCGTCTGTTCTACATGCTCAAGGCCGGTGCGTGGGTGTGGAACCTGGTCGGCTTCGTCGCCCTGTGCCTGGTGTTTCCCGACGGACTGTTGCCGGGACGCCCGTGGCGTCTCGTCGCGTGGGCGGGCGTGGTGCTCGGTCTCTACCTCAATCTGGCCCTGTCGTTCATCGCACCCGACCGCGGTGGTCCCAAGTTGCTGCCCGGCCAGGTCGCGTGGCGGATCCCGCTGCCCGCGGTGGTGGCCGTGGGGATTACGGCCTTCGGCGGGGTGCTGGCAGTGCTGGGGGCCGCGGTCTGCTGTCTGGTCGTGCGCTATCGGCGGGGTGGGGAAGTGGTGCGACAGCAGCTGCGCTGGCTGATGCTCGGGGCCGGGGCCGTGCCGGTGTTGCTCGCCGCAGGCTGGGCCGCCGAGATACTGGGGGCCTCGATAAATGTTGCTTACAGCGGTTTCATGGTGGCGATGCTGTGGGCGGTGCCCACCGCGGTCACGGTGGCCGTGTTGCGGTATGACCTGTTCGACGTGGACCGGCTGCTCGGCGCGTCACTGGCCTGGCTGCTCACCACCCTGGTGTCGGCGTCGATCTTCGCCGTCCTGGTCTTGTTCGCTGCGGATCTGTTCGGTGCGGGCACCGAAATCGGCCTGACCGGTGCGGCGTTCGTCACCGCGTTGTGCCTGTTGCCGCTGCACCGCGGCGTTAACAACCTGGTGGGACGGCTGGTCGACCGGGACCGGACGGTCATCACCGCACGCGTGGAGGAGTTCGTGCGGCGGGTCAGGGACGGTGCGGCAGAGCCGGAAGAGGTCGCGGATCTCCTCCGGTCCGTCGTCGGCGACCCGCAGCTCCGCCTGCTCCTGAAGTTGCCCACCAGCCCGCCCCGCACATACGTCGGCCTCGACGGGGAGCCTGTCACGGTGCCCGACGACGCGACGTGTGTGCCGCTGGTGACCGGCGCGAGCGATGCGGGAGTCATCCTGCTCGGTGCGCCGACCGCCAGGCGGATGCGCCGCACCCGCGACGCCGCCGTGCGGGCTCGGCTACCGATCGAGGTCAGTCGGTTGCGCCTGGAACTGCGCATGGCACTGGACGAGGCCCGGGCAAGTCAGTCCAGGTTGGCGTTGGCGACTGCGGCCGAGCGGGAGCGGCTCGCCCGCGACCTGCACGACGGTGCGCAGCAGCAGATCATCGCGGTCGGAATGCGGCTGCGGTCGGCCCAGAGCCGGTTTGGCCCGGGTGACCCCACCCACCGCGACCTGGACGCTGCCGTCACCACGCTCGCGGGCACGGTGGCCGAGTTGCGCCGCCTCGCCCACGGCGTGCGCCCGAGCCTGTTGGACGATGGGCTCGCCGTCGCCCTCAACGCGCTCGTCGGCGACTGCCCGGTGCCAGTCGAGGCGGCCGTATGCGACGTGGACGTCCCGGAGGCCGTCGCCACCACCGTGTACTTCGTGGTCGCCGAGGCCCTGGCCAACGCGCTCAAGCACGCCCGTGCCACCGCCATCAGCCTGGGCGTCCGACAGGACCGGTCGGCGCTGCACGTGGAGGTGTCCGACGACGGCATCGGCGGCGCCCACCTCGGATACGGGCTGACATCCGTCCGTGACCGGGTGAGTGCGGTCGGCGGAAGGCTGAGCCTGTACAGCCCCGAGGGCTCGGGCACGACCATCCAGGTGACGATCTGACATGCGCATTCTGCTGGCCGAGGACTCTGCGCTCTTCCGCGAAGGGCTGGCCCGTCTGCTCACCGAGGCCGGTCACGAGATCGTTGCGGCGGTCACCGACGCCGACGCGCTCGTGGCCGCGGTTGCCCGCCTGCGACCCGACCTTGCGGTCATCGACGTCCGTATGCCGCCCACGATGACATCCGATGGTGCCCGGGCCGCCCGCGACATCCGCCAGACCCATCCGGGCTTCCCGATGCTGCTGTTGTCTCAGCACATCGAGACTCGCCAGTGCCTGCCGCTGGTGGCCTCCGGCGGCTTCGGCTACCTGCTCAAGGACCGGGTACTGAGCGTCGCCGACTTCCTCGACACCGTGCGCCGGGTGGCAGCCGGAGGGTCGGCCCTGGATCCCGAGATTGTCGCCGCCCTCCTGCGTACGACCGGTCGAGATGACCCGATCTCCACTCTGACCGTCCGGGAGCATGAGGTGCTGGCGCTGGCCGCCGAGGGGCTGTCCAATGCCGCCATCGCGCAGCGCCTCCACCTCTCCGAGCGCACGGTCGAGTCCCATATGCGCAGCACCTTCCAAAAACTCGGCATCTCCGAGAACGGCGATGCTCACCGTCGAGTGCTGGCGGTACTGGCCTATCTCAAAGAGCGCCGCCGAGACCGCTGACGGACCTGCGCCGGCGGCGCCTGTGGGAGCAGTGGGCCCGTCCGTCGCCGACCTGGTCGCACTCGGGGAGAGTGCTGTCCAGCAGGACGAAGTCCACATCGGCCTCGCGCAGGACCATCAGCAGACCCGGGCCGCGTTGAGCGAGCAGCCGGATGACCACGCACCGCGAGATTCTGGCGCTGGTGCGGGGAGGGCGACTGAGGGGCGCAGGTTAGAAGCTGTTGTCGTTCCGATCTTGACGGGTGCGCGTCGAACGGGAGTCTCGATCGGGTGATCGCAGCTGGCCGCGGGCATGAGAACAGGACCTCTTGGCGGCATCTTCGACGACGGCACACCGAGGCCATGGCGGCCACCGGATGCACCGCCCTGGCAGTCGGGGCGTACTGCTCGGCCGCCACCGGTGCCGGGACGGCGGGCGTCGGAGTCGCGGTCTGCGTGGGCGCGGGTGTCGTGTACACCGGCATCGGCGTGGTGTTCATCGCCGCGGCGGCGATCGACTCCTGCATGCAGAAGGACTGCGGCAGCTGCATCACCGGCATCTTCGTTACCCTGACCGGCGCTAAGGTGATCGAGGACGCGCAGAGCGGCCGGGCCGTCGCCAACCACCGGGGTGAAGACCTGGCAGGGCGCCAAGGCCGTCGGCGGCTGGAACAGCCTCTTCTCCTCGGGCGGGTGATGCGGGAGTGACCGGGTACTGGATCGAGCGCAGAGTCGTGGGCTCCTGCGTCATCGTCGGCCTCGCAGCGTTCGCGGGGCTGGAGATGGCGCGGGTCTCCGACCCCGGGTTCTGGCAGCTTGCCCCCGTACTCCTGGTGCTGCTCGTGGTGAGCTCCCTCGCCTACCGGACGCTGATCCGGCCGTCACCTCCCTGCGCATGAGCGCCGACCTGGAACGCTGCGGCGTCCTGGCCCAGCACGTCGCCGCGGTCGCCCGCAGGCGCTATCCCGAGCCCGCCGTGCCGCAGGATCTGCGCCGCACCGTCCTGGAGATGGGCCAGCTCGCCCAGCGTCTGATGGCACAGGCCGCCGAGGTCCTCATCACGCACGACGTCGAGGCCGCGCTGCAGCTAGAGCGGGACGACGACCGGATGGACGAGCTGCACCGCATGATCTTCCATCACCTGATGGACGAGCGGTGGCACCACGGCGTGGAAACCGCCGTCGACGTCACCCTGGTCGGCCGCTATTACGAACGCTTCGCCGACCACGCCGTCAACATCGCCCGCCGCGTCGTCTACCTCGCCACCGGCGAACACGCCGACGACCTGGCCACCGACCCGCCCGCCTGACCACCCCACCCGGCGCTTCACCGGACGTGACTGGTCACGGGCTGGTTGGTTCCTGGCGCAGGAGGTCGGGGCGGGTGTCGGCGAGGTCGAAGACCCGCTTGAGACCTTCCAGGAGTGCGGGCTCGATCCGGTAGACGCGTATACGGTCGTCGAGTTGGAGCACGTTGGTCCGATTGTCCGGGCCGATCCGGCGGCGTACCGCGCGGACGCTGGTCAGTGCCCCGCCGATCTTCCCGTGCGGGATCGGCGTCTCGGGGTGGTGGATGAAGTGCCCGCGGACGTCGTCGTAGGAGGCGGTGCCGCCCAGCTCGACCAGGCGGCGCAGCACGGCCCGGGCGCCGGGCATCACGGCGGCGACGGTGTCGAACAGCAGCCGCTCCGTCCAGCCCTCCCAGAGGTCCTCGCTGCTCAGGTCCGCCGGGTCGGGGCGGGGCTCGTGCGCGGGGGCGTCGGGCCAACTGCCCGCCACGAGGGTGGGGTTGAGCCCGTACGCGGCCTGCACGGCCGCGATCGCCTGCTCGTAGGTGTCGGTCCGGGTGTCGATGGTCAGCTGCACGCCCTCCCCCTCCGTGATCTCCGCTCCCATCCTGGACCTCGCCGGGGAAAGTCCGAAGGCGTTGCGGCGGAAGTCGACGGCGGCCGCGCGGGCCTCCTTCGCGCCGTCCCACTCCCGCCGGCAGCGCGTATCGGGCAGCCGCCGGTGGTGCAGCAGTTCCTCGGCCACATCGGCCAGCGCGTCCGGCTCCGCGTAGATGGTCTCGATCGGGGTGAGCACCGTGTGGAGCAGGACGTCGTCACTGCCGAGTCCGAGCAGGGCGTAGAACCAGCCCCGGCGTTCCTCCCATTCCAGTCGGATGCCGCCGAAGCCGCTGGTGCGGCTGGCGTCCCACCGCAGCAGCATGTAGGTGGTCAGTCCCCGCTGGCGGGTGCGGACGTCGGCCCGGACGACGCCCGGCGGAATGCCGCGGGCGGTGAGGGCCGCGTCGACGGCCTGGACGTAGGGCCAGTGTGGCAGTCCCTGGGGCCGGCCGGGCCATCCGGGTGGGTCAAGCAACACGGGTCTCACCTCTGCGAAGCGGGAGCGGATCGGGATCGGGTCAGGAGGCGCGGCGGAAGACGGCGGCGGGGCCGATGACGCGGGGGCCGAACTTGTCCCGGACGCGGTCGACGGCCGTCTCCGCGACCAGCCGGGCTTCGCGGGCGTCGTCGAGGCTGATCTGCGTCGCGACCTGGCCGGCGCCGACCAGGTCCTCGCCCTTGAGGGCGAGTCCGGTCAGCCGGCCGCGCTGCAGGCCGGCGGCGTCCATCAGCTGGTAGGCGAGGGTGCGCAGGTCGTCGTCGTGCGCGGACGGCGCCGTAAGGCGGCGGGTCTTCTCCCACCGGCTGTTGCCGGCGAAGGTCAGGGTGAGCGTCAGCGCGCGGGCCCCCTGCCCGCGGCGGCGCAGCACCAGCCCGAGCCGCACCACCAACTCGAGCAGGGCCGCGCGGACTTCAGACCCGTCCAGGACGTGCCGGTCGAAGGAACAGCGGACACTCGCGGCCGGGGGCAGGGCGCGGGGGACGACGGGGCGCGGGTCGATGCCGCGGGCCCGGTCGGCGACCGTGCGGCCGGCGCGGCCGCCCAGCAGGCGCTGGACGGTGGCGGGCGGGACGGCGGCGAGCAGGCCCACACAGTGGATGCCGTAGTCGCGCAGCACGCCGGCCTGGCGGGGGCCGATGCCGTGCAGGGCCTCGACCGGCAGCCCCGGCCAGCCAGCCGGCGGCCCGCTCGGGGCCGATGGCGAGGACGCCGCCGGGCTGGGGGATCTGGGCGGAGGCGGTGGCCGCGACGGTGATCGAGGGGCCGATGCCGACACGGACGTCGATGCCGAGCCGGGACAGCGTGCGCACCCGCAGCATCTCGCCCAGCCGGCGGGCGTCGGTGCCGTGGTAGCGCAGCGCGCCCTTCAACTCCACCAGGGCCGCGGTCGGCGGCAGGGCCTGCACGACCGGGGAGAGGTCCGCGAGCTGCTCCAGGACCTGCCGGTAGCGCTCCTGTCCCAGCCGGTTAGGGCAGCGCACATGCATCACACACGGCGCTGCCGGCAGCGCCTCGGTGCCGTTGGTCATCACACCCACCTCCCACACCCCACGGTATCGAACTAATATTCGAACACGCGAGGGGCGCGAATGATGGATCATGAGCATAGAATCAAAAATGTGTTCGATGATCTGCCACCCGACCTGGAGCGCCTGCACACCCTGCGGGTCTGGCATGTCCTGTGGCTGCAGCGCATCGACGCCAAGATCGCAGCCGTCCGGCAGCGTCAGGCAGAAGAGGAACACGGTCGGCGCAACCGGCCGCGGCCGCCGGACTGGATCGTCCAGCTCGGCATCGGCGTCGGCCGGCCGCCCGTGCGAGTACACGCCGGCGACTGCCACATGGCGGGCAGCCGGCGCCGCCCGGTCAGCCGCGAGGAGGCCCGCCGACTGCTGGCCGGCGGACTGCGCGCCTGCAGCCACTGCCGGCCGGAAGCCCAGCTGGACATCCTCGACTTAGCCGGACGCAGCCACCGCCGCACGGCTCGAACGGCCGTGCCATCCCGTCCGACATTCTTACGCACGGGCGACTTGCACGAATCGCCCGGAACAGGACCACTGCCATGACCACTCCCCCGCCCCCGATCACCGAGCCCGACCCGTCCGCGCTCGTCTGCTCCGGCAACCAGGTCGGCCCCTGCGCCACCTGCCAGCGCAAGACACACAAATACGGCAGCGGCGGCAGCCCGCTCTGCCAGTGGTGCATGGCCGCCGTCACGGAGAAATGGGGCCCGACCGTGCGGCACACCAGCACCCGGCTCTGATCCCGGCCCACCGGGTCGTCCGGGGCATCACGCCCGCCGTGCCTGATGAGCTGGCGCCGGCACGTGCTGTGCCCGGGGCGCTGGCGTGATCTCCAACTCGTCCTGTGAATACCGGTGTTGGACGGATATCGTCAGAGGATGACGTGGTGGCAGGCGGCACTGTGGGGCTTGGCCGGCGGTGGAGCGGCCTCGGTGTGGTCCCTTTCTGTGGCTGTCGTGTCGGCCGGGTACACCTGGCCGTGGCGCAAGGAGGGCGAGTTGTGGCCGCGGCTGTTCGTGCTGGCCGTCGCGCTCGTGCTGGGGTCCGTGGTGGCCACCGCCGCGCACGATCAGATCAGCGGGCCATGGCCGGCCTTCATCTTCGGCATCGGCGCCCCCGCCACGATCCGAGGCATCCTCTCCGGCGTGGAGGCCGGACCACGACCCATGTCCGAAACACCTCAGGGCCGTCCCGCGACCGCACCTTCGCCACTGCCGCCCGTACACGAGGACGGGGATGTCCGTGAAGACGCGCCCTGACAGCCTGCTGGGGCGCCTCGCCGTGGCGGCCCGCCCGTCCCGCCCCTGGCTGCGCGTGCAGGCCTCCAACTGGTGGACCCGGGTGCTCCTGGCCGGTGGCGCTCGCCTCCGTCCTCTGGACGGCGCGGACCTGCGCACCGCGGACCTGACCGGCACGTACCTAAGAGGCGCAAACCTGCGCGGCGCCGACCTGCGCGGGGCGATCCTGCGCGGCGCGGACCTACGCGGCGCGCACCTGGAAGAGGCAGACCTGACTCGTGCGGACCTGCGCGGCGCGTATCTGATCGCCGCGAACTTGACCGGCGCGGATCTTACTCGTGCCGACCTGCGCGCCGTGGACCTGACCGGCGTGGACCTGACCCGCGCATGGTTGACCGGCGCACACCTGGTCCGCGCGGACCTGCCCGGCGCGATCCTGCCGGGCGCGGTCCTGGGCGGCGCAGACCTGGACGGCGCCGACCTGACCCGCGCGGACCTGCGGGGCACCGACCTGCGCGGCGCAATCCTGCGCAGCGCCGATCTGGACGCCGCGAACCTCGACAGAGCGAACCTGGACGGCGCGGACCTGGTGAACGTGACGTGGTCGGAGCGGACACGTTGGCCTGAGGCCGTTGCCGCGGTGATGCGGGAGCGGTCCGTGCCGATCGGCGGCGGCCGGTACCGCGTACAGGGTTCCGGGACCACCGGGGCGGATCTGCCCGTGCCTCCGGTCCCAGTGTCCTGACCATCGAGGCAGACGGGGCAACCGCTCCACGCCCAGGGTGTCGGCTCGCTGTCCGCCCGGAGGCTACTCGGGCGGGTGCATGCCGCCCGGTCACAGAACCATCCAGGACACCAGCGCGTAGTGCCGTGCATGGGACCGATCAATGACGCGCACGTGGCGGAGCCGGGGTTGGCTGTCGTGGAGGTCGCGGGCGTCGATGACGCGACCGTGATGGCCTTCCAGGACGCCGTCGCCCGGACATGGGGGGGCGGCCACGGCCGAGCGTTCGACGCGGAACGGGTCAGCCCGGCGTACGGATCCGCCTATACGCCGATCTCCGACAGGTGCTCCCCCGGCCTGTTGAGAGCTCCGGGATGGCGTGAGGCTGGCTCCGCTACTACGGGGGAAAGTGGCGGAGCCAGCCCGAGTCCACGGTGCCATACCCGCCTCCGACGCGCTCGCCCTCCGGGCGAAGTCGCTTTCGGGCGACACTGCAACGGCGGAACAGCCCTAGGAGGCGAGTTCGTCCAGGAGCTGGGGGCCGTTGTTACGGACGTTGTTGACGGCCGTGGAGACGGGACGGGCATCCAGGTGACCGCCGGCCGGCTGGCCGAGCAGGGCCCGCAGCTCGTCGGGGTCCTGGTGGGCGGGGTCGAGCCAGGCGTCGTAGTGCTCAGGAGTAAGAGCGAGCGGCATGCGGGGGTGGACGCGGCCGGCCGTGTCGGTGGCTTCGGTGGTGATGATGGTGCAGGTCATCAGCCAGGCGGCCGGGTCGTCGTCCTGTTTGACGGCCGGGTCGCGCCAGTATTCGTACAGACCGGCGAGCGCCATGACCTGGTCGTCTTCGGGGTGGATGAAGTACGGCTGCTTGCGCGCCTTGCCGGTGTTTGGGTCCTTGATCTGTTCCCATTCGTAGAAGCCGTCGGCGGGCAGCAGACAGCGGCGCCGGGTGAACGCGCGGCGGAATGCGGGCTTTTCGTGCACCGTCTCGACCCGCGCGTTGATCATCCGGGCGCCGATCTTCAGGTCCTTCGCCCAGGACGGGACCAGGCCCCAGCGCAGCGGCCGCAGAGCCCGCTCCACCGGCGCAGCGTCCTCCTTGTCGCGGGGTGCGCGTTCGAGGACCGCCCACACGTCGTTGGTCGGGGCGACGTTCCAGTTCGGCGCGAGCGTCTCCTTCGCAGGTACGTCGGGCACCTCGAAGAGCGGGGCCAACTCCTGCGGGCTGCGAGTGGATACGTATCGACCACACATAACGCCACTCTTGCACCGCCGCTACGTCGCGCAACCGTGCCGAGGCCGCGTTGCGTGAGGCGGCATCTGCTGGGGACGGCGTATGAATTGGAGGCTGGAGGCTGCTCGTCGCTCCCTCGTCTTCTCACAGCAGGCGGAAGACGCCGACCACCTTGCCGAGGATCCGCGCTTCGTCGCCGGGAATCGGCTCGTACGCCGGGTTACGCGGCATGAGCCACACCCGTCCGTCCTGGCGCCGCAGGACCTTCACGGTGGCCTCGTCCTCCAGGAGTGCGGCGACGATGTCGCCATGGTCGGCGCTGTCCTGCCGTTTGACGGTGACGATGTCACCGTCGCAGATCGCCGCGTCGATCATGGAGTCGCCGGAGACGGTCAGGGCGAAGACGTCCCCGTCGCTGCCGGTGATCTGCCGGGGAAGGGCATAGACGTCCTCGACGACCTCGTCGGCGAGCAAAGGGGCGCCGGCGGCGATCCGTCCAACGAGCGGTACCTCGACGGCCGTCTCGCTCCTGCTGCCGAGGTCGGGCGCCCAGGAGGGACGCACGCGGTATGCGCGAGGCGTGTGCGGGTCGCGGTAGAGGATCCCCTTACGCTCGAGCGCCATCAGCTGGTAGGCGACCGAGGAGGTACTGGCGAGGCCCACGGCCTGGCCGATTTCCCGCATCGACGGCGGATAGCCCTGACGGTCGACGGTCTCGGTGATGTAGCGGACGATGGCCGACTGGCGGTCGGTCAGCTCTCCCCCGGCGGTCTGCGGGCCCGGGGGTCGGCCCCGGCGCGGGGTTGTGCTGTTGTCCATGCCGGCACCTCCGTACAAGATCCGAAGACCGCGACCTTAACCCTCCACTCCCCATGAATGGAACACTCATTCGGCTCCCGGGCTGCCGCCGGGAAGCTTCGGGCGGGAACGTCAAAGGTGCGGGAGCCTGCACTCCACTCGCCTCCTCGCCCCTGTGATCACTCGCCGCCGCGGCACCGCGCGGGCCAGCACCGCACTCACCGGGCATCGGCGCATGAGGCCACGCTGGCGCTCACGGACGCGCAGCTGGACTCGTGCCCGTTCTGCCGTCCGGACACCGAGTTGCGGATTTCTCGGTCGACGGGCGGGTGCGGGTCGGTGCAGCCGGGATGATCCTGAGGTCATGGTGCAGCGTCCGGTGATCGTGTACCCGCCCGACGAGGAGGGCGGCCGCCGGGTACGCATCGACGGGGTGATCCTCGGCCGGGCCTTCCATGAGCGGGATGTGCTGGTGTTCCTGCGCCGTGCTGGACTGCCGGACTGGGACCAGGTCGACGTGGCTACGACGAAGTTGATCGAGTGGCGAGGTGGTGGCCCGGAGGTGTGGACGCACTGATGTGGCGGGCGTACGGTCGTGGTGCGTCGCCGAGCGGGGGGCACCCTCGACGGCCCGCCGATCCTTCGGGAACGGCGGGCCGCGCGCTACTCAGCGTCTGCGGTGGGCGGCGGTGGATACGAGCCCGGCGACGGGGCATGCGTACCTGGCCATCCGGGACACGGAAGGTGCCGTCGCGGCCGCTGTATCTGTGGCTGGCGTCTGCCGAGGAGTTCGGGGCGGACGGGGCCTCGGTCCTGAGATGGGGCCGTGCCTCACACAAAAGGTCATTCCGGGCGCGGAGTCGCCGCGTCGATGGGCCCGGGCTGTGACGGAGACTTTGACGACCGGGAAGACCCAGGTGGCTTCGTTGGTGAGGCTCACCTCAGCTGTCTGAGGATGTGATCCATGGCAGGGGCGGCAGGAGTCGAACCTGCGGCATCCGGTTTTGGAGACCGGCGCTCTGGCCATCTGAGCTACGCCGCTTTGGTGGGTGACAGCTTGGCATGACCAGCGGGTCTATCTCCAAGGGATTTCCGCCTGTTCAGGAGGGCGTAGGAGGTCGGCGGCCTTGCCGAGGGCCCGTAAGGGGTCATCGGCCGTCGCCTTCCAGCAGTTTTCCTTACCAAGAGCAGTGAGCACGTGAAAGACATGTGCGCGTCAATGGTGTCTTGTGTCACATAGTGCGCGCCCGGCGCAGGTGAGGATAGTCGTAGCCCTTGTCTGCGTGGAGCTTGTCCGGCCTGCGTCGCCGCCGTTGACGCACGTCAGCCCGCGAGGAACCCGACATCACGGGTTCAAGTTCAGTAGCGGAAGGCTAGTCGGGACGGCGACAAGGAAGCGGGTCAGGCGGTGACGCGGAGCGTCAGTTCCCGAAGCTGGCGGCCGGTGGCAGTGATGTTGTATCGGCGCGCGTTGGCGAGAGCCGTTTTGGTGAACGCCTTGCGTCTGTGGAAGTTCCGGCCCATCTCGTCCAGGACTACCGCCAGCGAGCGCGGGTCGCCGGGAGTGTAGGGAACACCAGCGGTGCCGAGGATTTCCCGCACACCGGGAAGATCGGAGTAGACAACCGGCAGTCCGTGGGCTTGGGCCTCAATGAGGACGAGTCCGAAAGCCTCCAGACCCTTGGTCGTGAAGACGAAGGCGTCGAAGTTCGGCAGGCGGCGCCATAGTTCGACACGTGGCAGGAACGGATCAAACTGAATCCGGTCGCGCAGCCCGAGTTCGAGGACCCGGTGTTCCAGATGCTCCCGCAACGTGCCTTCGCCTATCACAGTCAAGTGGTGGGGCTGGTCAGTCAAAGCGAGGGCTTCCACCGCAGTGATTGTGGATTTGTTGTCGTCCAGACGACCGGCGTGCACCAACGACAGTGGTCCGGATTCGCTAGGCGGTTGATCGCTTACCAGGGCATCGCTCAACGGGATGCCCCACGGGATGACGGTGAGACGATCGGTGAAACGGCCTCCGGTGAGATGGTCGATGCGGTCGGCGAGGGCGGCAGTCGGGGCGACGATAGCGGCGCTTGTGGCGGCTACTTCGATCAGACCTTCACGTTCCGCTGCGCTGCACTCGGCCGCCAGCACGTCGGGGCCGTGGGCGATGGCGATGACCGGGATGTTGCCAGCCGTTCGGGTGAATGCCTGGCTGAGAGCGAACCCGAGGTACTGGGCGTGAATGATGTTCGGCTGGATCTTCTCGATGAGCGCACCGACCTCACGCGTCAGCGCACCGACATAGGGAGCGAAGTCCGGGCCGTGGGGGTGTTTCGGCGTGGAGAGGGTGATCAGCTCATCAAAGGCACCCTTCCAAGTCTGATCGACCGGCTCCCTGCCCAGGAAGGTTGTGTGGATTTCAGGCATCGCGCCGTAGAGATCGTTAACGAGGATCATGCTCCCGGAGGAAGGCGCGGCAGGGCGGTTGATGCCGGTCAGGACGTTCAGGAGCTTGGCGGTCATGCGGAAACTCCATTGGATGTCCGTTGGGATGGACGGGAGACCAGGCCCCCAACTCGAATGGTGAGTCACCGGTGGAGTGCTGCATCTCGCGCCGGCGCGGTGACGCCCACCACGACGCCAGGTGCGGCGTGAAGTCGGCCGTGATCTCCTCGACCGGATGCACATAGCCCTTAGCGTCCGGTTTTGCGGTCCATGCTCTGACTGCCGACCGGGGGTAGACGGGATTGATCCCCATCTCTCCCTTGGGGAGGACTCCGTTGAAGGGGGTGGGCACTCCCTCGTTATTCCAGTAGTCCCATGCCTCCAGCGCCTTGGCCTTCTCGAAGCAGTGGTACAGGTGCTGGTAGCGAGGCATGTACCGAATCTCACGGAAGATCATCTGGCCGATCAGTCCAGGCGCTGCTTTGCGGAGCGTGCCGAGTCCGACGCCCTGGAAGCTGACCGATGCTGCGTCCTGGGACGGGTGCAGGGCGGTCCGGGCGAACAGGTGAGACAGGCGTCGCCGCACGTACTCGGCGACTCCCGGACCGAGAGCCGGTTCCAGGCCTTCGATGAGCTGGACGAGCCGCTGATGGCGCGGGTTGAACCTGGCCAGGTCGAACAACTGGTTCATGTCGTCCACGGCGGCGAAGGCGAGCCGTTTGTAGAGCAAGTTATTCAACTCTCCCGCCTGGGCGTAGATCTTGGTCTCCGCAGTGGCGGAGTGGAGCATCAGGTATTCGGACAGCACCTCGAAGTACAGGTAGCCGAGGAACGGAACATGGGCCACGGCGTCGGCCAGCTGGTCGATGAACTGAGGTGCCGCAGTGGCATGGCCGGCGGCGTTGCGCAGGGCGACGTCGAGGAACGGGGCGGCGGCGTGCAGTCCGGCCAGCACGGCGCGGCCGAGCCGGTCGTGTTCGGCCGGGGTGAGGAAGCTCTGGTAGCGCCGGTAGGTGCGCAGGTGGATGGCGCCGAGGTGCAGGTAGTCGATGCCCTTGGGCCGGATCGGGGCATCCGGGGTGACCTCGAAGATCATGGGGGTGGTGGAGGGTTTCGTCCGCAGCAGGTAGGCGCCGAGGTTGTGGGGGCGCAGTCCCTGGCGCTGGCTGGCGAGAGGTGAGCAGTACAGGGCACCGACCAGGCATCCGGTGGAGACGTGCAACTGCCGGCTGGTGCGGATGGCGTTGATGTCCTTGGTGGTGTGCAGCAGGTACATCGGCTGTCCGCTGACGAGCGCTTCGGTCATGGCGTTGTGCCGTATCAGCCAGCCGTTGGGGGTTGAGCGTTCCAGGTGGTGGCGCCAGTCACTCTCGCTTTCGGCCAGCGAGGCAGGCATGTGGCGCTGTGCGGGCAGGGTGTAGTCCGTGTGGGCGTGTTCCCATTCGTCGCGCAAGATAGCTCCTGGGGATTCAGAGTTGGCAGGGGTGGGGCGAGGAGCTAGAGAGTTTCTACGTTCGGTCCGGACAGGCGGTTTCGGCAGTCGAGGACGTAGGGCGCGTTGTTCTCGATCGTCGGGAGGTCGAAGCGTGCGTGGTCCATGAGGAGCACCACGGCGTCAGCGGCCGCGATCTCCTGTGCGCTCGCGTCCACCAGGGGCACCTTCAGCTGGTTGCGGTCGACTTCCGGGATGTTGGGGTCGGCGCCGCGGACCTCGGCGCCGAGGTCGATCAGGAGTTCGGCGACGCGTGCCGAGGGCGACTCGCGGAGGTCGGTGGCGTTGATCTTGTAGGTCAGGCCGAGCAGCAGGATCCGGGACCCGCTGACAGGCTTGTGGCGTCGGTCGAGTGCTGTCGTGAGGCGCCGAACGACGTAGTGGGGCATGTGGCGGTTCACGTCGTTGGCGAGTTCCACGAACCGGAATGGGACGCCGAGCTCCTGCTGGACCTTCCAGGAGAGGAACAACGGGTCGACGGGCAGGCAGTGCCCGCCGACTCCCGGGCCCGGGGTGAACCGCGTGAAGCCGAACGGCTTGGTGGCGGCCGCGTCGATCGCCTCCCAGATGTTTACGCCGAGGCCAGCGGCCAGCGTCGCCATCTCGTTGACCAGACAGACGTTGACGAACCGGAAGACGTTCTCGATCAGCTTGGCCATCTCGGCGACCCTGGTCCCGGACACCGGAACCGTGGTCTCAAAGATGCCGTCGTAGAACCCCTTGATCGCATCGAGTGACGCGGCGTCGATGCCGGACACCAATTTGGGCGTCCCGGCGAACGACCACCTCTTGTTCCCCGGAGCGATGCGTTCGGGACTGAATCCCGCCAGAAAGTCCACCCCGCCTCTGAGGCCCGAGGTCGTCTCCAGGATCGGCACCAGCAGCTCCTCGGTGGTACCGGGATAGGACGTGGACTCCAAGACCACCGTCGCGCCGCGGCGAAGGTGCGCGCCCAGCGTCCGGGCGCAGGCCTCGATGTAGGTCAGGTCGGGCACGCCGTCCCGCAGCGGAGTCGGCACGGTGATCACCGCGATGTCGAAGCCGGCCAGCGCGGCAGCGTCGGTGGTCGCCGCGTAGGCCCCAGAATCCAGCACGGCGCGGACCCGAGAGGAGGTCACGTCCTGCACATACGACTCACCGGCGATGAGTCGCTTGATACGGTGCGGGTCCACGTCGTAGCCGACGACACGGTGACCCACCTCGGCGGCGCGCACGGCCAGAGGCAGCCCCACATAGCCTTGACCAGCGACAACGACGTCCATGACAACTCCAACCTGGGTAAGGAACATGGCAGTGCCCCTGGTTTCCGTGGTGATGCCGGTCCACAATTCGGCCGCCACTCTTGGCGCGTCGGTGCGCTCCGTGCTCGCGCAGACCCACACCGACGTGGAACTGCTGGTCACCGACGATGCGTCCACCGACGGCTCCATGGACCTGCTGCAGGACCTGGCCCGCCAGGACGAGCGCGTGCGCCCGCAGGCGGCGCCCGAGCAGGGTGGCGCGGCCAGGGCCCGCAACCTCGCCCTGGCGCGGGCACAGGGGGATTTCGTGGCGTTCCTGGACAGCGACGACATGTGGCTGCCCGGCAAGGTGGAGCGGCAGCTCGCGTTCGCCGCCGGAGGCGATGCTCCACTGACGTTCACCTCCTACTACAAGGTCGCTGGCGACTACACGGGCGAGGCCAGCGACTTCACGCCGAACGGGCGGGTGGTCGCGGCACGAGAACGGGTGACGTACCGGGACATGCTGGTGCAGGACCACATCGGGGCCCTGACCGCCATGTACGACCGGACGGTGCTGGGCACGAGGCTGATGCCGGACATGCCGAAGCGGCAGGACTACGCGCTGTGGCTGTCGATCATGAGGGACGGGCACCCCGCCCGGGGCCTGCAAGAACCACTGGCGATCTACCGGGCCGGCCGGGCGGGGTCGCTGTCCTCGAACAAGCTGGCGCTGGTGGAGCACAACTGGCGGCTATACCGAAAACACGAACGTCTCTCGGTGCCGCGGTCCGCGCTGGCGCTGTCCGGGGCGGTGTGGCACTCGCTACGCAAGTCCCGGATCTAGAGCTGCCCGGCGGGCGATCGTTCCCAGGTGGTGCTCGGCCGTGCCGCGTGCTCGACGACATGCCCCGAGGCGGAACTCGGCGGGTCCCCTTGCGGTGGGCCGGCTACCCGGCTGAGCCGGCGTCGTCCCTGGCGTGCAGGAACAGCTGGAGGAGCAGCCGCCGGTCGGCGGCGGGGGCGGTCTCCTGACCGCGGTGGAGTGCCTCCCGGCCGTGCAGGAAGCGGCGCTGGTTCACGATGAGGTAGTCCCCGGGCTGGAGCATGAAGGAGATCTGACCCCGGACGAGTTCCTCGGCGAGCTCCCTGGCGGCGTCGGCGTGCGCCTGGCCGAGCTCGGACCTCTTCAGCATCTTGGCGGTGAACCGGACGAACCCCTCCTCCGGGTTGGAACCGTCCAGAATCGGGAACGGCTTGTACTCGTCGCCGACGCCGTGCAGGTCGAAGAAGGTCCCGTAGTGGTAGGCGGTCTCGGCCAGGAGGGCGCGGCTGTTCTCCGACAGCCGCGCCACCGCGGCGTGGGCGTCGGAAAGGATGCTGAGGCCGCCGCCGAGCCGGTCGGGGCGGACGCACAAAAGCGTGGTGTAGTCCGGGGGCCGGGTCGCGTTCACCAGGTCCATGTGGAACGCGTTGTACCCGATGCCGCTGGACTGGCCCGGGTCTTTGTCGACCTTGACCCCGATGTCCTTCCACAGGGGCCACCGCGGGAAGGGCGAGAAGGGGATCGCCACCTCGGCCGCGAAGGCCGTCACCAGCCGCAGGAAGTGGTCGCCGTCAATCCCCAGCGCCTTGGCCAGGTTGCCCAGGCGCAGCACGGCGTATCCGCCGCCCTCTCCGGTCAGTACCTGGCGCAGCGTCGCGGCGGTCTCCTCGAACCGCGGGGCGGCCGTCAGCTGGGTCCGGTACTCCCTCATGGTGGACTGCGCCAGGAACGAACCGTCCAGTTCCCCGGGAGGGAGAGAACGGTCGACCAGAGCGGCTTCGAGTTCGCTCGGGATGTCGATGGATGCGCCGGGCTGTGTCGTTCGGGTGCTGGGCACGCGGCCTCCTGTGGTGTTCTGCCACCCCATCTGCTGCGACTCCACAAGAATGGGCTCAACTGTTCGATCTCGTCGACCAGTTGGAGGGGGTCCCCGGGGGGTCCCGCGCCCGCCGAGACGTCACCGTGCGAGTGCGCTGAGTGTTTGGATAGAGGTGTGGAAGAGACCACCCGTCACCCGCTGGTTGTGGCACGCCTCGCGCGTGGCATGACGATGGAGGACCTCGTCTCCGGCATCCGGGCCGCGGCCACCCGGCGCGGGCTGCGCTCCGGCACCGACGAGGCACGGGTGCGCAAATGGCAGCGCGGCGTCGAACCCAACGAGGAATCCCAGATCTACATCGCCGAAGCGCTCGGCTGGCCCGCGGACATCGTCCGCGCCGACGACTGGCCGAACTGGGTGCCGCTCACCGCCGACGGCGTGGTCCCGCTCGGACCGGCCAGTTTCGTGCCCGCCCTCAGAGAGGCCCTGCGATCAGCGATGGACCGCCGCACCTTCTTCACCATCTCCGGCGCCGCCCTGTCCGCGCTGGCCTCGGACTGGGCCCTCGGCCCCGCCGCGGTCCTCGCCCAGGCCCGCGACGGCAAACCGATCGGCGAGGACTTCGTCGCCTACCTGGAGAGCTCCACCCGGCACCTCGCCTCGCTCCCCACCGAGCAGCGTCAGCACACTGCCATGCTGCTGGACGCCCACCTGTCCACGGTGACCGAACTCCTCGAGCACGGCCGCTACGCGCCGGCACTCGGGCTGCGCCTGCACACCCTGGCCGCCTCCCTGTCCCAGACCGTCGCCTGGCACCGCTTCGATCTCGGCCGTCACACCCACGCCAGCCAGAACTGGATTGCCGGCCTGCACAACGCCCACGCGGCCGGGGACCACGACATGGGTGCTGGCCTCTTGAGCGACCTCGCCTACCAGGCTGCCTGGCGGGGCGACCACACCACCGCGGCCAGCATCCTGCATCACGCGCTGACGCGCGCCCAGCACCCCGCCGCCCGCTGCTTACTCCAGCTGCGCCTCGCCCGTACCCTCGCCGCACACGACGGCCGGAACGAACGGCGTGCCGTGCTGGGAGCCCTTGCCGCAGCGGAAAGACACCTGAGTGACGCTGGCGGCGACCGGCCCGCATGGTGCGCTTGGGTGTCCGAAGCCGATCTCGCCGTGGACACCGGCCAGGCCCTCGTGGACCTCGGCGACCTCGGCCGCGCCCACCGACTCATCACCGAGGGCGAAAGCCTCCTGACGCCGGCCCGGGACAAAACCCGCGGCGTGTTCCTCGCCTACCGCGCCGCGACCTACCTCGATCTGAAGGAACCTGAGCCTGCCGCGGCCGCCGCCACGGAATCCCTCCACCTGGCCCGCCGGATCGGAGCCCCCCGCTGCGTGCAGCTTGTCGACAACCTCCTCCCCCGCTTTCAGCGCTACCAGGACGCGCAGGGCGTCGCGGAACTCCTCCAGCTCGCTGCCGCCTAAGAGCAGACATAGCGTGGATGCAGCGCCGCTCGATCCTGGGAGCCTGCCATGGACGAGGCGAACCCCCATCCGCCTGGGCCTGCCAGCCAGCCGGCTACTCCGCCGACACCGCCTCGCACACCCATCCCTGTGACACGGCTGGAGGCGAGTGATCGCCGGTCTCGCAGTTCCCGGGCCGCATCCATCGCCTACTGGACTTCAGCCGGCGGTGGACCAGGCACGCAATTGCGCGGCGACCTCCTGCACGGGGGCGCCCTTGTGTTTGGCGCGCATGACGAGCGCGAGGGCTTCCTCCGGCTCGTAGTGCAGGGTGACGCCGTTGGTGTTCAGGAATGTCTCGGCGACCAGCCAGGCGAAAAATTCGTTCCTCGCCTCGAGCGGTTCGTGCAGGGCGATGGTCTCCAGCATGGCCGCGGCCTTGAGCCAGTCGCTGGCATAGACATCGCGGCCCATGTAGTGGGCCTGAACCCGGGCGCAGACGGCGTCCAGGACGCCCAGGTCGAGGCAGGCCGGGTCGCCCGGGAGGGTCTGCGTGATCTGCAGGAGCTCTTGCGGGGTGAGGAATCGGGTCACGCGGCGTGACCGTGCCGGGCGTCGTGCAGGTCACGGCTGCCCAGCGGCGCCGGGTCGGGCCAAGACGCCGCTCCGGAGTCGGCCGTGGGGGTGCCCTGAGTGGCGAAGACCTCCGCAAGCTGCGGGACGCGGTCACGGGTTCGGCTGAGGGCCTTGAGGAACGGGTCATCGGCGGCCGTGAGCGCCGCGTCGCGGACGAAGTCCTCGGGCGTCTTGCCGACGATGTTCGCGGCCGCCTCGACGCGCGCGTACTCTTCCGGCTCGAAGGGCGGCACCTGAGATCCGTTCTGGTCCATACGAGCGACGGTACCAGCGTTTCCGACCTTCGTCCGAGGGTCTGTGAGGGCCAGGGAGCGCAGTTAGGCGCTGCGTGGCCGGCGCCCCGCCGTCTTCTTCGTGGCCTTCTTCGCCGCGGTCTTCTTGGCCGGTTGCTTCTTCGCGGTCTTCTTCTTCGGCATCTGATGGACGTCGGCGTCCTCGCCGCGGGAGGCCTTGGCCTGATGGACGGACTCGGTGAGGGCTGCCATGAGATCAAGGACTTGGCCCGGCTGCTCGGGCTCCGGGGCCTGGGGCAGCGGCTTGTCTTCCCGCTTCGCCTCGATGATCTTCGCCATGGCTTCGGTGTAGGCGTCGGTGAACTCGGGCCCTTCGAGGTCGTCCTGGGTCATGCCGTCGATGAGGGCGAGGGCCCCCTCGATCTCCTCCTCGGACACCTTCTCATTGGGCGGGTCGACGGCGGCTGGATCACGGATTTCGTCGGGCCAGCGCATCGCGTGCAGAACGATCGCATTTTCGCGTACCCGCAGCAGGCCCAGGCGTTCCCGGCCGGACCAGGCGTACTTGGCGATCGCCACCTTCGACGACCGGCCGAGGGCTTCCCGCAGCAGCTTGTACGGCTTCGCCGCCACCTGTCCGTCCGGCACCAGGTAGTAGCCTTCGGCGATACGGATCGGATCGATCGACTCCAGCGGCACGAAGGCCTGGATCTCGATGGCCTTGGCGGTCGGCAGCGGCAGCTCCCGCAGCTCCGCATCCGAGATCGCCACCACCTGGTCCTTGGCGTACTCGTAGCCCTTGCCGATCTCCGACTGGGCGACCTCCCTCTCCTCCAGCTCACACACCTTCCGCACCCGCACCCGGCCCATGTCCGCCAGGTGGAACTGGATCGCATGGTTCTCGGTGGCGGACGCAACATGGATAGGGACGGTCACCAAGCCGAAGCTGATCGCACCGCTCCAGATCGTTCGGGGTATGGCAAAACCTCCGCAGGAGCCCCGAGCACGTCCAGCCTACGAGCGGCACGGTTGCCCCGCATGCGCTCTGGCACCCCTGCGCGCACGCTGGTGCCATGGCCAGCACCCAGCCCATTGTGGTTTACCCGCCTGCTGAGGACGGCGGCTGGCGGATGCGTGTGGACGACCGGCTCGTCGGGATGGCGTACGGGCTGCCGGACATCGTCGGCTTCTTGCGCCTGGCGGGGCTGGAGTCCCCGTCCCGCAGTCGGGACTCCAGCTCGCGGCAGCCGGGAGAGTCGGCGTTCAGCACGACGATGCCGTCCGGCCCGAGGCCCCGCACGAACTCCTCGAACACGCCCAAGTAGTCCACCGGCCTGGCGTAGTTCTCCGGGTGGTCGTACCCGATGTTCGTCACGACCGCCACGTCCACGCCCACGCCCACGCCCACGCCGAGGAGCGTGCGGTCCGACTCGTCGATCTCGGCGACGAACAGGCCGCTCTCGCCGCCCGCGCGGCCTCCGCTGCCGGGCTCTTCCAGGTCGGCGCCCACCATGTACGACGGGTTCTGTCCCATGCGGCTCAACGTGACGGCCAGCATGCCCGCTGTGCTGGACTTTCCGTGCGTGCCCAGCACCCCGACCGCCTTGTGCCCGGCCATCAGGGCGCTCAGCGCCGCGGAACGGTGGACCACGGGAACGCCCCGCTCCCGGGCCGCCAGGATCTCCGGGTTGTCTGGTGCGATGGCGTGCGTGAACACCAGCGCGGTCGCATCCGCCGGCAGGTGCTCTGCAGCGTGCCCCGTGCGCACGGTCACGCCCAGCCGTGCCAGATTCTTCACTTGCTCCGAGGCCCCGACGTCGCTGCCGGAGACGGCGAATCCGCGTTCTGCACACACACGCGCCACGGGCAGCATGCCCGTTCCGCCGATCCCGACGAAGTGCGGGCGCGTCAGGTCAACCGGCTCACCCGTCGGCACGCTCGGAACGACTTTGGGGACTGCGGTCTCTGCCATGAAACAGCCTCCTCGAAGGCGGTGGCACCGCCTCAACTGGCCACCGTCGCCCACTGGTTGGGCGGCACACCGTCACCGTCCCGCTTCATGCCTTCCGGTCTCTAGCGCCTGTGGGGCCGGCCCGACGTGCGCAAACGGTGGGTCCTGCGCCAGCGCAACGAGACCTCCGTACGCGAGATCTCCGACGCACTCGCCTGGAGCGTCGCAGCCAGTCTGGACCGCATCCTGCCCACCGACATCCTCGGCCCCACCATCGAAGGCACCGTCCTCAACGACTTCGCCGAGTCCATCGAACTCCACGAACACGGCAACAGCACGAGGAAGGGGACACGAAAGGACCCGTCCTGGTACCACCTCAGCCTGACCATCCCCGTGGCGAAGATGCTGGACTGGTACATCCGCCACCACCCGTCATCCGCCTACTGGTACATCGGCGAGATCATGCGCCAGGCCCGCAACCGGTGGGATGTCCCGCCCACGGAGACGCTGCGCACTCTGCGCCAGGCGCTCTCCCTCGACGGTGAGCTGAGCCAGGAAGCGCGCGACACCTACTTCGCGCTCCTCGCACCACGCGAAGACATCGACGACTGACCAAAGCCAGAAGGGGTGTCGGAGCCAATGCCAGTGGCTCCGACACCCCGCACGTGAGCGTATCCACTCCGGAACCTTGGAGCTCGTCCCGGCCGCGAGTGCCGACGGCTCCCAGACTGGGTAGCCACCGCGGCGCGAGTGCCTCTGCCCGCGTGCTCGGCGAGCACTACTCCTCTTCGATCACTGCCGTCGCTGTGACAGAGCCCGCTGAAAGCGAGACTCGTGGCTGCCCGGCACCGTGCACGGCCGTCCCGCCGGAGCCTTGCAGGTGGGGCAGGGCACGTGGGACACGCTCCGGGCCAGGTCCTCGGTCGTAGTGCTGCTCCCGTTCGTCGTCATCGGGTGATGACCAGCCCGATAACCATGCCCATCAGAGTCACGCCGCCCAACGCAACGACCACAGGTTCGGCCCATGCTGGGTGACGGTGCACAAGGAAGGCGAGACCAGCAAAAATGATGAAGCCGACCAGGACGAGGAGCAGGCCAACGAGAATCGCGAGCGTGGACACAGTAGTGCTCTCCAACGGTTCCAGGACACGCGGCCTACGCCCGGGATCGTCTGGCCGAGCGGCAACTGGTGCCGATGTGCATGCTGTTGCCCCAGACAGACGACGAGGACCACTGCGTCGTTACAAGCAGGTGCACTTGGTCCTGCGGGATCCGGGAAGTGGCCGCACTCCCCTTGGACCGACCTCGCGGGTTTGTCCATGTCCGCACCTGTGGTGGCACGACCGCGCCGCAGCTGAGCTCGGTCATGGATCATGTAGTCCACCACGCGGGCACAACGGGTGTCAGCCAACCTATGCCCCGCCGGTCCGGCTTCGGTCGCTCGCTGCGGGCGGTCAGGCCGAAGGGCGATGTCTGGTCGTCCTCTCCGGAGCTGGGGAAGACGCGGCTCTCGCTCGTACTCGTACGCCGCACATTCGGTACGGATGCAACCGGTCAGATGCTCCCCTTCTTCTCCGTCTTCAGGATGCTCATGGCCTCGGTGAAGACGGAAAGCAGCCCGTCGCTGAGGTAATAGCCGCTGGTCTTCGACCAACCGTTCTTGTCCGGGGTGGTGGGTTGGAACGGCGGGGTGATGTCGGGGGACCAATGCCCTTGCTCCGCCCCCCGCTTGATGGCCTTGGTGATGGACTGCGACGGTCCGCGCAGCGCGGTCTCGCCCCACCGCTCGCGGAAGGCTGGCCCGTCCACCCAGCCTTCGCCCTCGATGGCGGCTTCCACGAAGAGGAGCGTGCGGGCGTTGGTGTCCCGAAGCATCTTCACAGCGCGGTCGACGGTCCATTCGGTGTCGGTCGTCACCGTGGCGCCAGGCCCGATGCGAGCCATGAGGTCGGCGAGCGCCGCAAAGACGCTCGCCGGCGCCGGGTCAGGGAGCTCAATGACGATCTTCACGGTGCAACCCTTCATGGAAAACTAACCCTGGAATAACCCTGGATTCAGAGAATGGCACAACTCGCGGCCATCTCACGTTGGTTCGGCTGTAACAACCCGCCCCCGCCGTTCGTCCTCCCCATGAGCAGGCCATCCGCTGCGGCCTCCTCCTGTGCGTCCCCGAGGTCCGGCGCGCAGCCGGACGAGTGACAGATGACGGAGTCAGGGAGCTGTGAGCAATGAAGCGCCCCGCACCATGGACGAGTTCAGGTCCTTCTTCCGCACCCGGTACAACCCGACCGTCCGCCGTCTGATGGCGCGCGAGTCCCGCCTGGCACAGGCTGACGCGGAGGACGTCGTGGCGGCCGCCTTCCAGGAGACAGCCCAGTGGTGGACCTCAGTACGAGATCCGGAGGCGTTCCTATGGGATCGCGTGATCAAGAGGCACGTGGATTTCTGGAGGAAACAGCAAGCACTACGGGAGGTTCCGTGCGAGATGTCAGAGAAGATCGTCGTGCAGACCGCTCCGAAAGACGGGGAACCAGAGCACTGCGTGGGCCTTCTTCGCCTTAACGAGTTGATTGGCCAGCTGTCGACTGACGACCAGCGCGTGATCGCAATGGATTATTTCGGTGCGACCGCCGCACAACAGGCCAAGGAATTGGGAACGACGGAGCAAGCGGCCAGAGTTCGCCTGCACCGGGCAAAAAAGCGGCTGCAGAAGCTGGTCACGCAGGAGACGGAGGTTCGGCGATGAACTACTGGGAAGAGCAGCGGTACGAGATGCCATCCTTCGTGGGCAGCGGCAAGACCTACGCGGGCCTGCTGGCCTACTGGCGCCTCATGCAGACGCCCGCGGAAGGCGAGGACGTCACCGGCGGTGCGGTCGATGAGCGCTTCACTCCAGTATCCGAAGAGGGACTTGAGCAGCGGATCGCCTTGCTGGACAGTATGATTGTCAGCCCGCTCCCGGAGGAGATCGAAGACCTCGCGGACAGCAGCAGGTTCCTGGCCTCTCCAGAAGGCGAGAACGGCGCTACCGAGACCGGCTCACGGCCGGGCGAGGAAGGAAGCCTGCTGCAGGCAGCTGCGCGACCCGCGAGGGCACCATTTATGACCTCCGCCGAGGTCGTAGTGGATGGCATGACAGAGCAAAGCCTGATTCCGGTTCCATACCTCAGAGACGAATGGGTGAAGGCATTTTCCACAGTGCTGCTTGTCTGGAGTGGCGAGGGCGGAACGGCGGTAGCAAATTGGGGGCGCGCCGCGATGGCACGTCCCATCACGCTCTACGCCTGCGAAAAGGTGCTGAACGATCCGCACACGGATTACGCCGCCCCCAGGAGGGCGGAGTTCGAATCCCTGCACTACATGGTCAGTTCGCACAACGAACAGCTCCGTGACGCCGTGCAGAGCTGCTTCTCGCTGCGCACCAGCATCACGGTCGTGGTGGACAACGTGGGAGCGGCGCGCGATCCGAACGCGGCGCTGGAGTCACTGATCGCCGACGCCACGTGCTTCGGTGCAGCCGAGGACGAGGACGGTACGCGGGCCCTGGTCGTGACGGCGCCTCCCGCGCCCGCGTCTCTGCCCGCTGTTGCCCAGCAGTGCCGTCATGAGGTGGTGGGACGGCCCCGGGTGGCGGTCATGGAGCTGCCAGGAGATCCACCTCACGAATCTCCGCAGCAAAAAGAAAACGGGGAGCCGTCAGCATTGCTAAAGCGGCTCATGAAGGCTTTGGCGGCTCTATAAATACCTCGCAAACTCGATAGATCGAGTTCTCTCGCAAAGTTTGGAGACATTGACCGCGCCGGGGCGGGCGCGGCCTTCGGCGTGCCCGGAGGGCGCAACGCACCCCTGCGGAGCGCCCCACGACTCCGCCGCGGGCCGCGGCCCGCCGGTGGCCACGGCTCTGGGTGGCTGCACCCGGAGCTTCGCGGGACCACTCATCGGCCGCACCGTCGGCGCCAGACGGCGACGGCGAGCGCCTCAACCCGGTTGGACGAGGACGTTAACGGGCTCTTCCTACTTCAGGTGGGGGCAACGGTCGCCAAGTGCTTGATCGATCTGGTGGAACACGCCGCCCTGGTCGATGCCTGGGGTAATGATCGCGGCTAGCGTTGAACGGCGTGGAAAGCAAGGCTTCGAGGATCGCGGAGGCAGGGATTGGTTCCTGCCTCAGTCACGCCCGCGATGTCGCGAGGAGTCTGGTGTGCCGTGCGCCGTTGGTCGCCTCGTGGCGCCCCTTCGTGATCGTCGCTATGTGCCGCGGAGCATCTCCGCGAGTCGCGACAGCGTGCCCTCGTTGCGTTTGTAGTGGACCCACTTGCCGACCCGTGTGGCCTGTACCAGGCCTGCCCGCTCGAGGGTTGCCATGTACGAGGAGACTGTCGATTGCGCCAGCCCCGACTTGGCCTGCAGATGGCTGACGCAGACTCCGACCTCGTCCCGGTCGGCTATCGGCTCCCACTGAGCGAACTCGCCGTGAGGGTCCCGCAGCCAGTCCATGATTTGCAGCCGTGCAGGGTTCGCCAGCGCCTTCAAGGCCTCGACCGCAGCCAGAGGGGGCTCGTTCTCCGCGTCGCCTCCTGAGTTCGTTGCCTGTGACGTCGCCACGGTCGCCTCCTCACCTCTCACACACCATCGTATCTCGATGTGACGAACCGAGTTCGCCCCCAGCCACACATTGACACATCGCGATATCGCGATATGGTCGTTTGCGTTCACGCCCCTCCGGTATCTGCCGCGCAACTGCCGTCCGCCGCGAACACCGGGGATACACAAGAGGAAGTACACGATGTCTGAGAGCAGCAAGCCGTTGATCGTCGTCGCGGGTGCCACTAGCAAGCAGGGAAGGAGCGTCGCCACCTCCTTGCTTGAGAGCGGCAGGTTCCGAGTGCGAGCCCTGACCCGAGACGCCGGCTCTGCCCAGGCCCGGAGCCTGGCAGGACTGGGAGCGGAGATCGCCCAGGTTCCTCTCGCGCTGGGTCACCAGCGCGAGCTCGTCGACGCGTTCGGATCGGCCGAGGGGGCCTTCCTGATGACCCCGCCCATCGCGCCGCCCTCCGAGGAGTTCCCTCTCGGGCGCCAACTTGCCGATGCAGCGGTCGAGGCCGGAGTGATACACGTCGTCTTCAGTGCTCTCGAGAACGTCGACGAGCGGTCCTCGGGCACCAAGTACGCCCCGCACTTCACCGACAAGGCGCTCATCGCGGAGTACATCCGGACTCTGCCGATCGCGCACACCTTCATCATGCTCTCGTTCTTCTACACCAACGCGCTGGAGTACTACCCCCCGCGCATCGATGGTGACACGGTGCTCATGCCTTTCTACCTCCCCGAAGACTTCCGTGCCCCGTTCGTGGACCCACTCACCGCGACCGGGCCGGCCGCCCTCGAGGTGTTCTCCAACCCCGACACCTACCGCGGCGCCTGTCTGCCGGTCGTGGGGGACGTCATCTCCCCAGCCGAGATGGTCGAGGAGTTCTCCCGCGTCACCGGACTCAAAGCCGAATACCGCAGCGCCTACTCTCGCGAAGACCTGCTGACCTACTTCCCCGCGCTGGGAGAGAACCCTCTGCTGGTCGACGAGACCCTCGGCATGGTCCAGTACGCGGTCGACCTCGGATACTTCCGAGACGACCGCGACACGACGTGGAGCCGGCGCATCGATCCCAACACGCTGAGCTGGGAACAGTTCCTCCGCAAGACCGACTGGCATGGCCAGCCGGTCACCTTTGGTCACTAGACCCATCGCCGACGAGATCAGACACGCGCCATTCGGGAAGGCCTCGACGTTGTCTGAGCCCGTGGCGCGTGCCGCTGCGCGCTGCCATCACGCCAACACCTACTGCGTGAACTGCGACCTGCTCGTCGGCCTCGACGATCTCCACGTGATTGACGTCGACCGGGGTGATGGCGACCGATTGACTGTTCGGGTCGAGTCGGCGCGGATGGTGATGGGCTGCCGGACCTGCGGCGCGATCGCTCACTCCCACGGTCGACGCGAGGTGGTCCTAATCGACGCACCTTGCTTCGACCGACCCATGAAGATCGTGTGGCGCAAGCGGACCGGGCGCTGTGTCGAACCGGCCTGCCCGGTCGGCACGTTCACCGAGCAGAACCATACGGTGGCCGAGCCGCGGGCGCTGCTCACCGTGCGGGCGTGCCGGTGGGCGATCCGACAATTGCGGCGTGAGCACGCCTCCGTGCGCGGGATCGCCCGCCAACTCGGCACGACATGGAACACGGTGTGGACCTCGATCCGTCCCCTGCTCAAGGCGATGGCCGATGACGACACGCGGTTCGACGGGGTCACCCGGCTCGGGGTCGATGAGCACGTCTGGCACCACGTCAGCGAACGACCCATCGACCAAGGGGGTCGCGGGCCGAAGATGCTGACCGGGATGGTCGACCTGACCACCGACGCGAAGGGAAGGACACGAGCCCGGCTGCTCGACCTCGTCCCGGGCCGGTCCGGGCAGGCCTACGCCGACTGGCTCGAAGAACGCGGACCGGGCTTCCGTGACGGGATCAAGGAAGCGACCTTGGACCCGTTCCGCGGCTACAAGAACGCCATCGATGACAAGCTCGAGGATGCGACTGCGGTCCTGGATGCCTTCCACGTCGTCAAGCTCGGTTCCGCGGCCGTCGACGAGGTCCGTCGTCGCGTCCAGCAACAGATCCATGGCCACCGGGGCAGGAAGGGCGACCTGCTCTACGGCATCCGCACCATCTTGCGCTGCGGGGTCGAGAAACTCACCGACCGACAACGAGCGCGACTCGACCTCGCGATCGCCGCTGACGAACGCCACGACGAGGTTCTCGTCGCCTGGCTCTGCGCCCAGCAACTGCGAACCGCCTACCAGGCCGACAGTCCCGCCGAGGGACGCAAGATCGCCGAGAAGGTCCTCGCCACCTTCCCGACGTGCCCGATCAAGGAGATCAAGCGACTCGGCAAGACGCTGCAGCAATGGCGCGAAGCCTTCCTCGCCTACTTCGACACCAGCCGCGCCAACAACGGCGGCACAGAGGCCATCAACGGACTCATCGAACTCCAACGCCGCATCGCACGAGGCTTCCGCAACCGCGATCACTACCGACTACGCATGCTGCTCATCGGAGGCGGACTCACCAGCCCCCACCTGAAGTAGGAAGAGCCCGTTAACGGTGCCGTTCGATGATCGTCGCGAGGAGCATCCACGCTCACCTCTTCGGCGGGGGCGTGCCAAGACGGCTGTATTCCTTGGCCAGTTCGACTCGTGAGCGGTGCGGATCGGCCGGACTCTCGCACGGCGTGTTGTACCCCTTCCCGCAGTCCGGGCAGGTGACCTCGTACACCCGCCACGCCCGAGGGGTCTGCTTCTGCTTGGCCTTCCGCTCGTCCAGGATCGGCTGCAGCCGCTCATCGTGGGGATGCCGCCGCCTCCCGTGTCCGTTCCTTCGACGAGCACGCAGTCTCTGCCCTGCTCCGCGTGACAGCGTGGACAGCTCCACGCGATCCAGTACCGGCGCGCGACCCAGCTGTACAGCGGATACGGGGGCATCGACCGGCTGCCGTCGAAGCGCCCTCCTTCAGCGCGGCCGCGATCGCGGTGAGTCGGTCAGCCGCTCAATGCGTGACAGCGATGTCTTTCTGCTCGAACTTGAAGTCCTTCATGGGAGCCTCCGATCCGGAACAAGCAGGCCATAACGCCATTCTGAAGCCATGAGAGGGATGGGACATCTCAGGGCCGGACCAAACGCCGGCCATGGGCCCCGGAAACCGTGAACTCCATTTGCCGCGCCCCGACTTCGGGACCGGCATGGTCCCCGCTCACAATCGTCGAAACAACGTGTCGACCGGCCGGAAGCCGTCTACTTTGGTCACCGAACCGATCAAGTGATGACACGAGGAGACCTGAGGCATGTCAGACGATTCCTTGCCCGGCGACGACGGCCCCGGGCGCGTGGCCCGGCTCCGCACCGACGTGTCGCACTCGGCCCGGATCTGGAACTACTGGCTGGGCGGCAAGGACAACTACGCCGTCGACCAGGAAGTCGGCGACCAGATCCTGCAGTTCGTGCCGGCCCTGCCGCGCTCCGCCGTGGCGGACCGTCAGTTCCTCGCGCGGGCCGTGCGCTTCCTCGCGAGTGAGGCGGGCATACGGCAGTTCCTGGACATCGGCACCGGTCTGCCGACCGTCGACAACACCCACGAGGTGGCCCAGCGCGTCGATCCGAGCTCCCGGATCGTGTACGTGGACAACGACCCCATCGTCCTCAGGCACGCCCACGCCCTGCTGACCAGCACCCCCGAGGGCGTCACGGACTACATCGACGCCGATGTGCACGACCCGGCCGCCATCCTGGAGGGCGCCGCCCGCACCCTGGACTTCGACCGGCCGGTCGCCCTCACCCTGCTCGGCGTCGTCAACTTCATCATGGACACCGACGAGGCGCGGACCATCGTCCGCCGCCTGCTGGACGCCGTACCCTCCGGCAGCTACCTGGTGATCTCGCACCCCACCACCGAGGTCGACGGCGAGGCGATGACGGAGGCGGTGCGGTACTGGAACAGCCAGGGCTCCGCCCCGATGACCCTGCGCACCCGCCAGGAACTGCTGGGCCTGTTCGACGGCGTGGAACTGCTCGAACCCGGTGTCGTCTCCTGCTCGCGCTGGCGCCCCGACCCATCGGCCGATGGAGAGATCGTGGACGTGACCCACTTCTGCGGAGTGGCCAGGAAGCCGTAAGGACCGGCCGGTCGGCGGCCACCGCACCCTGTGGTCGCCGAAGCGGAATTCCGTTGCGGCGTGCCCTGTGAGCTGATCGCATGGGCGGTGCCGCTGAGCAGGTGCGACGGACCGGGCCGAGCCGAGAAGGTACGGCCGCGGCACAACCGGCCGTGTGGCGCAGGGCGGCGGTGCTCGGGGCGCTGATGCTGGCCGCCTTCACCTTCAACACCGCGGAGAACCTGCCCGTCGGGCTCCTGGAGCTGATCGCCGGCGACCTCAGGGTGTCGGTGTCGGCGGTCGGTCTACTGGTGACGGGGAACGGCATCACGGTGGCGGTCGCGTCCGTGCCGCTGGCCCATGTCGTACGGGCCGTGCCAGATGTCTGTCATGAGTGCCCCTCCGAGGACGTCGACGACCGTTCGTCCGCACCACCCTCGCCGACCCCACGGACAGCACGAGCCGATCAAGCCGCGTGGCGCCCCCGCAGGTACTGCAGAACGTCCGGGCCCGGGCGGGCATGTCGTCCGAGACCGTCACGCCGGTCGTCTGCCGAAGGCGACACCGTCTTCTCAGGTCAGCGACTCAGCGCACCTTCGGTGCGCGCCGGGGGCGTGGTAAATGCCGTGGCGCGCGCCGAGGTGCTTCCTGTCTGCCCTGACGGGGGCTGATGTCGGTACGGGACGCTGATGAGGTTCGTTCCGGCCGAAACCGATAGCTCTGTGATGCCGGTGAGCTCGCAGGTCAGCATGGTGCCGAGGGCCGTCCACGGGAACCGTGGAGTGTTGCTGTGAGCACGCGCGTCAGAATTCCTGTTCCACCCTGGCCCTCCCGGAACGGCGAGCTGTCCGGCCGTCGGTGAGGGAGGGAGCAAGGCCGTGGACGTGCTGCATGAACGCTGCGCCGGCCTCGACATCAGCAAGAAGGACGCCAAGGCGTGCGTCCGCACCCCGAGCACACGGCGACGGGGAACGTTCACCACCCGGACCACGACCTGGGGTTCGACGACGAACCAGGTCCTCGCGCTGCGGGATCACCTGCTGGCCGCCGAGGTGACGCTGGTGGTGATCGAGGCGACCTCGGACTACTGGAAGCCCTTCTACTACCTGCTGGCCGAAGACCTGAACGTGATCCTGGTCAACGCCCGGCAGGTCAAGAACCTGCCCGGCCGCAAGACGGACGTCTCCGACGCCGCCTGGCTGGCCCAACTGGGCGCGCACGGCCTTCTCCGTCCCTCGTTCGTGCCACCCGCACCCGTGCGCGCGCTGCGGGACCTGACCCGGGCCCGCACCCAGATGACCCGCGAACGGGGGCAGATCGTGCAGCGGCTGGAAAAACTGCTGGAGGACACCGGGATCAAACTCGCCGCGGTCGCCTCCGACATCATGGGCGTCTCGGGCCGGGCCATGCTGGAGGCCCTCATCGCGGGTGAACGCGACCCGCAGACGCTCGCGGACATGGCCAAACGCAAACTCCGCAACAAGATCCCCGAACTCACCGAGGCCCTGACCGGACGCTTCCGCGCCCACCACGCCTTCCTCACCCGGCTGCACCTGGACCACTACGACCAGCTCACCGATGCCATCGGACAGCTGGACCAGCGGATCGAGGAGGCGATGGCCCCCTTTCGTCCCGCCCTCGACCTGCTCGACACCGTCCCCGGGATCAACCGGGCCGTCGCCGAAGTGATCATCGCGGAGACCGGCGGGGACATGACCCGGTTCGCCTCGGCCGGGCACCTGGCGTCCTGGGCCGGGGTCTGCCCCGGCCACCACGAGTCCGCCGGCCGCACCAAAAACACCAAGGTCCGCCCCGGCAACCCCTACCTCAAAGGCGCCCTCGGACTCGCCGCCCTCGGCGCGGCGAGAAACAAGGACACCTACCTACAAGCCCGCTACAAGCGGCTGACCGCCCGCCGCGGACCAATGAAAGCCCTGGTCGCCGTGGAGCACTCGATCATCACCGCGATCTGGCACATGCTCACCGACAACGTCCCCTACCACGAACTCGGCGGCACCTACTTCGTCCAGCGCGACCCCGAACGCGCCACCCGTCGCGCGATCACCGCACTCAACCAGCTCGGCTACACCGTCACCCTCAACCCGATCAAAGGCGCAGCCTGACCGTTCACAGACCAAGTGCCCGGCGGCCTCGACGACCACCGGGCACCCAGCCCTGCCCAAACAACCCCTGACCTGCACCTATTTACGCGTCAGAGCGTCAGGGTCGAGGCCCTGGGCACGGGCCAGAGCGAACAGAACACGCTCGATGCCATCCAACCGGTCCGTGATCGTGCGCTCTCCCGGAGCGCCGATGGCGTTGGCGAGTGAGTCGATGTTCCCGAACACGGTGGTCTGCTGCTCGCGGATCTCCCCGAGCTGCTCACCATGCTCGGCCAGGGTGCGCCCCGTACGGAACGCCGACGCCTCCAGATCCCGGAGCCGTTCGTCGTGTGTCTTCGCCTCTCCCGCCATGCCCCCATCCTGGCAGATGCCGGTCAACCCAGGTGACGATGGCCTGACAGCGGGAACCATCACACCTGGTCAGAGCCCTGCCCTGTGGCCGATGTGAGAATCCACCGGCATGCTCGGAGGAGTGTTCGACAAGCTCCGGCGTCGCCCCCGCGCGGCGGCCGCCCCCCGTTCCCCGGCCGGCCGCGGTCCCTCCGGCAGTGGCCGACGCTGGCCTGCTCGCCCGCGTCGACCGCGTGCGCGGAGCCCTTGCCGCTGCCGGCGTCAGTCTTGAGGAACTCGGTGCCGCTCCCGAACCTCCGTGGTTCGCCGAGCTGCGCACTGGCCGGCATCTGTCTCTCGGCCCTCAGGAGCTACAGGAGACAGCCGACCACCTCGCGGGCATCGCGGTGGAGACCGTCCTCTCCGACGAGGCCTGCACGAGCGTGCTGAGTCAGATCGAGGTGCTCACCACCCTGCGTGGGCTGAAGGACGACGGGCTGGAATTCCGTTTCTGCCACGGCGAGTTCCCTGAGGATGCAGCCACGCTACGGTTCCTGGCCGACTACGCCCGCGGCCGGATCGCGGCCGCGACCGAAGGCGATGACGACGCCGCGGCGGCGAGTCCCGAAGACGCTTCCTGACGTCTGGTCGCCACTGAAGAAGACTCGACGTCACGCGACAACAGATGACGCCCCGCCCCGGCAGTCGGGGCGGGGCGTCAAGGATGGGTCAGGGTCAGGGGGGTGCGTGAGGCGGGAAGTGGTCGTGCCGTTCCGCGCGTTCAGCCCATGTCGAGCCCGAACTTGCAGGTCAGGGTCTGGTGGTAGGTCTGCCCGGCCTGGGTGTAGTCCGCCTCGCAGCCGGTGATGGGCTTGGTCACCTTTCCGGTGACTCTGAGCCGTACCACCGCGTACTTGTCGCTGAGCGCTCCCGGCTTGATGGTGTACGGGTGCCCGGCGTAGTTCGGGTACTTGTCGAGGTCGACATCGCCGGCGGTGGGATGGGCGGTCTCCTGGTAGCCCAGCCGGTAGCCGGGCGTGTCCTTGACGGAATAGACGCCGTAGCCGAGGACCTTGGCACCCGCCGGGATGGTGAGGAGCTTGACCCCGGTGACGGAGACCGGCTGCTTGGACGTGTTCCGGGTGAGGGGGAAGGCCATGCGGTAGACGTCACCGACCTTCACGTCCGAGAAGCCGAGGGCGCCGGTTGTTCCCGGCCCCTCCGCTTGCAGCGCCGTCCCCGCCGGGGCGCCGCCGCCGGCCGTGCCCGCGCAACCGGTCGCAAGGGCCAGCAGGGCCGCGACGGCGAGCGCCCGGGCGCGGCCGCGGCCGCTAGTACGAGTAGATGACACCGGGGTTCCCCGAGATCTTGCCCTTGGCGCCCCAGATGTCGTGTTCCGAGCCGCCCGAGCCCGCGGTGATCTTCTGGTAATGCGAGGCGCCGTACTCCGTGTCGAGGCTGACCGTCACCCCGAACACTTTGGCGGCGACGCCGTAGGTGATCGAGGTTCCGGAGGTGATGGTCGCGTACTGCTTCTTGCCGAGGACCGCGCGATAGGCCGGCTTGGAATTCCGGTAGGAGGCCACTCCGTCCTTGGAGCGGACGTCGGCGCCATACCGTGCCACGTCGCCGCCGGAGGGAATGTCGTCCTTCACCGGAATGATGGAGTACGCGTGCTTGGTCTTCACGCCGATGCAGGTGGTCCGCTTGTCGACGTCCTGGTATTCGATAGGAACCTGGAAACGCTTCGCCCAGTGAGGCCCTTGGTTCGCGAATCCGACTGCATGGCCGGTGCTGTTCTTGCGGGACATCTTTCCGGTGATCGACCAGTGCTCCCCGTCGACGCTGGTCGCTATACCCCAGGTGCTGGACAGCGTGTTGTTGTACTCGAAGGCGGCGGTGGTGTCGTAATAGGCGTGCGCCTCACCGATGGTCGTGTAGTAGTCGTGCTGCTTGATGACGTGCTTTTTGACGAGGCAGCCGCCGCCGAGGTCGGGCTTCACGGCGCTGTAGTCGACGCCGTTGACCGTGTCGGGGCTGAAACCGGTGGTGGATGCGCCGTCCGCGGACTGCCAGGTGTTCGCCGAGCTGTCGGAAGAGGTGTCGGCGGCAGCGTCGGCGGTGCTGTCCGCGGTGTCGACCAGGG
This sequence comes from Streptomyces sp. NPDC047043, assembly GCF_040644055.1. Classification (NCBI taxonomy): domain Bacteria; kingdom Bacillati; phylum Actinomycetota; class Actinomycetes; order Kitasatosporales; family Streptomycetaceae; genus Streptomyces; species Streptomyces sp. NPDC047043. The sequence goes on from NZ_JBEYVO010000030.1 coordinate 169,168, forward strand.
TCGAGTCCGCGGGTGTCACCTGAGTCTCGTCCACGTCGGGGTGGATCGCCACGGTGTTCGGTGTCTCGGCGCGGGCCGCAACCGATCCCTCCGTCGTCGCGGAGCCGGCGGCTACTCCGGCGTCCACGTAGTCGCTGCCGGTCAGCAGCGTGCCGTCCGGAGCCAGTCCGTCGAAAGACGCCTCCAGCGACAGCACGCCTCCATTGGCGTCCGCGTAGCTCTGCACCTTGCTCGGCAGAGTCGAGGGCAGCGTGAACGACCAGCTGCCATCCGCTGCCGTCTTCGCCGTGCCCACGACCGTCGGCGTGATGTCGCTGCCGTCCGCCGGCACCTCATCCACCGGCGTCAGGGTCACGGTCGCGCCGGCCAGGGGTGAGCCGTCGCCCAGCGTGAACACACCCTTGACCGTGGCGGCGCCGGACACGGGAGTCAGGGTGCCGGGGCTGGGCGCCGCGGTGATCGTCGGCCCGCTGGAGAGCAGCGCCCCGGAGTCCGTGGGCTTGACGTCGGTGGCCGTGGGCGTGGGAGTCGGGCTGCTGGTGCTGCCGCAGCCCGAGGAGTCCGTACCTTGCGTGCAGGCGGCACTGGCCGGTGACGGCAGCCCCAGGCCGATCACGGCCGATGCGGCCACGACGCTCAACGCAGTGCCCAGAGACAGACGTCTGCCAGAAATTTTAGGCATGAAGGAAATCCCCAATTCCCCGATTTCACCGGCGCTCCCCGCTCTTCCGGGTCGCCCGATGGGTCAAGTGAAGCCGCATGAAGTTCGGCTGTGGAATTCGGCGGGCATGGTTGATCGCCGTTGATTTTCGCTGCCCCCGCCTTGCGCCGCGCCGGTCTGGTCGTTTGCGGCGTGACTGGAAGCTAGCGCGTCGAAACTTGAAAGGTCAACGATCTTTTGGATCGCTTTGCCATCGAACTCAACTCGCTTTGCCGCAGAGCTCAAATAATGCTCAAGTCGCGCCCGGCTTCATTAGTCTCGGCATTTCATGACGGCTTGTCGGCGATGTCGAACCGGACACCCCCCGTACCGCCGACGCTCGACCGAGCCGCCATCCACCGGGCCGTGACGCCGGTCGGCGGCAAGAAGACCTCGACGGTGACCCGGTTCGCCATGGAGACGGCGCCGGGCATAAACGAGCGGCTGCGCTCGAACAAAGCCCGCCTCGCCCTCTGGTCTCCTCGGCGCCGGACCGTAGGACGGGATGCGCAGCCCAGGTGCGGCACGCTTCCGTGCTTGTCGATGAGGTCCTGGACGTCATAGTGGAAGCTCTCGTCCATCCGCTCGAGCACCTCACGGTAGGCGTCGGCCGCCGGCTTGGCCTTGGCCAGCGGGAACATGCCGATGTGCGGCCCATCCACGGGATAGGGGATGTGGAACGGGATCTCCGGCGGCGGCCCCGAGAACAGGCGGTCCGACAGCAGCAGGTCCGCGTTCACCCCCAGGCGGCGCAGCTCGTCGTCCACCAGGCCGAAGAAGGTGGCGGGCTTGGAGAACACGCCCAGGTCCATGGGATCGGATGAGTTGCTGTCGATGATGTGCTGCAGGGCCTGGAAGTAGGCGCCCGCCGCGTACTCGGCGTCCGAGGTCGCGTGCCCAGCCAGCAGGTGGTCGAGTGCGTCGGGCACGGACAGGCCCCAGTCGATGCCCTGGTCGCTGGCTCTGCTGCGCCCTCTCGCGTATCAGGCCGAGGAGGCGCCGCGAGCACGATGGGACGCCACCAACTGATGCACTGGAACCGCCTGGAGGACTTCCTCCTCCACGACCTCACCGGCAACGTCGCCTCCGCCCTGCTCACCGCCGCAGCCCTCGCCGCGGCCCGCAAAATCCGCACCGCCTACCGCCAACGCCGCACACCACACCAGGGCGCGGGTGGCTGCACACCGCGCATCGCGGAACCGCTCACCGGCCGCACCGATACGGCCCGTCGGCGACCGCGCGGACGGCGAGCGCCTCGGCCGGATGAACGAGGACGGTGCCGATGGGGGCGACGATCCCGAGGGTGGCTGTACCGGCTCACCTCTTTGGTGGGAGCTTGCGCAGGCGGCTGTATTCCCTGGCGAGTTCGACGCGGGAGCGGTGCGGGCCGGCCGGGCTCTCGCAGGGCTGTGCGGTAGCCCTTGCCGCAGTCCGGGCAGGTCACCTCATCCACCCGCCACGCCCGCGGTGTCTGCTTCTGCGTGGCAGTCTTGCGCTCGTCCAGGACCAGCTGCACCCGCTCGTCATGGGGATAGTTGCGCCTGTTCCCCATGTCGGTCCCCTCGACGAGCACGCAGTCTTTGCCCGGCTCCGCGTGACAGCGTGGACAACTCCGCGCCCGGCGGTCACGCAGGCGAACCTGAAGTCGACGATCTGCCGCAAGGGCGGCTACACCTCCGGCATCCGCCCGCCCGCATCCGTGATTGGCAAGGAGAAGAAGCTGAACGCAGCCTCCTATGGCTACACGGGCCACATGGGCGATGCCGAGTTCGACCACCTGCTATCAGCCTCCAGTTGGGCGGCGACCCGAACGACTACCGCAACCTGTGGGTGGAGCCCGCCGAGCCCGGCCACCGCTCGGGCTCCGGCGCCAACAATAAGAAGGACCCGGTGGAGACCAAGCTGCACACCGCGGTCTGTAAGGACCAGGTCACGCTCGCGGTCGCGCAGAACGCGATCGTCCCCGACTGGACTACCGCTCTGACCATCCTCCACCTGGGCTGGCAGGAGAGGATGACGAACGTCATCTCCAACTTCTGATCCCCACGCCCGATCCGCGGTCGGCCCGGCACCAGCACGCCGCGGGCGGCCCACGCACCGGATGCCGAATCCGCACGTTGACCACGCGCGGTCGGGGGTCGGCCAGCACCCTGTACCCATCGGCCCTCTGGGCAAGAGGGCGCTGGCCGTCGATCCTTGTTCCAGCACAAGGGACGGGGGGAACGGTGCCAGATCGAGATCCGGATGATGGGCCGCCAGCGGACCTTGATTTCTCGACGGCCGAACGGAATCTCTGGGACGCCTACCGATACGGCAGACAGCTCGACTTGAGCACCGGCCGCGCCGCCGACGACGATCCGCTGGCCGACGACACCGACTGGGCACCGGAACGCCGGATCCGCGGCTTCGTCATCGTGCGCCTGCTTCTGCGCGGGCCGGCACCACACACCGGCCATGCTGCTGCGGTTCGGCTCAAGGGTGCCTGTGTCACCGGCTTCCTCGACCTGTCCGGCGCCGAGACGGGAACGCTCCTAGAACTCGTGGACTGCAAGCTGGAGATGCCACTTCGGTTGACAGGGGCCCAGGCAAACAGCGTGCACCTGCGTCATTGCTGGATACCTCGAGTCGAGGCAGAAGGGTTTACCTCACGTGGAAGCCTGCTGCTGGAGCAGTGTCTGGTGACGGACGGCATCACAATTCAGCAGGCCCAGATCGGCATGGACTTCAGCTTGTCCAAGTCGACCGTGCGCGTTGGCGCACCCGGGCCAGCCGCCGTCGACGCCGACGGGCTGACCGTGGCCCAGGACGTCATCGCCGACAGCCTCCGGCTCACCGGAGCGATGTCGCTGCGAGGGGCGAACATCGGCGGAGACTTCTCGCTGCGCGGCAGCGCCCTGCGCAATCCCGACGGCACGGCCCTGCACGCACCCCGCATCACCGTCGCACACGAGATGATCTTGAGTTGGGGAAGCGGCCCGGAGTCTCTTCCGCCCGGAGAACCCGAGGCTGACCTCCGCCCCAGGGTGGAGGGCCGCATCTGCCTCGACGGCGGAACCTTCGGCACCTCCCTGGTAATCAACCGCGCTGTCGTGGCCCTGGGTCAACACCAGAACCTGTCACTGCGCCGCATTCAGACCCCGGAGCTCGTCTTCAATCCGGATCTAAGGTTCGACGCATGGAACCATCTCCGGCCGGTAGTGGACGTGAGTCACGCAACGGTAGGGATCTTGCGAGACAGCCCCACCAGCTGGCCAAGGGACCTGGCCATGCTTGCCATGAGCGGCTTCCGGTACGGATACCTGTCCCCTCTTCGCCATTTCCCGCTCACTGAGCGCCTCGCCTGGGTGGAGTCGGCGACGCCGGAGTACTCCCCCGAACCGTACGACGCGCTTGCCGCCACACTCCGCGCCAGCGGCGACGATCACGCAGCCGACATGGTGCTGCTGGGCAAACGACGCCGCCGCCGACAGCAATTTCCCGCACCACTCAAGATCTGGGAATACACCCAGGACCTGACATTCGGCTACGGATACCTGCCTGGACGCGCCTGGATTATCATCCAGGTCCTGTGGGCCTACGCAACAGTGTGGTTTGCCAACTTCCCCCCGCCGCCTCAGAAACCAGGAGAGGGGCTGGCCTGGAGTCCACCGGCCTACGCCCTCGACCTCCTGCTACCGGTTGTTGATCTGGGACAAGCCTCGGCCTGGCACCCGACAGGAGCTTCGCTGTTCATAAGCTGGGTGCTGATCATCACCGGGTGGATCCTCACAACCATCGTGACCGCCGGCGCCGCCAAAGTAGTATTCCGGCCAGACTGAACTCGTTGCGCAAAGGAACAGCCGCAGAGCCCGGCTCGCGCACAAGCTGCGCGTCGGCGTACCGAGCCGAGCAGCCCGCGGCCGTCGCGCCGCACCACCGGGCGGCCCCGACCCACCGACGGGCGACTTCGGCGAAATGTCACCCGGGTCATGCCGTGGGGCCCCGGCGGTCCTTCCTGCTCACCCCTTCGGCGGGGGCTTGCGCAGGCGGCTGTATACCCTGGCGAGTTCGACGCGGGAGCGGTGCGGGCCGGCCGGGCTCTCGCAGGGCTGTGCGGTAGCCCTTGCCGCAGTCCGGGCAGGTCACCTCGTCCGCCCGCCACGCCCGCGGGGGTCTGCTTCTGCTTGGCTGCCTTGCGCTCGTCGAGGATCAACTGCACCCGCTCGTCATGGGGATACTTGCGCCTATTCCCTGTGTCGGTCCCCTCGACGAGCACGCAGTCTTTGCCCGGCTCCGCATGACAGCGTGGACAGCTCCGCGCATGCATGGTCGTATCCGGTGCGTATGGCGTGTCGCACCGCGCATGCGGCAAGCTCGTGCCCAGGGTTGGGGTCACAAGTCAGGGGGGCGCCGTGGCGTCTGCTTCCATCAGCCGACCGGATCTCATGGCGGTCGCTGTCCACCGCATCCGCCCTGCGCTGCGCAGCAGCCTCCCGGCCGGGGGCTGGCTGATCATCGAGCGCGAACTCGACTCCGCCGCCGCGACCTTGTCGGACGAGCGGCGCACCGCGGAGCACCCGGCCGCCGCACTCACTGTCGTACGGCTGCTGTCGACCGCCGAAACCGGCCGCAAGCTGCTCGCCGGCCGGCTCGCCGCTCAGGACGCGATCGTCGCCCGGGTTCCCGGAGCGGATCGGGCCGCGCTGCTGGGGGCGCTGGCAGTGGTGGACCTCGACGCCTCCCCCGCCACCGCGGCGGACCGAGGGATCACCCTGGCACCCGGCGGTGTCGGCGGCGGCACGAGCCTCAAACTGCGCAACTTCCGGGTGGACTTCGCGGCCCTGCTCAAACTGGGGGCCACCTCCGTCACCGCGCTCCAGGCGGTTCTGGCAGGCCCTAACCCGCTGGTGATCACCGCTGGCGTACTGACCATTGCGCAGGCCCTCGCCGACACCATGACCGCCCCGATCGGAGAGGACGAGGCGAGCCTCTTCTGGTCTTTCGCACAGACCGCCGCCGACCGCGACGAGAAGTCGGCGACCGAGGACGAACTGCGTGCCGCCAGCGACCGGCACCGGCCAGAGTTCGGTCTGGAGCCCCTCACCCCGGTCCGGTTCACCCGGGCACTGCGAAAGCTCGAAGCACTCTCCAGCATCCGCCCGCACGGAGAAGGCTGCTGGCAGCTCCGCGAGACATACCGTGTCGCCTGACGGCCCAGCGACTGGACCGGACATTGAGGTGGACGTCGAAGCCCTCGGCACCGGCCAGAGTTCGCTCTGGAGCCCCTCACCCCGGTCCGGTTCACCCGGGCACTGCGAAAGCTCGAAGCACTCTCCAGCATCCGCCCGCACGGAGAAGGCTACTGGCAGCTCCGCGAGACATACCGTGTCGCCTGACGGCCCAGCGACTGGACCGGACAGCGAGGAGGACGTCGAAGCCCTGATCCGCCGTCTCACCGAGAAGCTGCGGGTCCGTCCGTGGCACAACCGGACGCGCGCGCGGCTGGCCATCGCGTACGACCGGCGGACCGAGGGCGACCGCGAGGAGAACATCCAGTGCATCCTGGTGCACAGCGACTCCCTGAGCCGAAAGAAGATCGGCAAGGGCCTGTGGGCGGCGACCCGTGTGCTGCGCGGCAAGGCGTTCCGCGATCGCAGCCCGACTGCTGGCTTGGGGGAGTGGGATCTGCAGGCAGCGCTGAGCTTCTTCGGCGAGGCCCTCGACCTCTATGCCAAAGGATCGCCGCTCTGGGCGGACGTCCAGGCGGAGATGGCGATCACGCTGCTGCGCCACCCCGACCTCTGGCCGAACGCGCGGCGCCACCTCGACAAGGCACTCGCGGTGTACCGGACGAATGACTCAGGGCCCGCAATTGCCGCCGCCTACGAACTCCTCGGCGACTGGTACGTGTTGGTGGCGAGGGAGACGGGTGCCGCGCGCGCCCGGCAGGCTGCCCTCGGGGAGTACTCCCGCTCCCTGGCCCGAACGGACCGCTCCCGGGACACCGCCCGCTGGGCGCGGCTGCAGCTCGCCATCGGCCGACTCGCCCACGCGGGCGGACCGGCTGCCGATGACATCGTCGCCGAACACTTCGCGGCGGCCGCACAGGCCCTCACCGGTGCGACCCACCGAACCGCACGCATCGGAGCGCTGCGGGAACTCGCCGACCTGCACCTGCGCCGCGGGCGCTGGGCGGACGCGCTCCCGCACTACGCCGAGGCGCTGTCCCTCGCCCTGGAGGTGGCGCGCGAGCCCGCCACGGTCAGTGGACGCCGCGCGGCGGCAGTCGGCGTATCGGACGTGGCGCACTGCCTCGCGTACTGCCATTACCGGCAGGGGGATCCGGACCAGGCCGTCCTGACGCTCGAGGCGGGCCGTGGCCGGTTGCTGCTGGACCGCCTGACCGACGACGCGGAAGCGGGCTTGTCCGACGCGCCGGAATACGCGCAACGTACGCAGTTGCGCCGGGAGATTCGCGATCTCGAGGCCCGTGAGTACGGAGGCATGATCTTCCTCGGAGACTCCGAGCGCCTGGCACTGCTCCGCCGCGAGTACGCCGAACTCACGGCCACGGTGCCGGCGGCGCGGTCTGCCGTGTCGATCGCCGAACTCGCCCCCCAGGAGCCCGGCACCGCGCTCGTCGTACCGCTGATCAGCCCGGTCGGCGGAGCCCTCTTCATCGTCACGGACACCGACCGGTGCATCGCGCCGGAGAACGTCCTTGACTTCCCCACCGTGACGACACGTGACATCGACCGGTGGCTCGAGGGCGACGCCGAGGGCGCTGACGACGTGGACGATGGCCGCACCGCCGAAGCCCTCGGCACAGACGCCGTGACCAACGCCGGCTGGCTGACCGCCTACCGGCGCCGACACAAGGACGCGGCCGGTGAGGAACGCTGGCGGACCACCATGAGCGCGGTCTGCGGCGACCTCGGCCGGACGCTGCTCGGAGCACTCGCGTACCGGCTCCGCGAGCTAGGCAGTTCGAGGGTCGTCCTGGTGCCGGCCGCCGGACTGCAGTTCCTGCCCCTGCATGCGGCCGTCATCACGGACGGACCGGGTGCGCGCCACCTCCTGGACGAGGTGGTCGTCGAGTACGCCCCGTCTGCCGCGATCCGCTCCTTGCTGCACACCCGGCGCGGCGGACGGCGCACCGCAGGACAGGCCCTCATCGCAGGGGTGAGCCGCTACCCCTCACTGCCTCCACTGCCCGCCGTCCCCTACGAGGTCGAGCTGATCGGCACAATGCTGGACAGCGCCCCCCTCCTCGACCGCGAGGCGACACGGGAACGGGTCCTAGACGGCATGGCCGACGCAGCGGTCGTCCATCTCGCATGCCACGGCGCGGGCTGGGCGCTGGCCGGGCCGGGCTTCCGGCTGGCGTGGGATCCGCCGGCGATCCTGCACCTGGGCGACAAGGGGCTGTCGTTCCAGGACATCCTCGGGCAGGACCTGCAGAAGGCCCGGCTCGTCTGCCTGTCCGCCTGCGACACCGGGCTGGTGGAACACGGCCTGCCCTGGGACGAGCACGAAGGACTGGTGACCGTGTTCCTCCAGACCGGAGCCGCCGCCGTGGTCAGCACCCTGTGGGCCGCGGACGACCGGAGCACCGCGCTGCTCATGCAGCGGTTCTACACCGAACTGACGGCGGCCGAGCGCGACGGGGCGGGCACAGCCGGCAAGCCGACCACAGGAGTCGGCGACCCGGCGCGCGCCCTGCGGCGCGCCCAGCTCTGGCTGCGGGACAGCACCCGCGCCGAACTGGCCGCTGTCTACGAGCGGCTCGTCACCGACGGCCACGACCGCTTCATCGAGCCCTACACGGAGCTCATGCTGGCTGGCGCCCCGGACGACCGTCCGTACGCCCACCCGGCGTTCTGGGCTCCGTTCACCTTCACCGGTGCGTAGGAGGCAGCCAGTGGGCAAGAAGGCCAAGCGGCGCACCAAGTGGTACGAGTCGGCCGCAGAACGGGAGAACGAGTATGTGCGTGCGGTGATCCTCGAGCCCGGCCATCCCCTGCAGGAGGACGCGCTGGAACTCGCCGTGCACGCACGGGACATGGCGGCCAGGTCGTTGGGCGAGGACCACCCCGCCTGCGCTGAGGCCACCCAGAACATCGGCCTGTACTACCACGTGCTCGGCGGCGACCCCGAGCGCGCGGGGGAACTCTTCGACGAGGCCAGGACCAAGGCCGGCCCATACCACCCGGTACTCACCCGCAGCTTCTACTTCCTCGGCCTCCACCACCAGCAGGCCGGCGACCCCGGCCAGGCGAGGAAGTTCCTCCAGGAGGTACTGGACATCATCCGCAGGGAGGGCCACGCCGAAGATCCCCGCATCGAGCAGCTCACGGAGATGCTCACCGAACTCGGACCACCGCCGCGAAACGGCTGAGGGGCTCGGAACAATCCTGAGCATCCATCAGCCCCGGAGCGGCTCACCTTGAGCCTTTAGCGGCCGGTGCGCTGGTTCTTCGGGCTTCTCAGGGTTGTGGTGGGCGTTGGCTCTGACTGAGCGCCGGTTGCGGACGAGAGGGAAGGGGTTGACCAGCAGCGACCCGGTGCTGCGGTCCAGGTGGAAGTCCTAGAATGAGCGCACTACCGTCTCGCAGTGTGCCCGGGTGCTCGGCGCGTACTTCCTGCCGACGGTGGGTTTCCCGGTCACCGGGTTCGGTGTTCCGCCTCGGCCCCCTCGCTCACGAGCAGCCGCCGCAACGCACTCGCCCGGCGCTCGTCCCGGATCCGAGCCGCGATCTCCGGAGCCGTGAACGCATCGACCACCGTCCCGGGTACCCCGCACCGAGCCCAGCCAGTTCTTCCAGGCCCAGTCCGCGTCGATAAACGCGGACTGGAACGCGTGGGTGTTGACCTCGTGCCACCACGGGCTCGGCCGCTCCGGCCCGTACACGCCCTCCGGGAAGCCACCAAGGCCAGGAGTCGCCCTTGATCTGAGTCGCTTCTGGATCACCGGCTTCGTCGGCACCCGCACCTTCTTACGGGCCTCAGCCTCCGCCATACCGAGGTCCACGAAGGCCTGGACCTCGCGCCGCCACTGCTCGTGCGCGGCCACCTTCATGCCCAGCGCATGGTTGAACGCCCACCGGGCGGCGCCAGCGTGCCGCGTGAACGCCTCTACTTGGGACGGGGTGGGGTCCACTGCGAACTTGAATGCCCGGAGGATCTCCTGCGGCACTCCTCCCACCCCCTTCAACTGTCCGTCGGACCAACGTCGTTGAGGACTGTAGGGGCCGGCACTGACAATCCGTCTGGCCTGGACGTTTACGCCGACTGCCTGCCCTCCGGGAGCTGCGATGTCCCGTCCTCGGCCGGTCGCTGAGCCCGCTCGGCCCGAGCCCGGCGCAAGGCGGCCGCGCGGGTGGCGTCGGCTTCGCGACGGCGCTGCCCACGCGTCGCCTCGATCGGAGCCGACTGGTCGTCCGAGCCGGTCTCCTCCTCCGGGAACGCCTTCGCGCTGAGCTCTTGCATCGCCCGGGTCTGCCGCTCCACTGCTTCCGCGATGCCTGCATCGACGTGCCGCTCGGGCCGGGCCGCCTGGTGCGCGGCGAGCGCCTGGTGGAAGCCCACGGACGCCGACTCCCTGGTCTTCACCGGGGCCTCGGTCGGGGCCGCGGCCGCCGGGAAGGGCAGCTTCGTACGGTGCTCGGTCGCGGCCCCAACGGGCAAGACCCGGATGCTGCGCACGGCGTCAGCGCCAACGGCTTGGTTGGCCGTGACGACGATGTGCGCGCTGATCAGCCTCAACTGTGTGGCGTAGGCGGGCGAGTCGGGACGCAGATCCAACTGCCTGGTCTCCGGGTGGAAGGCGACCGCTTCGACATGGTCGGACAGCTGCGTGGAGACGGCGGCCGCGATGTCCGGCCACCGGTCCAGCACGCTTCCGCCAGCAGCCGGAAGCTCCCAGGCCCGCTCGGCCATCAGGCCCTGGTGGCTATGGCGGCGCCCACGCCAGGCCGCCCTGAGGTGGGGCCAAGAACTCCGCCCTAGCCACCGGCAGAGCCCCCTATGGGCAACAGGTCCGCGATCGCCTGAACCAGGTAATCGAGGACCAGCGCCCACGGGCTCGCGAGAACGTCGCCCGGGCCCGCCGACGGAACCCGGAGGCGACACCGGCACAGATCATCCGCGACCTGGAGCGGAAGTACGTCAGGGATTTCGCCGGGAGGGGTGCCGTAGTGGGAGCGTTTGCGGCCGCGCCGACCTCGGCTCGGGCGTCGCGTCGGCAGGCGAGGTGGTCTCGTCTCTTCAGCTGAGGTCCCTTTTCGCGCTGTCGATCGCCGAAGTCCACGGAGTCACCGACGACGAGGACGAGCGCCTGCGAATGCTCATCGGAGTCGTGCTGTACGGGATCGGCTCGGCAGTCATTCCCAGGATCGCCGCGCGTACAGGCCCACACTGGTGGCTTTCCAGCCTTGACCTGGCCCCGGTTGTCCGGCTCCAGCCAGCCCCAGATGCTTGCGGTTTCAACTCCGGTCCCTGTTGGCCTCGCCGAGGGCGTGTTGTCGTCGCGCTGCCGGGCAGGGGCACTTTGGAGAGTGTGGTGTTCGGTGACCTGCCTCGCCCTACAGTGCTGACCACAGCACGTGAGGCGAGTTCGGGGGGCATGGGGCATGGCGCGCGTGGTGACGGTCCACGGGATCGGCAAGCAGACACTGGGCGAGGCGACGCTGCGCAAAGAGTGGTTACCGGCCCTCAACGACGGTCTCCAGCACAACGGCGCCGCAGACCGTCTGGGGGAGGCGGATGTGACGGTGGCGTTCTACGGCAACTTGTTCCGCCCCGAAGGGGAGTTCCTTACGACAGGTGACCCGCCCTACACGGCTGTCGATGTCGCCGAAGGCTTCGAGCAGGAGCTGCTGCTTGCCTGGTGGACGTCGGCCGCCGAGAGCGACCCGGCCGTGGTGCCGCCGGACGCGGACACGCTGGTGGCCACGCCCCGGTCGGTGCAGGCCGCGTTGCGGGCCCTGTCGGGCTCGCGGTTCTTCGCCGGCGTCGCTCTGCGAGCGATGGTGTTCGACCTGAAACAGGTGCACCGCTACCTCACCGACCCGGACGTGCGTGCCCAGGCCCTGACCAGGGTGGCGGAGCAGATCACCGAGGACACGAGAGTCGTCGTCGCGCACTCGCTGGGCTCGGTCGTCGCCTACGAGGCGCTGTGTGCGCGGCCCGGACACCAGGTGCGGGCTCTGGTCACGATCGGCTCACCGCTAGGCATCCCCCACTTGATCCTTCACCGCCTGCAGCCGTCGCCTCTCAGGTTCGGCCAGCAGCCGCGTGGAGTGTGGCCGGGCAGCGAAGATCGCCTGGTGTGGACGAACCTTGCCGATGCCGGGGACGTCGTCGCCCTGGTGAAGGATCTGCGGCCAGCATTCGGGGAGCGGGTCCGCTGCGCGATCGTGCACAACGGCGCGCATGCGCATGACGCGTCCGCGTATCTGACGGACAGGCTGTGCGGGCAGGCGATCGCGGACGGCCTCGCATGACCACCCCTATCGACGGCGGCGTACAGCCCGGGGAGGGCCCGCGCCGGTATCTGATCGCGGTCGCCGTCTCCCGCTACCCCAAGTGCGCGGCCTGGAACAGGCCCGGGCTCGTCCAGGCCCGTGATCAGATCATCGAGCTGTTCACCGAACAGCTCGGGTATCAGCATCACACGGCACTCGGCCTCGACCCGACGGCACAGCAGCTGAGGGAGCAGCTGCGCGCGTTCTGCACCTCGGATGACAGGCGCGAAGACGACCTGGTCGTCGTCTACCTCTCTGGTCACGGCGAAATCCTCGAGGACGGCAGCGAGCATGTGCTTCTGATGGCCGACACCGACCCCGCCGATGTCCCCTTCACCTCCCTGCCGACCGCGGACTTGGTGCGGGTCTTCCGCGGCACTCGCGTGCGCCGACTCCTACTCATCCTGGATACCTGCTACTCCGGGCAGGGCGGCAACGAACTCGCCGCAGCCGCCCTTGAGCGCCTTGGCACGCAGACGGCGCAGAGCGCCACCAGTACGGGGCTAGTGATCGTGTCGTCCGCCCAGCCCCACCAGCAGGCTCAAGCGGGCCTCTTCCCCCACCTGTTCGTCCAGGCCGTCAACAGCCAGGCCACCGCCGGCCACGCGCCGACCCACCTGTCGGTGTCCACCGTGGTGCAGCAGATGAACGACCACGACGACAAACCCGGCTACCAGCACATCAGCCTGTCCCTACTTGGGCTCGCAGGCGAACCGCCCGACTTCCTCACCAATCCGCGGCACGACGTCCGGCTCACCGACGTCGACCTCGCCCTGCAGGGTGCCGCCGAATTCGACGCCTACGCCCTGCAACGGGAGACGGAGTTCACCTCCCGCCTCCTGATCCGAGCGATGGGCTACCACGGAGACACAGCCCACGGCTGGTGGTTCTGCGGCCGCCATCGGGCCCTCGCTGAACTCGCCGCATGGCTCAACCAGCACGGCGACCACACCCAGGAGGGTCACATCCCCCGCGTTGTTGGGGCAAGCGGGAGCGTGCGGGTGGTTACTGCCGGTCCAGGATCGGGCAAGACGGCTGTTCTGGGGCTCGTCGCCGCCCTCACGATGCCCGAACGACGGCGCACCGTGCCCGTCGACGCCCTCGGCCTCCACCCCGAGTGGATTCCCGGGGAAAACGCCATTGACGTAGTCCTGTACGCCCAAAATCTCACTGACAGCCAGGTCCTCTCCGGCCTCGCGGCCGCCGCTGGCTTCAGGTGCGCGACCGTGGGCGAGTTCCTGGAAGCCTTGGAACGTCGGTATGACAAAGGTGGGCGGCCGTTCACGGTCCTCATCGACGCCCTGGACGAGGCCGCCACCCCAGGCAGCCTGTGCTCGCAGATCGTGCGGCCCCTCATCGAGCACTCCCGCGGGCGCATCCGCCTCCTCCTGGGGACCCGCCCCTACCTGCTGGACCGGCTCGGCGTCGGCAGCCGCTCGGCCCATCGTGACGGCATGGTGATCGATCTCGACAGCCCGCAGTACGCCGACCCGGAGGCGCTGCTCGCCTACACGGTGCGCAACCTCCTCCAAAGCCGCAGTACCTCCCCCTATCGGAACCACCCTGAGGTCCTGGCACCAGTCGCCCGGGCAGTCGCCGCCGCTGCGGGCACTTCCTTCCTCGTCGCCCGCTTCGCCTCCTTCACCCTCGCCTCCGCCGACACCGTCGTCACCGACCCGCGCAACCCGCGCTGGCGCGCCAGTCTGCCCCGCCACGCCGGGCAGGCCATGCGCGACGACCTCACCCGCCGCCTCGGCCCCGACGCGCAGCGCGCCGCGGACCTGTTGCGACCTCTCGCCTACGCCGAAGGCCAGGGCCTGCCCTGGGAAGACATCTGGGCGCCCCTCGCCTCCGCCATCTCCGGCCGCACCTACACCGACGAAGACCTGCTGTGGCTGCGTCACAGCGCTGGCTCCTACGTCGTCGAGGCCACCGAGTCAGGCCGCTCCGCTTACCGGCTCTACCATCAGGCCCTCACCGAACACCTCCGCGAAGACGCCGACGCGACCGCCGTCCACGCAGCATTCGTGGACGTCCTCACCGACTGCGTCCCCTACCGCGGCGACGCCACCCGCGACTGGTCCCGTGCCCACCCCTATACCCTCCACCATCTCGCTACCCACGCCGCGGCAGCAGGTCGTATCGACCAAATCCTCAACATCAGCGAATACCTGGTCCACGCCGTCCCGCACGGCCTCGCCCCCCACTTGCAAGACGCTTCAAGCACTCAGGCGCGGTTGACCGCTGCCGTCTACCGGACCTCCTTCGATCTCCACGCCACCGCTCCTCCTCCAATCCGCCGCCACCTCCTGGCCCTCAACGCCGCCCGCGCCGAGGCCACCACGCTGCTCGAAGGACTCAACGGCTACGCGCAGCCGGACGAATGGGTTCCCGTGTGGGCCACGGGCAACGACTTCACCCGAGCACTACGCCACACCTTCACCGGACACGACGGCCCGGTGCGGGCCGTGGCATGTACCGTCCTCGCCGGCCGTCCCATCGCCATCACCGGCACCTACGGCAGTTTGCACATGTGGGATGTGGCCACCGGCCGTCAGGTTGGCGAACCCCTCACCGGACTTGACGGCATGGTGCTTGCCATGGCCTGCACGGTCCTCGACGGCCATCCTGTCGCCGTCGTCGGCACCGGCGGCCTCAGCGGCCTCAGCGGCAGCGTGACTGTGTGGGATGTGGCCACCGGCCGTCAGATCGGCAACCCCCTCACCGGGCTCGACGGCCCGGTGCGGGCCGTGGCGTGTACCGTCCTCGACGGCCGTCTTGTCGCGGTCGCCGGCACCGGCCCTAACAGCCGCAATGGCAGTGTGTATGTGTGGGATGTGGCCACCGGCCGTCAGACCGGCAACCCCCTCACCGGACTCGACGGCCCGGTGTGCGCTCTGACGTGCACAGTCCTCGACGGCCGTCCTGTCGCGGTCGCCGGCACCGGCCCTAACAGCCGCAATGGCAGTGTGTATGTGTGGGATGTGGCCACCGGCCGTCAGACCGGCAACCCCCTCACCGGACCCGGCGGCCCGGTGTACGCCGTGGCGTGCACGGTTCTCGACGGCCGCCCCGTCGCTGTCACCGGCGGCCTCAACGGCAGTGTGTATGTGTGGGATGTGGCCACCGGCCGTCAGATCGGCAACCCCCCCACCGGACTCGACGGCCCGGTACACACGGTGGCGTGCACGGTTCTGGACGACCGCCCCGTCGCTGTCACCGCCTCCATGGACCGCGGCGGCAGTGCGTATGTGTGGGATGTGGCCACCGGCCGCCCGATCGGCAAACCCCTCATCGGACCAAGCAATCCGGTGTACGCCGCGGCGTGCACGGTCCTCGACGGCCGCCCCATCGTCCTCACCTGCGACGAAGGCGGCACCGCGCGTCTCTGGGAACTGTCCGAGCATGTTGCGACCAGCGAGCCGCGCACGGTCTCCGGTAGCGGCCGAATTTTTGCCCTAACGAGTGCCGTTCTCGACGGCCACCCCATCGCCATCACCGGCACCGACGGCCGCGAACGCAGTGTGTATGTGTGGGATGTGGCCACCGGCCGTCAGATCGGCAAACCCCCCACCAGACGCGAACTCTGCGATCCGGCGTTTGCCGTGGCATGTACCGTCCTCGACGACCACCCCATTGCCGTCATCATCGCCGGTGCCTACTTGACCAACGGCGAGGTCAGCGGCGAAATGCATGTGTGGGATCTAGCCGAAGGCCGCCACGTCTGCGAACCCCGCACCGTCCTGCTCGGCGCCTCATTCACCGTCACGTGTGCCGTCCTCGACGGCCGTCCTGTTGCCGTCGCTGCCGCTGTTGGCAGCGAACGCAGTGTGTATGTGTGGGATGTGGCCACCGGCCGCCCGATCGGCGAACCCCTCACCGGACCAAGTGATCCGGTGCTCGCCGTGGCGTGCACCGTCCTCAACGGCCGCACCATCGCCTTCACAGGCACCGGCAACCTTTCCGGCAACCTCCCCGGAATTGTGTATGTGTGGGATGTGGCCACCGGCCGCCTGATCGGCGAACCCTTCACCGGATTCGATAGTTCGGTCTCCGCCGTGGCGTGTGCCGTCCTCGATGGCCGTCCCGTCGCCGTCGTCGGCACGCGCGGCAGCCGTTTCAGCGGCGGCAGCGGCGGCAGTGTGTATGTGTGGGATGTAGCCACCGGCCGTCAGATCGGCAACCCTCTCACCGGACTCGACGGCCCGGTTCACGCTGTGGCGTGCACGATCATCGACGGCCGCCCCATCGCCGTCATCGGCTCAGGGAAGTACCTTCGTGTCTGGGATATACGAACACGGACACCGTTGCAGAACTTCGTGGTGCCGGGCCTGCACGCCGTTGGAACAGCCCACGATGGCAGTCTTGTCGCGGTCCTGGGCCGCGACATCGCAGTCTTTCAACGCCAATCTCACCAGCGTAAGGCGTCCCCTGACCTGCAGTGGTGACCCCCACCAGTAGGTGGACACTTCGCTTCTGGAGCCGTCCTGCCCGAAAACACCCTCTTAGAGGGCATTTGATCTAGCCGAATTGCCCTTTCTGTTCTAGTAGGTCCCTCGCCAGGTTGGTGTGGTCTCGTCTGTTATGCGCTTGGCGAGGTTG